>WHUD01000189.1 GCA_009377385.1 Actinophytocola sp.
GAACTACACCCTCAACCCGCCCGGAACCTGAGCGTGTTGATCATCGGCAGGCCCTCAGCGCCGTGTCCCGCCAGATCAGGCGTGACCACCCGGTGTCCATCGGCGCGCAGCGGCTCCACGGCGCGCTCCCAGACCCAACCGCCTGCCCACCCACCGTGTAAGAGAACGTAACTGCTCATCGGAACGTCCTTGGTCGAAGCGACGCCCAGCGTGCGCCTGCGACGACGTCATTCGCGTCGTGGTGCGACCGTTTATCCGCCTGATATGACCGAAATGTGGTGAAATGGTGGTGTGGTGAGGCCGCACGGCACCCCGGAGCTGGTCGAACGAGATACCGAACTCGCTCGGCTCGGTGAGCTCGTCACCGCCGCCGCCCTTGGACACGGCCGCTGCGCCGCCGTCGTCGGGCCCGCCGGCATCGGCAAGTCCCGGGTGCTGCACGCCGCACGCGACATCGCACGGCAGGCCGGGCTCCGTTGCCTGCCCGCTCGCGGCGGCGAGCTGGAGGCCGACTACCCGTACGGCGTCGTTCGGCAGCTTTTCGAGCAACCGCTGCGCACGATGGACTCCGCCGAGCAAGCGACGCTGCTGACCGGGGCCGCGCGGCTGGCGGCGCCCGTGCTCGACCTCGCACCCGGCAAGCGAAGCGCGGACCCCTTCGCCATGGTGCACGGGCTGTACTGGCTGTCGGTCAATCTCGTCAGCGCCACCCCACTCATGCTGTTGGTCGACGACCTGCACTGGGCCGACGAGGCCTCGCTGCGGTTCCTCGCCTACCTGGCGCGTCGGGTCGCCGACCTGCCGGTACTGCTGCTCACCGGCACCCGGCCGACCGCGACGTCCCGGCGCGCCGAGCTGCTGGACGCACTGCTCACCGAGCCTGGCACGGTCGAGCTGCCGCTGGCGCCGCTGTCCGACGACGGCATCGCCTGGCTGGTCGAGGCCCGGTACGGCACGCCGCCCGACCCGGAGTTCAGCCGGGCCTGCGCGGCGGCAACGGCTGGCAACCCGTTCCTGTGCGTCACGCTGGTCGACGCGCTCGCCGACGCCGGTGTGCCGCCGGAGACCTCGGCGGCACCGTCGATCGCGGACTTCGCGGTGGACGCGGTGTCGACCACGATCCTCCGCAGGCTCGGCACGCTGCCCACCCCTGCGGTGCGGCTGGCGAGAGCGCTGTCGGTGCTTGGCACGGAGTCCGAGCTGACAGAGGTCGCCCAGCTCGCCGGGCTGTCCCCGCGCGAGGCCGCCGACGCGGCCGACGTCCTGATCGGACACGACATCCTGCGCGACGAGCTGCCAATGGAGTTCGTGCACCCGCTGGTGCGGGCCGCGATCCGGGACCGCATTCCCGCACCAGAACGCGCACTCTCACACGCCGAAGCCGCACGGCTGACGGCGGCGGACGAACGACCGGTCGAACGCATCGCGCTGCACCTGCTCGCCGCGCCACCCGCCGCGCAGGAGTGGGTGGTGGACACACTGCGGCAGGCGGCCACCCGCGCCATGGGCCACGGCGAGCCGTCGGCGGCCGTCGCCGCACTGCGCAGAGCGCTGCGGGAGCCGCCAGGTCAGGTCGGCCGGGTGGCAGTGCTGCACGAACTAGGCGTCGCGGAGTTCCGCGCGGGGGAGGTCGACGCCGCCGTCCGGACCCTGTCCGACGCGCGGCGGCTGGCCGATGACCCGCGCCTGCGTGCGGAGATCGGCCGCGACCTCGGCCTCGCGCTGTTCCAGAGCCGTCGCTTCGCCGAGGCCGTCGCGGTGCAGGACGACGCGCGGCGTGACGCGCTCGACGTCGATGTCGACCTCACGGCGTGGCTGACCGCAGAGCGACACCAAGCCGCGATGATGGACGCCGCTGCCTATCGATCGCTCGGCGACCTGCTCGACGTCGGCGCTGCGGTCGCAGGCGAGACAGGCGGGGAACGCGCGCTGCTCGGGGCGATGGGCGCCGAGCGGTCGTTGCGCACCGCAGGCAGCTCGGACGACGCCGTCGCCCTTGCCCGCCGCGCTTTCGACAAGGGCCTGCTCACCGACCTGTCGCTGTCGTCGTCCGGGATCGGGGTCATCGCGCTCTTCCCCTTCATCTACGCCGACCACCTCGGCGATGCGCGCCCGCTCGCGGCGGCCATGGTCGATGACGCGCGCCACCTCGGATCGCCGGTGGCCGCGGTGCGCGCGTACCTGGTCAGCGCGCTGGTGCGGCGGTACGAGGGCGCGCTGCGCGACGCCGAGAGCGACGCGCGATCCGCCTGCGAGCTGGGCCTCGACGCCGGGTTACTGCCCGCGCGGATGGCGGCGGGACTGCTCATCGAGGTGCTGGTCGAACGCGGCGAGCTGGCCGAAGCCGACGACGTCCTCAGGCAAGCGCGGTTCGACGGCGACATCGCGCTGGAGATCACCGAGAACTGGGGGCTGTTCGGCAGGGGACGGCTGCGGCTCGCGCAGGGCTGCATCGATGACGCCATCGCGGACCTCACCGAGCTGGGCAGGCGCGGCGAGGAGTGCTGGCGGCCGTGGAACCCGGCGATCCTGCCGTACCGGTCGTGGCTGGCCCTGGCGTTGCTGCGCAACGGCGACCAGCCCGAGGCGTTGCGGCTGGCGAGCGAAGAGCTGCGGTTCGCCCGGCGCTGGGGCGCACCCCGCGCGATCGGCACCGCGCTGGGCACGGTGGGCCTTGCCACCGGCGACCTCGCCCGTTTGCGGAAGAGCGCGGCGGTCCTCGCGGAGTCCCCCGCCCAGCTAGAGTATGCGCGCTCGCTGGTCGAGCTGGGCGCTGCGCTGCGCAGGAACGGCAGCAGGTCCGAGGCGAGGACGTCGTTGCGGCAGGGCATGGAGCTGGCGTCGCGGTGCGGCGCGTCTGCGCTGGCCGAGCACGCACACACCGAACTGCGCGCGACCGGCGCGCGGCCTCGGCGGCTGGTGCGCACCGGCGTCGACGCGCTCACGCCCAGCGAGTTGCGGGTGGCACGGATCGCGGCGGACGGCCTGAGTAACCCGGCCATCGCGCAGGCGTTGTTTGTGACGCTGCGTACGGTGGAGGTCCACCTGACGCATACGTACGAGAAGCTCGGTATCTCGTCCCGCCAGCAGTTGCCCGACGCGCTGAAGGAGGCCTGAGGTGACGACCCACGACGTCTCGGTGTCGTCGAGCGCCGCTGTGCAGCGCAAGACGATCCGCACGCTGGTCGCGGGGCAGGCGCTCGGCGGGCTCGCGGTGACGTCGGGTGCGGCGGTGGCGGTGCTGCTTGCCGAGCAGATCCTCGGTTCGGCGGCGTTGGCTGGTCTCGCGCAGACGGCACAGGTCGTCGGCGCCGCGGCGGGCGCGTTCGTGCTCGCGCGGTTGATGGGCGTGCGGGGCAGGCGCGTCGGTCTCGTCACCGGCTACGGCATCGGTGCGCTCGGCACCGGGTTGTGCGTGCTCGCGGGGGTGGTGTCGTCGTTCACCGCATTGCTGGCGGGCACGTTCGCGATCGGCTGGGCGACGGCGGCGAACAGCCAGGCGCGCTACGCGGCCACCGACCTGGCCGAACCGGGCAGCAGGGCCCGCGCGCTCGCGGTCGTCGTCTGGGCGACGACGCTGGGCGCGGTCGTCGGGCCGAACCTCACCGGACCGGGCGCGGTGGTGGCGCGCTGGTTCGGTATCCCGGAGATCACCGGCATCTTCGTGCTTGCTTTCGTCGCCGTCTCGGTGGGTACCGGGGTGTTGTGGCTGTTCCTGCGGCCGGACCCGCTGCTGCTCGCGCGCGAGCACGCGGCCGCGCGCGGGGAGGACACGACGTCGCGCGTCGGGCTGCGGCGGGTGTGGACGGTGGTGTCCCAACGCCCGCAGGCCATCGCGGCGATCGTCGCGATCGCGGTGTCGCACGGCGTGATGCTGTCCGTGATGGTGATGACGCCGGTGCACATGAACAACGGCGGCGCGCATCTGACCGTGATCGGGTTCGTCATCAGCGTGCACGTGCTCGGGATGTTCGCGTTCTCGCCGCTGGTCGGCTGGCTCACCGACCGGCTGGGTCGGGCACCAATGCTGGCGACGGGGTCAGTGCTGCTGTTGGCTGCGGTCGCGCTATCCGGTACCGCCCCCGAGGGGCATTCGACGGGGTTGGTCGTGGGACTGTTCCTGCTGGGGCTGGGGTGGTCGTGCAGCCTGATCGCGGGCTCCGCGTTGCTGGTTGACGTCGTCCCGTTCGCGGAGCGGCCAGCGACCCAGGGCGCGTCCGACCTGGTCATGGGACTGTTCGCCGCCCTGGCTGGCGTCGCTGGTGGTGCCGTCGTCGCGTTTTGGGGCTACGCCGTGCTGAATGTCGCCGCAGGAGTGCTGGCGCTCGTCGTCCTCGGCGCCGCCGCCGTCGCGCGAGTCGCACCTTCCGGTAGCGCGAGTCGCACCGTCCGGCGTGGCGAGTCGCACCGTCGTGGGCGCGAGTCGCACCTCCGGTGGGCGGCTCCCTGGCCCGAATGGCGAACTCGGCGTCCGGAACGAGGGACACGACGTCCTAGACGGGGGACACGACGTCGGGAGCGAGGGACACGGGGTTAGGCGGTGGCGGTTAGGCGCCTGCCGGTCTCGGCCGCGTCCTCCTCGGCGAAGGCGTCCTCCAGCCGCATCGGCGTCGCGTCGGCGTCGATCTCGGTGACGTCCTTGCCCCGGGCGCCCTCGATGGAGTGCAACCGCCTGCCGACCTTGTCCACGGCGTACTCCGTCATCTCCTCAACGCGCAGCCCGAACGGGATCTCGCAGAGGAACTGGTCGAACAGCATCGAGATGAGACCGACCGCAGGCTCCATGAGCTGCTGCATCCGCTCCTCGACGACGTTCCAGTTCGCGTCGTCTGCGGCAACGTGCCTGCGGCAGGTGAACGTGCCCCAGGCCGTGTGCCTGCGCTCGTCGTCCCCGATGCGCTTGATCAGCTCCTGCATACCGGGCAGGATGCCCGTGCTGTGGCACACCTTCGCCCAGGCGAAGTAGCCGGTCAGCGCGAGCGTGCCCTCCACGATGTGGTTGTAGGTGATCGACGCCCTGACCTGCGCCGCAGGCGATGGGTCGTCGCCGAGCGCGTACAACGAGCGCGGCAGCTCCTCGTAGAAGATCGTCCGGTCGGGTCGCTGCGCTCGACGAACGTATGCAGGTCGCTGGTGAGCCCGACGGCGTCGAACCACATCCGGAACGCCTGCATGTGCTTGGCTTCCTCGAACAGGAATTGCGTCAGGTAGGTCTCGTCGGCGAGCCTGCCCTCGGCGGCCATCGCGGCGAGGAACGGCTGCAGGTCCTGCGCGACCGATTCCTCCCCCGCCATGAACTGCGCGGCAAGCGTACAGGTCAGTTCCCGCTCATCGTCGGTCATCGCCGCGAAGTCGGCCGCGTCCTGCGAGAAGTCGATATCGGCCGGGTCCCAGAACTTGCCGTTGCCCTTGGCGAACAGCTTCATCGGGAACGAGTCCAGCCGCAGGCCCTGCTCGGACAGCTGCCGAAGCCGGTGCGGTTGCCGTGGGAGATCACGCGATCGATGGTCATGGACGCTCCTCGTTGTCGACGGCGAATGTTGTCGTTCCAGCTTGGTCAGCGACGGCGGGTCCGCGCGTTGGCCAGCCGGGGGTCATAGCGCACGCAGCGCGGACGTCGCGGCGTTGTGGCCACCCATGCCGTGCACCCCGGCGCCGGGCGGGGTCGCGGCGGAGCACAGGTACACGCCCTTGACACCGGTGCGGTACGGGTCAAGCGCGATCCGGGGCCGCATCACCAACTGCACCGGGGTGTTCGCGCCGGTGATGATGTCGCCGCCGACGTAGTTCGGGTTGTACGCGGCCATCTGCGGCACCGACCGCACCGACATCCCCGCGATGCGCTCCCGCACGCCGGGTGCGAATCGTTCGAGCTGGCGGATCACCGCCTCCGTGACGTCGCCGGGGTAACCGTGTGGCACGTGCGCATACGTCCAGATCGGATGGACGTCGCCCGCCGATCGGCTCGGATCGGCCAGGTACTGCTGCCCGACAAGCACGAACGGGCGTTCCGGCATCCGTCCATCGTGGATGTCGCGTTCGGTCTGGACGATCTCCTCCAGCGTGCCACCGAGGTGCAGCGAGCCCGCCTTCCGGCATGACTCGTTGCGCCACGGCACGCCCTCGTGCACCGCGAGGTCCACTTTGTACGCCGCAGGGGCACGCCGGAACCGCCGGTAGGCCCGGCGGACCCGCGCTGGCAGACGGTCGCCGAGGATGTCGGCTGCCGCTCCTGGCTCGACGTCGAGCATGACGAAGTCGGTAGGCGGCAGCTCGTCGAGCGACCGCACCCGCACGCCGGTCTCGATCTTGCCGCCGTGCTCGGTGAGGATCGCGGCGAGCGCATGGGTGATCGTGATCGACCCGCCTTCCGGCACCGGCCAGCCGTAGCGGTGCGCGATCGCGACCATCATCAGACCGAGCGACGCCATGGCAGGCTGGGTCAGCGGATGGTACACGTGCACGGCCGCTCCGCCGTACAACGCCCTTGCCCTGTCGGTGCGGAACCGCCGCGCCAGCACCGTGGCAGGCAACAGGGCGCGCGGCCCGAACCGGGCCAGCCGGACCGGGTGCTTGGGCAGGTGTGCCATCGGCCGCAGCAGGTCCTCGACGAGGTCGTCGAAGCCATCGGCCAGCGGCCCGAACAGCGACCGCCACGAGTCGCCGTCCGGGCCGAGCCCGGCCGCGATGTCCGCGAGGGAGCGCACCAACACCCCCACGTCACCGTCATCCAGCGGATGCGCCAGGTCCACCTCGGGCCAACACCACCGCACGCCGTAACGCTCCAGGTCGAGCGAACGCAGGAACGGCGAGCCGATCCCCATCGGGTGCACCGCCGAGCAGTGGTCGTGCAGCACACCGGGCACGGTCAGCTCCCCGGTGCGGGTACCGCCGCCGATCTCGTCGGCTGCCTCAAGCACCATCACCGACAGCCCCGCCCTGGCCAGCATCACCGCAGCGGCGAGGCCGTTCGGGCCGGAGCCCACCACGATCACCGTACTCATGAGCGCGTCACACGGCCGCGCCGCCGGGAGCCTGGGACGTCGGCGCCTGGTCGTAGCGGGCCGTGACCTGTGCCGGAATGGTCGGGTCGTCGCCGAGCCACGGCTGGCGCGCCACCATGTCGGCGACCTGGACATAGCCCTCCTCCAGCACGCCGGTCGCCGCGTCAACGATCCGGTAGTGCTGCCG
>WHUD01000018.1 GCA_009377385.1 Actinophytocola sp.
CGATGCGCTCGTCCCCCCCCTCCTGATCGATAAACGGTGAAACGATGGCGTGCACGAGTGTCGGCAACGTCGTCGGCGGCGACGGCACCATCGACTCCCAGGTCCTGGCCGACGTCGCGGCAGCCGCTGGCGCGCCCGTGATCGTGGAGACCCCCGCTGAGGGCCAGGCGGACGACATCGCCTACCTCCGAAAGACCATCGCCACCACCCGCTGACCCCGCTGACCGTCTGGCGCGCCGCCTCGCGCGTCGTGTCCCCCGGCCCCGACGTCGTGTCCCGCTTTCCAGACGCCGTGTTCGTCCCTCCGGACGGCGTGTTCGACGTCCAGCACGCTGTGTGCGGCACTCAGGACGTCGTGTGGCGCGCGGGCCCGCCCGAAGCCACTGGCGCCCGACTCAGGCACCCGAGCGTTGAACTCACGGGTCGGAACGACGAACACGGCGTCTCCAGCGCGGGACACGCGGTCATGAGTGAGGAACACGGCGCCGGGAACGAGGGACACACGGTCCTGTGCGACGAACACGGCGTCTCCAGCGCGGGACACGGCGTCGTGAATGGGGGACACGAACTATCGGGGCGCGGCGCCCCCAGCGCTGTCCAGACCGGCCCCGCCGCTAGTGCCATCCGGACCCTCGCCACTCGCGCCGCCGCCATCCGCACCGGAACCGCCGTCGTCCGGGCCGCCGTCGTCCGCCCCGACGGGCACTGGCGTCCGGTCGGTGCTGGGGCGGCCTAGGCCGAGCGTCACGACGTCGCGGGCACGGTCGAGGACACCGCCTGCCGGATCGTCCTCGCCGCCAGCCCGCATCGGGTCCGCGCTCGGCCGGTAGATCTCGTACACGATCAACGCGCAGAGCCCCACGACGGCGAGATCCCGTAGCACGACCGCGCCGAGGAACCACTCCTCGGGCAGACCCATGTTGTCCACGCCGAGGTAGAAGTACATCCGGGGCACCCACACCAGGGCGTCGATCGTCATCCAGCCGAGTAGCAGCCGCCAGTGCCCGATCGCCAGCACGGCGAGCGGCACCAGCCACAGCGAGAACTGCGGACTCCACACCTTGTTCGTCAGCAGGAACGCCGCCACCACCAGGAACGCCAACTGCGCCACCCTTGGCCGCACCGGCGCGGACAACCCCACCGCCGCGATGGCGGCACAGCACAGCAGGAACAGAACGGCGGCGACGGTGTTCAACGTCGTCGGCGTCTGACCGGGCGCGAGCGGACCGTCGAAGCCGCCCCAGCCGGTGAACACCCGCACCACGTTGTAGAGCGAGTCGGGGTCCATGCCGCGTTCGCTGTTGAGCCGGATGAACTCGTACCAGCCGTCGGGGTAGCGCAGCGCGAGTGGCAGGTTGACCGCGACGGCGGTGCCGATCGCCGCGAGCGCGCACCCCGTCCAGGCGCGCAACTTTCCCGCACGCAGGCACAGCACGAGCAACGGCCCGAGCAGGAACAACGGGTACAGCTTGAACGCGGCGCCGATGCCGAGCAACGCACCGGCCAGCCACGGTCGTCGTCGGGACCAGGCGAGAACGCCGCCGGCGGCACAGGCCGTGGCGAGGGTGTCGAAGTTGGTGAAGGCATGCGCGACCACCAGCGGTGACAGCGCGACCAGCGCGGCGTCCCACGGCCGACGGCGGCCGGTCCTTGCGACCGACCACACCGTCGCCAGCCACGCGAACGCCAGGAACAGCGCGCTGAGGTTGAAGTAGATCGCGACCGGGATCGCGCCGGGCAGGATGCCCGCGCGCACACCGTCCTGCCACGCATGCGTCGTCGATGCCATGGCCCACTGGAACAGCCCGGTCAGCCCCGGGTACTCCATGAACCGGACCTCGTCCCCCTCGGCGAGGTCGACAACGTGGCCGTTCGCGAACCGCAGTTGATCGCCGTCAACGGCGAACCGGTTCTGTGGCGTGATCTCGTACTCGGAGCCGGTGGCGTCCACACCCGTCACGTCGCTGGCGACCCGATACCACTCGCCGTTGCCGTACATCGTGACGCTTGTCATGCCGCCGTCGCCGTTGCTCAGCTCGAGCCAGCCGTCGCGGTACGGGAAGAACCGCTCCTGGTCCAGCCGCTCCGCCCCATACAGCGGCACGACGTCTGAGTAGCACATCGCGACGTACTGGCGGCTCGAACTCCAGTCGAGGCTCGCCGCGCCGTCATCGCTGCCGGTCTGCTGGATGCAGGCCGCCTTGCCGAACCACGAGAACGTCAGCGTCACGATGGCGAGCAGCAGCACAACGCGCAGCGGCGTCCAAAACCAGTGCCGCCCCACGAGGGCGTGCGCGCCGAGCGGTCCGCCGATCGGCTTGCTCGCGGCCGCGGCGAGCGGCTCGGTCCAGGTCGGGATCACCCGGTCGGCCTCGCTCCGGGTGTGTTCGCCGAGCCAGGGGCGCGCTGAGGGGGAAGGCACGTCAGGAAGTTACCGCGCCACGCGACGCGGGTGCGGGCCGGACACGCGCCCGGCCCCGCACCCGCTCGCGTCAGCCTTCCTCTTGCTCTTCCTCGGTCGTCTGCTCTTCCTCGGTCGGCCTGCCGTTGCCATTGCCGGGGAAGATGCTGCCGCCGTCGTCGTCCTCGGTCGTGGTCGGCGGCGTCGTTGTGGTCGTCGTCTCCTCCGGCCTGCCGGGCGGAGTCGGCTTCGGCCGCGACGTTTCCTCCGGCTCCTCGCTGGGTGGCACGGTCGTCGTCGTCTCCGGCTCAGGCGGCGGGGGCGGCGGCTCGCCCATCACCTCGACCTCGGGGAACGGCAACTCCGGCAGTCCCTCGTGGTAGCGGTTCATGAACTGCTCCCAGATCGAGCCTGGCAGGCCGGAACCGTAGATCGGGGAGCCGTAGGAGTCCCTGATCGGGTTGAGTGCGCCGTCGCCGACGTACGCGGCCGCCGAGATCTGGCGCGAGTAGCCGACCATCCACGCCTGCGAGTTCTCGCCGGGGTGGCCCGGCGCCTCGTGGGTACCGGTCTTGCCAGCGCAGTCGCGGCCATCCGCGCAGCGCAGCTCCGAGTGGGCGAGCACCGGTTCCAGCGTCATGGTCACGTTGCCCGCGATCTGCTTGCTCTTCTGCCTGTCTGGGGCGAACGCCGGCTTGCCAGAGCGATCCGCCTGGTAGATGACGTCGCCGTCCGGCGTGGTGATCTTGCTTACCAGGTGCGAGCCGCGCTGCACGCCGTCCGCGGCGAAGGTCCCGTACGCCGAAGCCATGTCCTGCGGGGTGATCTTGTTGTCCCCACCACCGATGGCAATGTTGCCGTCGAGGTCGCTGACGGAGGAGTTGTTGCTGATCCCGGCGTCCTTGACCGCCTGGACCACGGCGCGCGGGCCGACGTCGTTGAAGACCATGTCGAAGAACACCGTGTTGACGGAGCGCTTCATCGCCTCCATCACGGTGCAGTCGGGACACTGCTCGCCTTCGGAGTTGCGGACGAGGACGTCACCGAACTTGCGCGGCGACGTGCCGTCGTAGGTCGTGTAGGGTCCGCCCTTGCCTTGCTTCAGCAGGGCGGTGAAGTCGAACGCCTTCATGGTCGAGCCGGGGTTCCTGCCCTTGCTCGCCCAGTTGATGTAGTCGGTCTCGTCGTACGGCCCGCCGTAGTAGGCCCTTACCCCGCCCGACGTCGGGTCGACGGCGACGAACGCCTCGTGCAGCTTCTTCGGCTGGCCCTTCATCACGTCTTTCACCACCTGTTCCGCGATGCGCTGCGCCCGCTTGTTGATGGTGGTGTGGACGGTGTAGCCGGCCGTGCGGACCTGCTCCTCCGAGTAGCCGAGCGACGCCAGCTCGGACCCGATCGCCGACTTGAGGTTACGACGCGAGCCTTCGAACCCTGGCGACTCGGTCTTCTCCTCGCTGACCGGCTTCGGGAAGGTCGCCTTCGACCGCTCGGACGCCGGCAGCCACTTGTTCGCGACCATCTGGTCCATCACGTAGGTCCAGCGGGACTTGGCGTAGGAGAGGTCGTCGCCGTTGCTCGGAGCCTGGATGATGCCTGCGAGGTACGCGGCCTGCGCCGAGGTCAGCTGCCCGACGTCCTTCGCGAAGTACGCCTGCGACGCCGCCTGGATGCCGTAGGCGCCCCTGCCGAAGTAGATCGTGTTCAGGTAGGCGGTGATGATCTCCGACTTGCTGAGCTGGTTGCTCATCTTGAACGCCTTGACGATCTCGGTCGCCTTACGCGTCACGCTGTAGTCGTCGTAGTTGGTCGCCGTCTTGATGTACTGCTGCGTGATCGTCGAACCACCACCGCTGCCGCCGGTGAGCTGGTTCTTGACGGCCCGCAGGATGCCCATGATGTCGAACCCGGCGTTGGTCTGGAAGGTCTCGTCCTCCGCGGCGTAGGCGGCGTACTTGATCTTGTCGGGAATCTGTCCCGGTTCGAGCACGACACGGTTGCCGTCCTGCATGTCCTTGGCCATCACGCTGCCGTCGGCGTAGTTGTACGTCACCGTCTTGTTCTGCTGCGAGGCGATCTCGTAGGGCGACGGCACGTCAAGGACGAAGTACAGCACGGTGAAGATCGCGATCGGGATCAGCACGAACGCCGTCACCCCGGCGTACATGATCCTGCGGACCAGCCGCCACCGCTTCTGCTTCGCGGTGAGGCCGTCGTCGAAGGGAGCATTGCCAGGGTCGCCCGGCATGTCCGGGTCCTGCTCGTAGTTGGTGACGAACGCGGTCATCTGTTCGTCAGGGGGAGGGTCGTGCCATATCGGGTCGCCCGGCATCCGATGGGTCAGCAGCTCCGGCTCGGGCGGCTCGGCGTCCGCACCCCTGTTAAGGGGTGAGAACATCTCGGTCGCGTACGGGTCGTCCGGTGGCTGCCCTGCGGGCGGCCGTCCCTGCGGCGGGGCGCCGGGTGGCGGTCCAGGGGGTCGCCCCGGCGGGGGTGCGCCGGGCTGCCTGCCTGCCGGCGGCTGTCCGGGAGGCCAGCCACCAGCGGGCGGGGGCCCGCCTGGCGGAGGTGTCCTGCGCGGGCGGGCGCGACCGTCCGGCGGCGGGCCTGCTGGCCGTCCCTGCTGCTGGCGCGGATCGCGGGCGGGACGGTTCTGCCTCGGCGGACGCTCGCCGCCGGGCCCCTGCTGCGGTGGCCGCCGCCTGCCCTGCTCCGCACCGGTTGGCCAGCGCGGGTCGTCGCCTGGCCAGCGCGGACTAGGGCCGCGGTCTTGGTCACTACCAGGCCAGTTCGCGTCGCCGTCCATGAATCGCCGTCCTGCGCTGCCGTCGTCTGTCACGAATCAGTCTCCAGGGTGAACATTGTCAGCACACCGCGGATGGGCGGCGGCACTGGGGAGTCGATTCGCGGGTTCGCTGGAGGTCACGGCGTGGCGGACTTTCGAGGTCGGCTGCGAGGAGCCGGGGCGCGCGTTCCCGGCTCGCCGGTGCCGACAACATAGGACAGCGCGAGATGGTTCCAGCGGCATGCGAGGCACACCTCGACGACATAAACGGTGAACTCCGCGAACAGGTCGGCCATCCGTTCGAGCTCGTCCGGCTTCCGCGCCGAGCCGGACACGTGCTTGAGCTCATCGCCGAACACCCACGCGACAAGGGCCATGCGCTGCTTGGCGCACACCGGACACGGGTGCTCGACGGACTCGCCGTGGAACCGAGCCGCCCTTGTGAGATACGGGTTCGCGTCGCAGATGTCGTCGGTGGAGACGTGCCCTGCGCGCCACCGCGCGAGCAACGCCCTGCGGCGCAGGGCGTAGTCGACGATCTGCCGCTGGTTTCGCACGAGAACAGCCTACGTGCCAGCGACCGATTCACCACAGGTTCGGACTTCGCATCGCGATGTGGTGAACGACGCTTTCGGCTCGTGTTGCTGCACTCGATGTATCGGCGCGATATACTTGTCCAGTAGATTGCACCGATGGAACGGACGGATATCACCACGGTTCTAGCAGGCGAAGGAGGTGCCTGATGCTGGAGTTCGCGATCCTCGGACTGCTGCACGAGGCGCCCATGCACGGCTACGAGCTGCGCAAACGCCTGCACGACACATTGGGCATGTTCCGGACGTTCTCCTACGGTTCGGTGTATCCGACCCTCCGCAGGCTGCAACGAGCGGGACTGATCGCGGAGGAACCGGGTACGGCGACCGACCACGAGAACCGAACCTGGGGCCGGAAGGCGCGGCGGGTGTACAAGCTCACCGCGGAAGGCAAGGAGCGGTTCGGCGAACTTCTCGGTGACGCAGGCCCTCAGACGTGGGACGACGAAGGCTTCGGCGTCCACCTCGCGTTCTTCTCCCGCACACCCGCGGACGTCAGGATGCGGATCCTCGAAGGACGTCGCAGGCGTGTCGAGGAGCGGCGCGAGGGCCTGCGGGCGGCGTTGGCGCGAGCCGAGAAGAGGATCGACCGCTACACAAGGGAATTGCATCGGCTGGGGCTGGAAAGCAGCGAACGAGAAGTGCGGTGGCTCAACGAGCTCATCGCACACGAACAAGCGGAACAGCGCGGTCAGCACGGCTGACGCGCCGCCGCTGACAACGCACGACACATCACATCTAGACATCTAGTGAAGGAGAACCGGCATGGGCGAAAGCGGCCAGACTGTGAAGGTGGCCATCGTTGGCGTCGGAAACTGCGCGGCTTCCCTTGTGCAAGGCGTGCACTACTACCGTGACGCCGATCCCACCGTGCGCGTGCCGGGTTTGATGCACGTGCGGTTCGGTGGCTACCACGTGCGCGATGTGGAGTTCGTCGCCGCGTTCGACGTCGATGCGAAGAAGGTCGGCCGTGACCTGTCGGAAGCGATCGTCGCGAGCGAGAACAACACCATCAAGATCGCCGACGTCCCACCGCTAGGCGTCAGCGTGCAACGCGGCCATACCTATGACGGGCTTGGCCAGTACTACCGGGACACCATCACGGAGGCCGACGAGTCACCGGTCGACGTCGTCGCTGCGCTGCGCGAGTCAGGCGCGGACGTGCTCGTGTCCTACCTGCCGGTCGGCTCCGAGGACGCGGACCGCTTCTACGCCCAGTGCGCCATCGACGCCGGTGTGGCGTTCGTCAACGCGCTGCCGGTGTTCATCGCCTCCGACCCTGAGTGGGCGCAGAAGTTCACCGACGCCGGGGTGCCGATCGTCGGTGACGACATCAAGTCGCAGGTCGGCGCGACCATAACGCACCGGGTGCTCGCGAAGCTGTTCGAAGACCGTGGCGTCGAGTTGCAGCGCACCTACCAGCTCAACTTCGGCGGCAACATGGACTTCCAGAACATGCTCGAGCGCAACCGCCTGCAGTCGAAGAAGGTCTCCAAGACGCAGTCGGTGACGTCGCAGATCCCGCACGAGATGCAGAAGGCCGACGTCCACATCGGGCCGTCGGACTACGTGCCGTGGCTCGACGACCGCAAGTGGGCCTACGTGCGGCTCGAAGGCCGCGCGTTCGGCGACGTGCCGCTGAACCTCGAGTACAAGCTCGAGGTGTGGGACTCGCCGAACTCAGCAGGCATCATCATCGACGCCGTCCGCGCCGCCAAGATCGCCAAGGACCGTGGCATCGGCGGCCCGATCCTGTCAGCGTCGTCGTACTTCATGAAGTCCCCGCCGGTGCAGTACACCGACTCCGAGGCGCACGACGCCGTCGAGCGGTTCATCGCAGGCGAGACCGACGAGTGACGCCTGTCAGGTAGTGCGGTGAGTGACGCTTTCGCTGCGTTGGTGCAGTGAAAGCGTCACTCACCGCGCTGGACGCACTGAAAGCGTCTTTCACCGCGTCCAAGAGCGGAAACTGAAATCCTCGTCGTCACCGTCATCGTCGTCGTCGTCGCTTTCGGAACGCTCCGACTCCGGCAGGTTCGCGATGTCCTCGCGCAGCCGCTCGAACTGCTCCTCGCCCTGCCTCGCGAGTTCCGCACGTTCCTCTTCGGACAGGTTCCGGTACGTCTCCGCTCCTTGCTCGACAAGCGGATCGAGCGCTCGCGAGAACACGGGCGTGTCGATCATGTCCCGCAGGCTCCGGCGCCCTGCGGTGATGTCATCGACAAGACGTGCGAAATCCGGGTCCTCGACCTTGTCCTTTAGGACGTTCAGCGAGTTCTTCAAGTGTTTCGACAGCGCGACGTCGCCGCGTGCGATGTCCAGGTCGGGTTCCGCCTCGTGACCGTTCACGGGGAAATGCACCAGTACCAGGGCGCTGTGGCTAACCGTCGCGTCCCTCATGTTCTTCGACGGGCTAGCGGCTTTCGTTTGCTCGCTGGTGGTGGCTGCGATCACCGACGGCATGCCGTGGCTGGGCGGCGTTGCCTTTGCCGGTTTCGCATTGCTGCCCTTGGCCGCGTTCCCGTTCACGCTAGGTAGCTTGCCCCGGCTGACCGGCGCGAGAACCTCTCCCGACGGCGCTTCTGTGATCATCGATAACCCCAGCCAAGCCTTCGCAGCGGAACTTCCGCCCGCCCAGTAGCGACCCAGGCGTCAGCCGATGTAGGAGATCTTCCAGTCGCCCCGCTCGTGCTCAAGGTTGTAGGAGTTCGTCTTCTCGGGGTTGGTGCCGTTGCGCTTGGCGATCGCCTCGTGGCTGACGACGGCTTCCTTGCCCTTCTTCATGATCTCGACGTCGGCTGGTGCGAACTTCAGCGACGACAGCTTGGTCTTGCCGAGCTCGTCGTGCAGTTGGCCGATGCCGCCGGGGCAGGTGCTCGCGCCGGGGTTCCGCGCGTAGACGCCCTGCAGTTCGGACGTCAGCAGCCCGCAGGCGCGAGGGCCCTTGTCGGCGTCGACGGCCCTGTGGAAGCTGTTGATCACGCCGACGATGACTTCCTCCTGCTCGGGCGGCGCTGACGTCGTCGTTTCTGGGGCCGGTTCCGAGGTCGGCGTTGCCGACGTCGACGTGGCTTCCATGCCGGACGCCCCGCCGTCACCGCAGCTCGCGAGCGCCGCCGCCGAACCGAGCAGCAGCGCGGTCAGTACCACACGTGGAGAAGTAGACACCCGGCCTGTGTAGCACGCGCTGCGCGTGACAGCAGGCCGGACGTGACTCGACACATAGATCGACAGCGCAGGTCACAGCCACGGGCACGTCGGCGAGATGGGCCGCCGCCTGTGGCGTTACCCTGCACCCGTGCGCGTCCTGGTTATCGGCTCCGGAGCCCGTGAGCATGCCATCGTCCTTGCCATGTCCGCCGACCCGCGGATCTCGGCGCTCGCCTGCGCGCCGGGCAACGCTGGCACGGCCACGCTCGCCGAGCCGCACGCCGTCGACGTGAAGGACCCCGACGCGGTGGCCGCACTCGCCACCCGGTGGCGCACCGACCTTGTCGTCATCGGCCCGGAGGCCCCGCTTGTCGTCGGCGCCGCCGACGCGGTCCGCAAGGCGGGGATCGCCTGCTTCGGGCCGTCGCAGGCCGCCGCGCGCATCGAGGGCTCGAAGGCGTTCGCCAAGGACGTCATGGCGGCGGCTGGTGTGCCGACCGCGACGTCCGAGGTGTTGGACAACCCGGCGCACCTCGACGCCGCGCTGGCCCGGTTCGGCCCGACCTGGGTGGTCAAGGACGACGGGCTCGCCGCAGGCAAGGGCGTCGTCGTCACGCCAGACTACGACGAGGCGCGCAAGCACGCGCTGACGCTGCTGGACGGCGGCCACCCCGTGCTGCTGGAGAGCTTCCTCGATGGGCCGGAGGCGTCGCTGTTCTGCCTGGTTGACGGGACGACGGTGCGCCCGCTGCTGCCCGCGCAGGACTTCAAGCGGGTCGGCGACGGCGACAGCGGCCCGAACACCGGCGGCATGGGGGCGTACGCGCCGTTGCCGTGGGCGCCGGAGGGCCTCGTAGACGACATCGTGGCGCGCGTCGTGCAGCCGGTCGTCGACGAGCTTGCCTCGCGCGGCACGCCGTACTCCGGGCTGCTCTACGCCGGACTGGCGCTGACCAGCGACGGCCCGCAGGTGGTCGAGTTCAACTGCCGCTTCGGCGACCCGGAGACCCAGGCGGTGCTGGCGCTGCTGCGCAGTCCGCTCGCGACGCTGCTGCACGCCACCGCGACCGGCACGCTCGCAGCGCAGCCGCCGCTGGAGTGGGCCGACGGCGCGGCCGTCACCGTGGTGATCGCCGCAGACGGTTACCCGGGACTTCCGCACGTTGACGACGTCATCACAGGCGCGGACCTCGCCGGCGTGCTGCACGCGGGCACCAGGCGGCGAGACGACGGCGCCGTCGTCTCAAGCGGCGGGCGGGTGCTTGCCGTCGTCGGTACCGGTGGTGACCTCGCCTCGGCCCGGGAGCAGGCGTACGAGCGGCTCGCCTCGGTGCATCTGCCAGGCGGGCACCACCGTACGGACATCGCGAGCGCCGCCGTCAAGGGCGAGATCGGGCTGCCAGCGAGTTCGTCGTAACCGGCCCCAGCGGCGGTGCGAGCTTGGTAGCCTCGCTTGGCGAAGGTGTCCGGCTACCGTCCGTAGACGCAGGGGGTTGCGCGGTATGTCAACGTCGAGCGAGCAGGACAGCGGCGGCACGCCACTGACGGGCATCGGCGGCACCACGCTCGCCGCGTCCGGCACCACAAGGCTGACGGTCGATCCTGACCAGGTGCTCGCCGTTGCCAAGATCGTCTCCGACAAGGCGGACGAGCTCAGCGCCGCCCTGATGCAGCACGAGCTGGCCCTGCGCATCGACCCGCCGTCGGAGAATCTGGTCAGCGGCTACGTGGCCGAGGCGTGGAACGCGGCAGTCGTCGACAACGACGACTCGCAGCTCGCGCGCGCGAAGGCGTACCTGCGCACGCTGCACCAGCTCGCGCTGCAACTCCGCGAAGCTGCCGAGCGCTACCAGCTCGACGACGAGGAGGCGGCTGCGGCGTTCGAGGATCGCAGTGCGCACTGGTGACGCGATGGTCATGCTCGCCGCGTTGACGCTCGCCGGCTGTTCCGGCGGGTCGGATGCCCCACCGCCGACGCTGGAGCCGACGCAGCAGGACGCGGCGCACGCCATCGCGTCGCTGCCGCAACGGCCTGCCGAGCTGCGAGTCGGCGGGCTCAACCCGTGCACGTTGTTCGGCAGGGGCGCACTCAACCAGCTCGGCATCACCCAGCGGCCAGAGCGCCGTGGCAGCACCTGCGTGCTCTCGCAGCAGCAACTGGAACCTGTCTACGACCTGTACGTCGTCGCCATGCCGCGCGACGGCGTCTCCAACTGGATCACCGGGGACCAGTCCCGGCCGGACACGATGTCCGCGACGCCGATCGCCATCGCCGGGTTCCCCGCCGTCAGGGTGTTCCCCGACGAGCAGCCCGATGGCCACTGCGACGTCGTGGTCGGCGTCGCACAGAGCCAGTCGCTGCGGGTGCGGTTCGGCACCAGCTACACGGACGAGGTGCCGCACGAGCGGGCGTGCGCGTTATCCGAGAAGGCAGCGACGACGGCGGTCGACGCACTACGGGCGAAGGGGTAGGCGCCATGCACACGAGCGCACTCGACAAGGTCAGGCAACTGCGCTTCGAGGGCTACACCGTTGGGATGCTCGCCCTCGAGATCGACCTGCTGCGCGAGGGCCGCGGCACCGACAGCATGTCGCACGCGGTCAACGCGCTCGCCAGCGTCGCCGCCGCGCTCGGCAACACCGACGACACGTTGCGCGCCGAACTCGGCAGGCTGGGCGTCGAGTGGTACAGCGAGGCGTCGTCCATCGCGCAAAGCGTGATGCAGACCAGCGCGGACTTCGCAGCGGACGCCACCGGCAAGCTGAACGAGGCGTCGCAGGCGGTGTTCGGACTCAGCGAGGCGTTTCAGCGCGCACTGAACACGCTGCCTGACTCGCAGACGCTGCGGGAAGGCGCCGAGGGGCTCAGCACCATGGACGTCCTAGCCGACCTGATCGGGCACGAGACCGACCACGCTGCCAAGGTGCGCGCCGCGAGCGTGGTCCGTGACCAGGCCGTTGACGCGCTGAACCAGCTCGCCAGCACGTGCGCGGAGGAGCTGGGCGGCGTTCGGCAGCTCGGCGAGCCGGGCGCGATCGTGCTGGACCAGGGCCCGCTGCCGCCCGAGCAGCCGGACGACGGGTCGGAGGCCGGATACCAGACGATGGCGGCAGCGGCGGAGTCGGTATCAGGGCCGGTCGCGCCACCCGGTGGGTTGCCGACCGCCCCGGTGAACGCGGGTCCACCCCCGTCGTCCGACGCCCCCTCCGGTGCGAACACGACGACCGGCGGCAGGCCGCAGGGTGGCTCCGGTCCCGGCGCCGGGTCCTCCGGGTCCTCCGATGGCGGTGGGCGTCAGCCGTCCGATGGCGATGGGTCCGGGCAGGGTCCGGGTCCGGTCGGCGGCGTGACGGATCCGCTGACCGGCTCTGGGGGCTCCGGCTCCGGCGGCGGGGCGGCCACGATAGGCGGCTCTGGCGGCGGGATGTCCACGGCGACGGGCGGCGGCGCCAGTGGCATCGCCGCCGGTATCGCGGCCGCGGCCGGCACGCCGCTCGGGGGCACGACCACGACGCTCGGCGTCGGTGGCATGACGGCCGAACTGCTCCCCACCGGTTCGCTCAGCGGCGCGATGCCGCAGAGCCCGACGCAGATCACCCTCGCGCCCCATGGCGTCACGGCGGTGCCGCTCGCGGACGCAGACGGCATCGCGGCCACGGCGGTGGCGGTCGGCGCTGCGGGCGTCGCTGGCGTGATGAGCGCGGAGCCGGAGCGGGAGCGCCGCGGCAACCGGTACGACGTCGAGGACGACACCGACGAGACGCGGCACGAGTTCGACGTCGGCGTCATCGAGGACGAGGCGGAGGCGGACGCCGTCGCGGAGATCGAACCCGACGCTGGCCCGGACACGCCCGCCTACCTTGAGCACGCCGCGCCTCACGGACCGGACGACAGGGTTCGCACCCACGGCATCGACGACGCCGACCTGTTCGCCGACGACCGGATGGTCGCGCGCGACACCATCGGCGAGGACGCGAGCACCGCCTACGGCGACGACAGGCAGGACAACCCGTGATCGACACCACCGTTTCGCTGTCGACGCTCGAACTGGACGTCGTGTGGGAGTCCGAGCGACTCGGCCCCCGGCACGTCGCGCTCGGTGTGCCAAGTCCCGGCACGACGTACGCCGAACGCGCCGAGTTCGTCGACAAGGCGTGGAGCGCGCTTGAGGGACGCGGCCTGGCGCGTGACCACCGGATCGCTGGCACGCTGCTCGATCAGCTCGGACTGCTCGCGAACCCGGAGCGCTGCGTCGACATCTGGCTGTGGGCGGACCACCGCATCCACGGCGTCGCCGCCAGCAGCGGAAACGACGCGGTGCTCGGCCTCGTGGACGGCGACGAGTTCTGGCTCATCCCGGCACGTGCGGACACCCTCGCCGAGTCGGCGGTGTCGGTGGCAGGCGAGCTGCCAGCCGGGGTCGGGCAGTCCGTCACGCTGCCGCACGCGCTACTGACCGAGGCAGCGGTGCGGGCGCGTGGCGATGCGCACGCGCTGGTCGGCGCGTTGCAGGATCGCGGACTCGACCTGTTCTCGGCGCAGGAATTGGCGGGCATGCTGCTCGGCACGGTCGCCAAGGGGCAGTTCGGCGTCGAGCGCGTCACCCGCTCAGGCGTTCGCGAGCGCGCGAACCACGTCGTCGCGTGCCACGACACCGACGCGGGCCGGTACCTGATGGTCGTCGAGCGCAACAGCGACGGCGACGACTGGTGCACCGTCGCCCCGGCGGACAACGCCCGCCTCGCCGAGCGGATCTGGGAACTCCTCCTCGACACCGACGGCCACCACTAACCGCGAGTCGCACCTTCACGCGCCGCGAATCGCACCTTACGACACCAGCTCACCAGCCTCGCGCCGCGCCAACGCTCTGCGCAATGCCACCGGACCGCCGACGGCCAAGGCGGCGCAGAGGGTGGCGGGGACGACCATCGCTACCGCGAGCGAAGTCGCCTCGCCGATCGGCCCGATCACTGACGGCCCGGCGAGCATGCCGACGTAGCCG
Organism: Actinophytocola sp.; assembly: GCA_009377385.1. Taxonomy (GTDB): domain Bacteria; phylum Actinomycetota; class Actinomycetes; order Mycobacteriales; family Pseudonocardiaceae; genus Haloechinothrix_A. The sequence goes on from WHUD01000018.1 coordinate 13,933, forward strand.
AACGTCGTCACCTTCGACAGCGCGGTGCCCGCCGCCTCACCGGAACCCGCACCAGCGAAGATCACCGGCACCACCACCGCGAGGCCTATCCCGACGAGGAACCACCCCGCATAGCCGACATACACCCCGCCCGAGACAGCGGGCGCGAGCAGCACGAGGCCGTACCCCGCGACGGCGGTGACCGCGCAGCGCCGGAGGGTCCCCACCGGACCGAACCGGTACCGCACCCGGTCCCCGGCAAGCCGCATCGACGTCATCGCGCCGGTGAACAGGATGTAGGCGAACGCCGCCGACGACAGGTCGGCCCCGAGCACCCGGTTCGCGTGCAACGCGGCCCAGTCCATCGCCGCCCCCTCGCTGACGAACGCGGCGAACGCCACCGCACCGAGCGCGATCACCAGCCGCAGCGGCAGCGGACCACCGACCGCGTCAGCAGCGTCAACATCGGGCTTCGCCCGCTCGGCGGTCAGCAGCCTGCACGTCGGCAGCCGAAACAGCAACGCGGCGGCGAGCGCACCGGCCGCCATCACGTACCGCACGTCCGCGTCCCAGTGCAGCCCGGCAGCGATCATGGCACCGCCGACGACCCCGCCGAGGCTCCACACGCCGTGGAACGCCGACAGCACCGGTCGCGGCCAGCGCTGCTCCACCCGCACCGCGTGTGCGTTCATCGACACGTCCAGTGCGCCGATCGCACCGCCGAACACACCGGTCGCCACCAGCAACGTCAGATATGAGGGCGCGAGCGCGGGCCCAAGCAACGTCAGCGCGGCCACCGGCCCGGCGAATGCCACCACCCTGCGGCTCGTCAGTCGGTCGCACAGCCTGCCCGCCACCGGCATGCACACCAGTGCGCCCATACCGGTGGCGAGCAACACCGTGCCCGTCCGTGCCACGCCGAGGTCGAGCCGGTGGTTGATCGCGGGCAACGCGGCACCCCACAACCCCACCGTCATCCCGCACAGCACGAAGACGCCGAAGACGCCGAGTCGCGCGGAACGGACCTCGGCCGCCGGTTCAGCCGTCACGGCACCAACTCACGGCGCGACACGGTGCGACTCGCGCCGCTGGAAGGTGCGACTCGCGGCCCCCGAAGGTGCGACTCGCGGGTTACAGGGCACGGGAGCGCTGCTCGATGCCGATGGGGCCGTAGGGGTAGTCGGCCGGTTCCGGGTCGCTGGCCACGTCGAGGCGTTTGCGCTCGGCGTCGGTCAGCCGCAACCCCGCCGCGCCGAGGTTGTCCGCCAACTGCGCCTTGGTCCGCGCGCCGAGGATCACCGACGTCACGCCCGGACGGTCGATCAGCCAGGACAACGCCACGTGCGACATCGGCACCCCGCGCTCAGCGGCGACGTCCGCGACCGCGTCGACGACGTCCCAGGTGCGCTGGGCCGCCGCCCTGCGGTCGTACGCCTCGACGCCACGGTCCGGATCCTCTCCGAGCCGGGTCCCCCCGGACGGCCGCTCCTCCCTGCGGTACTTGCCGGTGAGCCAGCCGCCACCGAGCGGCGACCACGGCAGCACGCCGAGCCCATTGGCCGCCGCCGCTGGCAGGATCTCCCACTCCACCTCCCTCGCGAGCAGGTTGTACTGCGGCTGCAACGTCACCGGCGGCGCGAAGCCCCGCGCGGCCGCGACGTCGACCGCCCGCTGCACCTGCCACCCTGTGAAGTTCGACAGCCCGACGTAGTGCACCTTCCCAGCGCGCACCGCGTCGTCGAGGAACCGCAGCGTCTCCTCCAACGGCGTGAGCGGGTCGTAGCCGTGCAACTGATACAGGTCGACGTGATCGACACCCAGCCGCCGCAGCGACGCATCGAGCGCTGCCGCGAGGTGCCTGCGGGATGTGCCGACGTCGTTGCGCCCGTCGCCCATGGCGAACCGGCCCTTGGTAGCGAGCACGACGTCGTCCCGCCGGGACGGATGCCGCGCCAGCCACCGGCCGATGATCTCCTCGCTGGCGCCGTGCCCGTAGACGTCGGCGGTGTCGACCAGGGTGCCACCTTCGGCCAGGAACCGGTCGAGCTGCGCGTGGCTGCCAGCCTCGTCGGTCTCCTGGCCGAAGGTCATGGTGCCGAGCGCGAACGCCGACACCACGCAACCGCTGTTGCCGAGTGCGCGGTACTCCACGCTGTCCTCCTTCTTCAGTTCGACGGCTATCGCACGAAGACTCGGTACTCCCATGGCGCGAGGTCGAAGGTGTGCTCCGGCTTGAGCACCACGTTCTCGCCCGCGAAGTAGTCCTCGTATACGCCCGCGGCGGACCCCGCCGACACGGTTGTCGACGCGGCGTCGTCCGACAGGTTCATCACGACGACGACCCGAGATCCGTCCTTCTCCCGCTGGAAGGCCAGCGTGTCGCCGTCGGTCGCGGGCAGGAAGTCGACCGCGCCGCCGTCCGCGCCGCTCCAGAACGCCCGGTTCTGCCGCTTGAGATCGACCAGCCGCTCGTAGAACCTCTGCTCCGACAGGTCGTCCCAGGAGATTTCGTCCTTCTCGAAGAACTCAAGCCGCTTGTCGAGGCCCGCCTCCTGGCCGGAGTAGATGAGCGGCATGCCGAGGACGGTGAAGGTCAGCACCGCCATCGTGCGCTCAGCCGCACCGAAGAGCTCGTCGGTCGTCCCGTTCCAGCTGTTCTCGTCGTGGTTCGTGGTGAACTGCATCGGGTAGGAGCCCTCAGGGTAGACGTCCTGCACCCATTCCAGGTACTTGCGGACGTCGTCAGCGCCCTTCTTGCCCGCCGCGACCTCCGTCATGGTGTGGAACAGCGACCAGCCGTAGTTGGCGTGGTAGTCGTTCCGGAGCAGGTGGGTCTTGTCCTCGTTCTCGGCGAGCAGGTACACCGGCTTGATCCGGTCGAGCGCCCTGCGGGCCGCGCGGGAGAAGTCGTCGGGGACACCGCTCACGTAGTCGACCCGGTAGCCGTCGATGTCCGCCTCCCTGACCCAGAACCTCATCGCGTCGATGAGCGCCGCGCGCATGTCGCGGTTGTCCCAGTCCAACTGGGCGACGTCGGTCCAGTCCGTGCCTGGCGGGTGCACGATCTCACCGTCATCGTTCTGCAGGTACCAGTCGGGGTGCTCCTCGGTCCAGCCGTGATCGAACGCCGTGTGGTTCGGCACGAAGTCGAGCAGCACCTTGAACCCCATGTCGTGCGCTTGCCGGACCAGCTTCTTGAAGTCGGCCATCGTGCCGTACTCGGGATTGACCGCCGTGTAGTCCCGGATCGAGTAGTAGGAACCGAGCGTTCCCTTCCGGCGCTCCTCCCCGATCGGATAGATGGGCATGAACCACAGGATCTCCACACCCAGCTCGCGCAGTCGGGGAAGGTGTTCCGCGAACGCCTCGAACGTCCCCGCCTTCGTGTACTGCCTGACGTTCACCTCGTAGATGGTCGAGTCCTTCGACCACTCCCGGACAAGGTGGCGATTCGCCACCGACTTGTCGACCGCGATGTCATCGCCACCCGGTTGGCCCGAGGACACGCCGGGGATGGCGAGCGCTGTCAGCAACGCCGCCAGCAGGGCTCCAAGCAGTTTTCGGTGTTTGGGCATACCGAAAGGACCTTTCTCTTCCTCAGTGGAGCAGAAACGGCTGGGCACGGACGAGCTGCGGCTCCGACTCTCGCGCCGCTGGAGCGTGCAACTCACTGCCCCGTACGGTGCGACTCGCCGCTCCCGAAGGTGCGACTCGCGGGGGAGTCGTCAGGCCAGGCGGAGCCAGGCGGCGGTGTCCGTCGGCAGTGAAGCGCCGTCGAGCGGGGCGCTTGCAAGCAGCACCTCGGCGCCTGCCGGCACCGGGAACACCGTCGCGCCGAAGTTCACCACGCAGGCGATGCCGTCGCCGCGCTCGAAGAACAGCACGTCCTCCGGCGAGTCGTGCCAGCGGAAATCCTCACCGAGCAGCCCGGACTCCGCGCGGCGCACCCGCAACGCGGCGCGATGCAGCGACAACATCGACGACTCGTCACCATCCTGAGTGGACATCGCGTACTTGGCGAACCACTCCGGCTGTCGCAGCCACGGCGCGGCGTCCGCGTCGCGCGGCGAGAACCCGAAGCTCGGCGACTCCGGCGTCCACGGCAGCGGCACTCGGCAGCCGTCCCTGCCGACGTCGGCGCCCTCGCTGCGCACCCAGCTCGGGTCCTGCCGCTCGTCGTCCGGCATGTGCAGCACCTCGGGCAGCGTCAACTCCTCGCCCTGGTAGAGGTACTGCGACCCGGGCAGCGCGAGCAGCGCCATGATCGCCGCCCGCGCCCGCCGCTCGCCGAGCGCGACGTCGACGTCGCCGCGCGGGCGAACCAGGGCCAGCTTCGGGTCCAGCTCGGCGGGCAGCTCGTCGGCGCGCACGATGCCGTAGCGGGTGACGGCGCGGTGGACGTCGTGGTTGGCCAACGTCCAGGTGATCGTCGCACCGGTCGAGCCGATCTCGGCGAACGCCCTGTCGATCGACCGCCGCCACTCCCCGGCGTGCCACGGCTGCATCAGCAGGTCGAAGAAGAACGCCTGCGGCAGCTCGTCGGGGCGCAGGTACCTGGCGAGATCCTCGACCGTCGGCACCCAGATCTCACCGACCAGCGTCAGGTCCTTGCCGTAGGAGTCGGCGATGCGCCGCCACCTGCGGTAGACGTCGTGCACCTCGTTGCGGTTCCAGCCGTACTGGTTGTTGTGCCCGCCGTGCCAGTCCGGCAGGTCTTCGTGCTTGTACAGCCCGTGTGCGACGTCGATGCGGAAGCCGTCGACGCCCCGGTTGAACCAGAACCGCAGCACATCGTCGAACAGCGCGGTGACGTCGGGATGGCGCCAGTTGAAGTCCGCCTGGGTGGAGTCGAAGAAGTTCAGGTACCACTGCCCCTGCGTGCCGTCCGGCTCCGTCACCCTGGTCCAGGCCGGGCCACCGAACGCCGACCGCCAGTTGTTCGGCGGCAGTTCGCCGTGCTCCCTCTTGCCGTCACGGAACAGGAACCGCTCCCGCTCCGGGGAGCCGGGGCCAGCGGCGACAGCTTCCTTGAACCAGGCGTGCTCGGTGGAGCAGTGGTTCGGCACCAGGTCGAGCAGCACCTTCAGCCCCCGCGCGTGGGCCTCGGCCACGAAGTCGTCGAACACCGTCAGGTCGCCGTAGTCCGGCTCGATGTCGGTATAGTCCGCGACGTCGTAGCCGTGGTCGTTCTGCGGCGACGGGAAGCACGGGTTCAGCCACACGCCGTCGACGCCGAGGTCGGCGAGATAGTCCAATCTGGACCGCAGCCCGGCGAAGTCACCGATGCCGTCGCCGTCGCCGTCCGCGAAGCTCCGCAGGTACACCTGGTAGATGACGGCGTTGCGCCACCACGGAGCGTTCGATTGCTGGGTCATGTCTCTCCTATCTAGGTTACTTGACCGCGCCAGCGGTGAGGCCGTCGACGATGCGTCGCTGGAAGACGACGACGAGGATCACCAGCGGAATGGTGACCAGCACGCCGGCCGCCATCTGACTGCCGAACGGCACCTGGAACTCGCTCGCGCCGACGAACTTCGAGATCGCCACCGGGGCGGTCGCCATGTTGGGCTTGTTGGTCATGGTCAGTGCGATCAGGAACTCGTTCCACGCCGCGATGAACGTGATGATCGCCGTGGTGAACACGCCGGGCGCCGCCAGCGGCAGCACGATCCGCCGGAACGCCTGCGCTCGCGTGCAGCCGTCCACCATGGCGGCGTGCTCCAGCTCGATCGGGATCTGCCGGAAGAACGCCGTCAGGATCCACACCGCCAGCGGCAACGTGAACGACATCGTCGGCGCGATGATCGCCTGGTAGGTGTTGATCCAGCCGATGTCGGTGAACATCTTCAGCAGTGGGACCACAATGGACACCACGGGGAACATCGACGTCGCGATGATCGCCGTCAGCACGAGCCGCTTGGCTGGAAAGTCCAGCCGTGCCATCGCGTACGCCGTCAGCGTCGCGATCAGCAGCGCAAGAACGGTCGTCGTGCCGGACACGATCAGGCTGTTCAGCAGCGCACGCAGGAAACCCTGCGACGGCTGGAACACCGCACCGTAGTTCTCGAACGACAATGGCGACGGCAGCGGCGACTTGTCGAAGATGTCGGCCGAGCGCCGCAGGCTGGACACCACCATCCAGTAGAACGGCGCGAGACAGAAGGCCACCACACCGAGCACGCCGAACGTGACCGGCCAGCCGTGCGGCCGTCGCTTGCGCGCCCGCGCCTTGGTGTTCGCGTGCTTCGATGGTGCGGGCTTCTGCCGCACCGGCTCAGCCACCGTGGTCATGACGAGGTCACCTCCCCCCGGGCCTTGCGTCGGATCCGTCGCGACGTCGCTGGTGCGGCGTCACCAACGACGTCGGCGCCGAGCACCTTGACGAAGGTGAACGCGACGAGAAACACGAACAGGAACAACAGCACGGCGTATGCGGCGCCGGGTCCGAACCGGACGTTCATCGCCTCGTCGTGCGCCAGCATCGACAATGTCTCGACGGAGGACTTGCGCGCTCCGATGAGGACGTACGGCATGTCGAACATCCGCAACGAGTCGAGGATGCGGAACAGCACCGCGACCAGCAGCGCAGGTTTCACCAGCGGCAGCGTGATGCTGAAGAACCGCCGCCACGCGCCGGCGCCGTCCACTTTGGCCGCTTCGTAAGTCTCCTTCGGGATGAGCTGCAACCCGGCGAGCACCAGCAGCCCGATGAACGGCGCTGTCTTCCACGTCTCGGCGAAGATGACGGCGAGCTTCGCGTGGAAGCCCTCCGTCGTCCACAGTGTCTTGCCGGGCAGGATGGCGTTGGCGACACCGTCGGCGTTGAAAATCCACCGCCACAGCAGCGCGACGATGGCCGTCGGGATCGCCCACGGCACCAGGATGCTGGCCCGGATCAACGCCCTGCCGCGCAGCGCCCGGTGCATGATCAGCGCCATGCCGATGCCGAGCACGGTCTCCAGCGCGACCGAGGTCGCGGTCAGGAACGCGGTGTTGCCGAATGCGTTCCAGAACCGCCCGCCGGCTTCGGTGAAGATCGCGGTGTAGTTGTCGAGCCCGACGAACGGCTCGGTGTCGGTGACGAACCCGGTCTGCGGATCAATGCCCTCCGGGCCGTACAGCGACTGCCGCACCGCGGACAGCATCGGGTAGGCGACGACGACGGCGAGCACGAGCATCGTCGGCGCGACGAGCAACGATCCGAACTTGACCTGCTCCGCCTTGCGCGACGAACCGGTGCCGGGACGCATGCTGATGGCGACCATGTCACGGCCCACCAACGAGCCCGGCCAGCCGGGACTGCAAACTGGACAGCGCTTCCTCTGCGGACTTCTCGCCGGACAGCGCGGCGTACGCCTCGTCCTGGATCGCGGCGGTCGTGTCGCCGTAGCGCACCACCCGTGGCCTCGGCTCCGCGGTGAGGATCGACTCCTTCAGCTCGGGCAGGTACGGGTACTTCTTGACCATCTCCTTGTCCTCGTACAGCGAGGCGTACGCCGGCGCCCTCGTTGTCTCGTCCAGGCTCCAGCGCTGCTTCCGCTCGCTGGTCATGAACTTGATGAAGTCCAGCGCGGTGGCCTTGTTCTTGGCGAACGACGACACCGCGAGGTTCCAGCCACCGAGGCTGGACGAGCCCTGGCCGTCGATACCGGGTAGCGGCGCGACGTCGAACTTGCCTGCCACCTCGCTCGACCCGTCGTCGGCGTTCGCGAGCGCGTACTGGTACGGCCACTGCCGGTGGAAGACCAGGTCACCCTTCTGGAACGCCTGCCTGCCGGTCTCCTCCTGGTAGGTAATGGCCTCCTTCGGGATCATGCCGGACTTGAAGCCCTCGACGAGCGTGCTGAAGCCTTCCTTCGCCTCAGGGGTGTCGAGCGCGGGCTTGCCGTCCTCGCCCACGATCGATCCGCCTGCGGACTGAATGGACTCGGCGACGTTGACCGTCAGGCCCTCGTACTTCTCGAACTGGCCCGCGTAGCAGGACATGTCCTTCGCCTCGGGCACCTTGAGGATCTCCTCGCACTGCTGCCGCATCTCGTCCCAGGTCTGCGGCGGCTCGTCGAAGCCGGCCTTCTTCAGCAGGTCGGTGCGGTAGTACAGCAGCCCGGCGTCGGTGTAGTTCGGCACGCCGTAGAGCTGGCCCCGGTACTTCGCGGCCTCGACGACCGGATCCAGCATCTTGTCCGTCTCGAACTCGCCCTCCGGCAGCGGCTCGATCCAGCGGTGCGCGGCGAACTCCGACGTCCATACGACGTCGACGGAGATCACGCCGTAGGCGTCCGACTGGGTCTCCGCGTTCTGGATGTACTGCTGCCGCTGCTGGTCAGCCTGCTCTGGCAGCTCGACGAACGTGACCTTCTGGTCGGGGTGGGCGTTGTTCCACTCCTTGATCACCGTCGGCATCTTGCCGGTGAAGTCCTTGCCGGACACGAACGTGATCGGGCCCCTGCCGGTGAAGTCACCGACCTTGGGTGCCGCGACCTCGTCGTCGCCACTGCCGGTGCCACACGCCGCGAGGACGGTGGTCGCGAGCGAGACACCGATGGCAGCGCGGATGCGTGCTCGGGTTTTCACGGGGTACTCCTAATGGGTTGTTGATCGATTCAGCGCGTCGCAAGCGGATGCCGTTGAGCGCGGAGGGCCGGGGAGTCAGGCGGAGAGGCGTTCGCCGGTCGTCGCGGAGAACACGTGGGTCTCGCCGGGGCGCACCCGCAGGTTCAGCCGGTCGCCCTTGGCAGGGAGGCGGCGCGAGTCGACCCTGGCGATCACGTCGACGTCGCCGAGTCGCCGGTCGCAGCCGTTGAGGGTGCCGTAGACGTAGGCGTCCGAGCCAAGCTCCTCGATCAGGTTCACGGTGACGCCGAAGCCTTCGCCGTCGCCGACGATCTCCAGCGACTCCGGCCGGAAGCCGAGCGTCGCCGTTGTCGCGCCCTCGTCCGCCAGCGCGGCGATGGTGCCACGGTGCAGCGCGACCTTGCTGCCGCCGACGTCGGCATGGCCGTTCTCGACCTGGAAGTCGCGCAGGTTCATGGCGGGGGAGCCGATAAAGCCCGCGACGAAGACGTTGGCAGGCCGGTCGTACAGCTCGCGCGGGGTGGCGCACTGTTGCAGCTCGCCGTCGCGCATCACGGCGACCCTGTCGCCCATGGTCATGGCCTCGACCTGGTCGTGCGTCACGTACACCGTGGTGACGCCGAGCCTGCGCTGCAGCGCAGCGATCTGGGTGCGGGTCTGCACCCGCAGTTTCGCGTCCAGGTTGGACAGTGGCTCGTCCATGAGGAACACCTGCGGCTCGCGCACGATCGCCCTGCCCATCGCGACCCGCTGCCGCTGCCCACCGGACAACGCCTTGGGCTTGCGGTCGAGGTAGGGCTCGAGGTCGAGCAGCGCGGCGGCGTCAGCGACCCGCCTGCGCCGCTCCTCTTTGGACACGCCAGCGATCTTGAGCGCGAAGCCCATGTTGTCCGCGACGCTCATGTGCGGGTACAGCGCGTAGTTCTGGAACACCATCGCGATGTCCCGATCCCTCGGCGCGAGGTCGGTGACGTTGCTGTCACCGATGAAGATCGCGCCGTCGTCGACGTCCTCGAGGCCTGCGAGCATGCGCAGACTGGTCGACTTGCCGCAGCCCGACGGCCCGACGAGGACGAGGAACTCGCCGTCATCGATCTGTAACTGGAGCGAGTCGACTGCGGGGCGCTCCGTCCCCGGATAAGCACGAGTGGCTTTCTCGTACGTCACGATCGCCATGATCGGTCCCTTCTTTTCCCTCACACGCAGGCGGGCTCAATCCGCGCTCAGTGCCACTGGTCGCGCGCTTCGACCATCGCGCCGGGGTTGCCGGACGCACGTCTGACGGCTGGGTTCCCGTCTTGCTAAATCGAGTTAGCACGCTAACTATGTGCCCCCTGTCACAGGTCTGTCAATAGCCAGCCGAGAATTGGCAGGGGGTCGCACTTCGCTGAAGGAGCACGGCATGTCGTCTCGGGTCACGCTCGCCGACGTCGCCCGCAGGGCAGGGGTGTCCCGGACGGCGGCGTCGTTCGTGCTGTCCGGCAGGACGGACATGCGCATCTCCGAGACCACCCAGCAGCGTGTGCTCGCTGCGGCCGACGAGCTCGGCTACCGGCCGAACATCACCGCACGCAGCCTGCGCACCGCCGTCACCGGCACCATCGGGCTGATCTCGGACACCATCACGATCAGCCCATACGCGGGTGAGGTCATCCAGGGCGCCGCCGACACGGCGCTCGAGCACGACCGGCTGGTGTTCGTCGCCGAGACGTCCGGCGACCGCGACGTCGAACACGGCCTGCTGCAGGAGATGCTGGACCGGCAGGTCGACGCCTTCCTCTACGCAGCGATGTTCACGCAGGTCCGGGAGCCGCCGGAGTTGGTGCGCGACTACCCGTTTGTGCTGCTGAACTGCCTCGCGGAGTCATTCGACGCGCCCGCCGTCCTGCCGGACGAGACCGAGGCAGGCGCGACGGCGGCCAGGGCGTTGCTCGACGCGGGCCACACCGATCGGATCCACGTCATCGGCGGCAGGCACGACACGGCGGAGACCCCTGGCGGCGTCGTCGCGGGCCGGGAGCGGATGGCGGGCGTCGAGGCCGCGCTGGCCGATGCGGGGACCGCCCCGGTGAGCGTGACCGAATGCGTGTGGCACGCGCCGGAGTACGGCTACCGCGCGGTGTCCGACCTGCTCGAACGTCATCGGCCGAGCGCGCTGATCTGCCTGAACGACCGGCTCGCCTTCGGCGCGTACCAGGCGCTGCACCAGCACGGGCTGCGCGTGCCAGACGACGTCTCGGTGATCTCGTTCGACGACTCCGACCTGGCATCCTGGCTGCGGCCCGCGCTGACGTCGGTCGCGCTGCCACACTACGAGCTGGGCAAGACGGCGGTGATGCTGCTGGTCGAGAATCGGCGGGAGCCGGGGCCGGTGCGGGTGCCCATGCCACTGCGGGAGCGCGCGTCCGTCGCGCCGCCCGGCCACGTCACGGTGAGACGACATAATCAGGTTGCCCGCCGGGACTAAATCGAGTTATCTGACCTTATGGCGCCATTCCGAGTCACGCTGGCGGATGTGGCACGCCGGGCCGGTGTGTCCCGGACGACCGCATCGTTCGTGCTGTCCGGCAGGACCGACATGCGCATCTCGCCCGATGCCCAGCGCCGGGTGCACGAAGCCGCCGCCGAGCTCGGCTACCGGCCCAACCAGACGGCGCGCAGCCTGCGCACCCACGTCACCCGCACCATCGGACTGATCTCCGACACCATCGCCACCACCCAGTTCGCCGGTGAGGTCATCCACGGCGCGCTCGACACCGCGCTCGAACGCGACTACCTGCTGCTGGTCGCGGAGACGTCCGGTGATCCGGTCGCGGAGAAGAAGCTGGTCGACGAGATGTTGGACCGGCAGGTCGACGCCGTCGTGTACGCGATGATGTACACGAAGCCGGGACACCCGCCCGGCTCGCTGTCCGGCCTGCCCGTCGTGGTACTCAACGGCATCGAAGAGTCGTTCGGTGGGCCCCGCATCCTGCCGGACGAGCTGGGCGGCGGCAGGACGGCGGCGCGGGCGCTGGTTGATGCGGGACACCGCGACGGGATCTACGCCATCGGCGGGCGGCACCGCACGCCAGAAGCGCCGGACGGCGTGTACGCGGGCAGGCTGCGGATGCAGGGCGTCGACGAGGTGCTCGCCGATGCGGGCACCTCGATCGCCGGAGCGTACGAGTGCGCGTGGGAGCCGGAGCACGGCTACGACGGCATGTTGTCGCTGCTGGACGACGGTCACCGGCCGAAGGCGCTGGTGTGCCTCAACGACCGGCTCGCGCTCGGCGCGTACCAGGCGATGCAGGAACGCGGGCTGCGCGTGCCAGACGACGTCTCGGTGGTGTCCTTCGACGACTCCGACCTGGCTTCTTGGCTGCGGCCCGCGCTGACGTCGGTGGCGCTGCCGCACTACGAACTGGGCAAGACGGCGGTGGCCACGCTGCTCGACGGGACGTCGGAGCGGCGGCTGGTCGCGGTGCCGATGCCGCTGCGGTCTCGGGACTCCATCCGCATGGTGCCGGCGACGGCGGGGTAGGCGCGGGTCGCGGTCCTCCGGGTGGCGCGCCGACGGTGCGACTCGCGGGGTGGGGGCACGTCCTAAGCTGCCGGGCATGGCTCACCCTGCGTTTCCCGGTCCGTCCGCCCGCGCCGACGTCGCGCCGTTCCACGTGATGGAGGTGCTGTCCGCGGCATCGGCGCGACAGCGCACGCATGGCGACGTCGTCTCGCTGTGCGCGGGACAGCCAGCCGCAGGCGCACCGAAGCCGGTGCTCGATGCGGCGGCCACCGCGCTGACCAGCGGCGACCTCGGCTACACCGAACAGCTCGGCATCCCAGAACTGCGGGAGGCCATCGCCGGGCACTACGCCCGCCGCTACGGCTTCACCGTCGACCCCAGCGACGTGATCGTGACGACCGGATCGTCGTCCGGGTTCCTGTTGTCGTTCCTTGCCGCGTTCGACACAGGGGCGCGGGTGGCCATGGCCCGCCCCGGTTACCCCGCCTACCGCAACCTGCTCGCTGCCCTTGGCTGCGAGGTCGTCGAGTTCCCCACCGGAGCTGCGACCCGGTTCCAACCGACCGTGGAACAGCTCGATCAGCTCGGCGACATCGACGGGCTGATCATCGCCAGCCCCAGCAACCCAACCGGCACCACGCTGGCCGCCGACGAGCTGGCCGCGATCTCGGACTGGTGCGCGGCGCGCGGCGCGCAGTTGATCAGCGACGAGATCTACCACGGCATCACCTTCAGCGGCGAGCCCGACGTAAGCGCGTGGCAGTACGGACGCGACGCCATCGTGCTCGGCTCGTTCTCCAAGTACTTCGGCATGACCGGGTGGCGGCTCGGCTGGATGCTGGCGCCGAAGCGGCTGCACCGGGCGGTCGACGTCCTTGTCGGCAACTTCACCATCTGCGCGCCGGCCCTCTCACAGCGCGCCGCCGTCTACGCCTTCACCGACGCCGCCTACACCGAGCTTGACGGCCACGTCGAGCGGTACCGGGAGAACCGCGACATCCTGCTCGATGGGCTGCGACGCATGGGCATCAATAAGATCGCCCCAGTGGACGGCGCGTTCTACGCCTACGCCGACGTCTCCGAGTTCACCATCGACAGCCTGCGCTGGTGCCAGTGGCTGCTCGAGGAGACCGGCGTCGCCATCACGCCCGGCATCGACTTCGACCCGGTTGACGGCGGCAAGTTCGTGCGGTTCTCGTTCGCCGGGTCCGCGGAGGACGTCATCGAGTGCCTGCGGCGATTGGAGCCGGTGCTACGCGGATACGGGGCGACCCGGAAAAGACCCGGAGATTCGCCCCGGACACGAGCTTCCCGCCCACTGTGGTGGCAGGGTTGAGGTAGCGGCGACGCACACACCGGAGGAAGCGCATGTTCTGGAAGATCGTCGGAGGGCTGATCGCGCTGTGGCTGGCCATCAGCGTGATCGGCTTCGTGCTCAAGGGCCTGTTCTGGCTCGGCGTGATCGGCGGGGTCGCGTTCCTGGCGACGGCGGCGTACAGCGCCATCAAGGGCGGCGAGCACCGCAAGCAGCTCCGCCCCTGACCCCGCTCACGCGCGGGCTGAGGTGGCCTCGTGCCGCCGTTCCCGCCGCGCGCGCTCTTCCCCGATGCGGCGCAGCACCTCATCGATGTCCGCCGTTGTCACGTCCCGGTGCGTGACGAACCGGACCTTGCCAGCCATCGGCAGCGCCAGCACGCCGATGTCCCGCAGCGCGGTGAGCGTGGCCGTCACGTCGGCGACGCCCGCGAGCACGATGTTCGTCTCCGGCTGTGCGACGTCCCAGCCGAACTCGCGCAGCCCGGACGCCAGCCGCTCGGCGTTGGCGTGATCCGCCGCGAGGTCGTCGATGTTGTCCAGCGCCTTCAGACAACCCGCGGCCACGATGCCGCCCTGCCGTACGCCGCCGCCCAGCATCTGCCGCATCCGACGCGCTTGCTCAACGAACGCGACGCTGCCAGCGACGGCGGAGCCCATCGGGGCGCCGAGTCCCTTGGAGAAGCACACCGAGACCGTGTCGGTGCCGACCGTGAGCGCGGCGGGCGGGACGTCGAGAGCGACGGCGGCGTTCCACAGCCGCGCGCCGTCCAAATGAACCAGGAGCCCTGAGTCACGCGCGGTAGCCACCAGCTGCGCGTGTTCGTCAGGTGGCGTGACCGCGCCGCCAGCGGCGTTGTGGCTGTTCTCCAGGCACAACAACCTGGTGCGGAGCATGTAGTACGGCGCGTGCTTCGCTCCAGCGGCCAGCCGCCGGATCGCGGCCGACGACGGCCTCCCAGGCCCGGCGTCGGTGTCTATCGGTTCCGGCATGCCGCCTGCCAGCCATGCGGCCGAGCCGAGCTCGTTGGTCAGCACGTGCGCGCCACGCGGCGCGAGAAATTTGTCGCCTCTGCGCAGCTGTGTGCTCAGTGCGATCAGGTTCGCCATCGTGCCGGACGGCGTCCACAGCGCGGCGGGTTTGCCGAGCAGCTCAGCCGTGCGTTCCTCCAGCGCGCGGACGGTCGGGTCAACGTCGATGACGTTGTCCGCGACGTCGGCCGCTGCCATGACCGCTCGCATGCGTTCATCCGGCTTGGTAACGGTATCGGAACGAAGGTCGATCAAGGCGTTCGCTGCGAAGGTCACGGTTCGATCACATCACACAGCGTTGCGGAGGGCAATACTGATGATGAGCTGGAACGGTACACCGGTGTTGTTCACGGCCATCGGCCCGTGAACAACACTGTGCAACGCAGCGCCGCCCGCGCTACGTCCTTACTGGCATGCCAGACAGAGTGGAGTTCACCGCGCGTGGATCAACAGGAGGAACAGGAATTCGCGAAGTACTTCACGGACCGACGCGAAGCCGTGCGCAGGACGGCGTACCTGCTGTGCGGCGACTGGCACCGGGCCGACGACCTCGCGCAGCTCGCGTTCGTCGCGTTGCACCGGAAGTGGCGCAAGATTCGCGACAAGGGTGCCCTGGACGCCTACGTGCGCCGGACGCTCGTCCGGTCGGTGATCGACGAGTCGAGGCGGCCGTGGCGCAGGGAGCGGTTCGTCGACGACGTCCCGGAGCCACCCCCGGCATCGACGGACTTCGACACCCAGGTCGTCACCCGCGAGGCGCTGCTCGCCGGGCTGCGTGAGGTGCCGCCGAGACAACGGGCCGTGCTGGTGCTGCGGTACTTCGAGGGCCTCGACGTCGCGGCGACCGCCACGGCGCTCGGCTGCACGGAGGGCACGGTGAAGAGCCAGACCGCGCGCGGGCTCGCCGCACTGCGGGCCGCACTCGACGAGGAGGTGAACGTCCATGGATGACCGCGAGCTCACCCGGCTGTTCCAGGGCGCGGCGGACGACGCGCCGCCCCCCTCGTTCGACGTCGACGACGTCGCGGCGGCCTCGCGCAGGGCGACCGCGCGGCACCGGCTGCGCGTCGCAACGGTGACGTCGATCACCGCCGTCGTGCTGGCCGGAGCCGGGTTCGTCGCCGCAACCAGCCCGTTTTCCGATCTTGGTGCTGGGGACACGGTGGCAGGAGCGGGCGGCTACGAAGCGAGCCAGAACGCGGGGCAACCCGACCAGCAGGACATGCGTCTAGAGAACGGTGATTCCCGAGACCCGCACGCGCCGTCCAAGCAGGGGGGCGGCGAGAACGCGGGTGAGGCCGACAAGCCCGGGATAACCAGCACCTCCGGGTGCGACGAGGTCGACCGGCGGCTCGCCACCGCCCTCGCTGGCGAGCTTCCGGTCGTCCCTGATGGCGACCCGATTCCCGGCTGGCTCTGTTCCAATGGCGGCAACGCCGCGTTCCGGGTCACCGACGGCGACCTGACCGGCATGATCATGGTGGCGCAGCTGCCCGGCCGTTCCACCGTGCCGACCTCGGTGGGTAGGAAGACGGCGATGGCGACGGCGCGGACGTCGTCCGGTGGCGTCGTCGTCGTGGCGAGCGTGGCGTTCGGGGAGTCGTCGCAGGCGCCGTTCGCCCCGGACGTGCAGCGCATCGCGGACGCCATCGCGGCGAACCGATGACGTCCTGCGCGCGGAGCGAGCGGCGGACACCAGCAGCGACGCGACGAGCTGGCAAGATGTCCGGCCATGACGACAGCAAGCACACCCAAGGGAGAGCGACGTCGAGCCGCCCTCGTCGAAGCGGGTTCCCAGCTGCTCGTCGAAGGCGGGTTCGACGCGGTGCGGCACAGGGCCGTCGCGGAACGGGCAGGTCTGCCCCTCGCGTCGACCACGTACTACTTCAGCTCGCTCGACGATCTCGTGACCGCCGTCGTCGAGCACCAGGGACGGCAGGAGCTGGAACGCGGCAGGCGGCAGCTCGACGAACTCGCGACGAGACACAGGGGGATCGACACCGTCGTTGAGCTGGTGCTGGACATGCTGCTCGGCTCGAAACGCGCGGACACCGCCGCCGACGCGGAGTCTGTGCTGTCCCGCTACGAGCGGCTGGTGGCAACCGGCCGCAGGCCGTACCTGCGCCCGCTGATGAGCACCCTCGGCAGCGAGCTGCGCGCGCTGCTCGGCGAGATCATGTCCCGCTCCGGGATGCCGGTGTCGGACGTCGAGCTTGAGCGCCTGATCGCCCTGGTCGACGGCGCGGTCGTCAACGCCCTGATCGAGATCTCGCCCGACCCCCGCAGCGCCGCCGCGAAGATGCTGCGCGCCGAGCTGACCCCTTAGGCGCCGCGAGCCGCACCGTCAGCGGCCGCGAGCCGCACCGTCAGCGGGCGCGAGTCGCGCGTTCCGGTGCCGCGAGTCTCGACTTCTCTCGCGCGTCTGAAGGTCCCACTCACGACTCACCCACGCCAAGGTGCGACTCACCCACGCCAAGGTGCGACTCACCCACGCCAAGGTGCGACTCACCCGGCACCAGGGTGCGACTCGCGGCACCACAACTGGGGACTCGCGGTGGGCCGATTACGCTGAGACCGTGACAGCCAAGCCGCGCATTCCGAACGTCCTCGCAGGCCGCTACGCTTCCGCCGACCTTGCCACCCTCTGGTCGCCCGAGCACAAGGTGGTGCTGGAACGCGAGCTGTGGCTCGCCGTGCTGCGGGCGCAGGCCGAGCTGGGCGTCGACGTCCCCGACGGCGTGATCGCCGACTACGAGCGGGTGCTGCACACCGTCGACCTGGACTCCATCGCCGCCCGCGAGCGGGTCACCAGGCACGACGTCAAGGCGCGGATCGAGGAGTTCAACGCGCTCGCCGGGCACGAGCACGTGCACAAGGGCATGACCTCGCGCGACCTCACTGAGAACGTCGAACAGCTCCAAGTGCGGCGCTCGCTCGAACTGCTGCGGGACCGCGTGGTCGCGGTGCTCGCCAGGCTGTCAGCGCTGGCCAGCGAGCACGCCGAGCAGGTCATGGCAGGACGCTCGCACAACGTCGCCGCGCAGGCCACCACCCTCGGCAAGCGGTTCGCGACCGCAACCGACGAGCTGCTCGTCGCGTTCGAGCGGCTGGAGGAGCTGATCGCCCGCTACCCGCTGCGCGGCATCAAGGGCCCGGTCGGCACCGCGCAGGACATGCTCGACCTCCTCGGCGACCAGGCAACACTCGACCAGCTGGAACAGCGGGTCGCCACGCACCTCGGCTTCGAGCGGGTGTTCACCAGCGTAGGCCAGGTCTACCCGCGCTCGCTGGACTACGACGCGGTGTCCGCCGTGGTACAGCTCGCCGCCGCGCCATCCAGCCTGGCGAAGACGATCCGGCTGATGGCGGGCCACGAGCTGGTGACGGAGGGCTTCAAGCCGGGCCAGGTCGGGTCGAGCGCGATGCCACACAAGATGAACACCCGCTCCTGCGAGCGTGTCAACGGCCTCGCGGTCGTGCTGCGCAGCTACGGGTCGATGGTCGGTGAGCTGGCTGGCGACCAGTGGAACGAAGGCGACGTCTCCGACTCCGTGGTGCGCAGGGTCGCGCTGCCTGACACGTTCTTCGCGGCGGACGGGCTGTTCGAGACGCTGCTGACGGTGCTGGACGAGTTCGGCGCGTTCCCCGCAGTCATCGACACCGAACTGGCCCGCTACCTGCCGTTCCTGACGACGACGAAGGTGCTGATGGCTGCCGTCCGCGCCGGGGTCGGCAGGGAGACCGCGCACGAGGCGATCAAGGAGAACGCCGTCGCGGCCGCGCTGGCGATGCGGGAGCGGGGCGTCGAGAACGACCTGATCGACCGGCTCGCCGACGACGACCGGCTGCCACTGGACAAGACGGCGCTCGACGCGCTGCTCGCCGACCCGCTGTCCTTCACCGGGGTAGCTCCTGCGCAGGTCAAGGCGGTCGTCGAGCGGGTGGGCGCGGTCATCGAGCGCTACCCGGACGCCGCCAAATACACGCCCGCGCCGATCCTGTGAGCTAGGGCCGGACCTGCGTGCGGCGGCCCCGAACTAGATAGCCGGGCCAGACCTGCGTGCGGCGGCCCTGAGCTAGATAGACGGCCCGGAGATCACGCACTCCGGGAAGTGCCCGCGTACCAGGCCGAGCTTGGTCGCGGCCGACGCGCGGTTGATCGCCAGCGCCAACATCCCCGCTGAGTCGACAAGCAGGATCAGCTCGCCGTTCTCGACGTCCTCGAAAGTGCGGCCAATGACGGCGATGTGCCGTGCCTCGCCCATGTGCACGGTGACCTGCTGACCGTCGACGAACCCCGCGTCGGCGAGCGTGTCCGCGCGCGCGGCGAGCTGGATGTTGCCGAAGTGGTCGGTCATCAGCACCTCGCTCGTGATCGCACCGGGCCGCACCGATGGCGCCGGCGCGGTGACCCGCTCCAGGTCGCGGACGTCGACCGGAGGCCCGAGCCGTTCCGGCGGGACACCGGCGGCGAGATGCGCGGCGGCAGGCGCGAAGACGTCCCTGCCGTGGAAGGTGGCGGACACATCGGGCAGCCGGTACTCCGGCTCGGTCAGCTCGTACGCCGCCTTCGCGCCGCCCAATCCCTCAGCTGCGGGCAGCAGCAGGCCGTTGTCCGGCCCGACGAGCAGGCCGTCGCGCGCGACGACCGCCACGGCCCTGCGCGCGGTGCCGACGCCGGGGTCGATCACGGCGAGGTGCACCGCGGGCGGCAGGTACCCCACCGCCTGCGCGAGCGTGAACGTACCGTGTCGTATCTCACCTGGTGGCACGGTGTGCGTCAGGTCGATGATCCGGATGTCCGGCGCGATCCGCGCGATGACCCCATGGCAAATACCGACGAAGGGGTCATCGAGCCCGTAGTCGGTGGTAAATGAGATCCACTCGTACCGCATTCGTCCTCCCCAACCACTATGACTCCGCGCCCAGTATCTGGGAAGCGGACGTCGACCCCTGGCCCGAACATGACAGAACGACTCGACTTAGTGCACAATAGGTCCCTTGCGTCGTCGACGCGTTCCCTGCACCTAGAGCACCACCGGAGGAACCGCAAGTGTTGCAAAGCGCGTACCAGTTGGCCGCTGAGGTAGAACTGGCGTCCTATCTGGGCGAGATCAAGATCATCGTCGCCGCCTTCCTTGTCGGCATCGTGGTCGGGATCACCGGCATGGGCGGTGGTGCGCTGATGACCCCCGCGCTGCTGTTCCTCGGTGCAGGCAACCCCTCTGCCGTCGTCACGGCTGACCTGACCGCCGCAGCCGTGTACAAGTCCGGCGGGGCGCTCGTGCACTGGCGGCAGGGTTCACCGAACCTCAAGCTTGCGATGTGGCTGATCATCGGATCGGTGCCGACCGCGCTGGCTGGCCCTCCGCTTCTCCATTCGCTTGCGCCCGCCGCCGACTTCGAGAACATCCTGCGGATGGCGATCGGCTTCGCGCTGCTGTTCGCGACGGCCACGTTCGCGCTCCGCCTTTACATCCAGTTGCGCCGGGTGCGCCGAGGGCAGCACCGCGTGGGGGAGCCGGTGATCAGGCCCGTTCCGACGATGCTGGTCGGCGCCCTCGGCGGGCTTCTCGTCGGCATCACGTCGGTCGGGTCGGGCTCGGTGATCATGATCGCCCTGATCACGCTGTACCCCACGTTGTCAGCGTTGAAGCTCGTCGGCAGCGACCTGGTGCAGGCGGTGCCACTCGTGCTGGCCGCCGCCATCGCCAACATCTTCACCCACGGCCTTGACCTGGCCCTGACCATTCCGTTGATCATCGGCTCGGTACCGGGGACACTGCTCGGCGCGCGAATCGCACCGAGGGTTCCCACATCGCTGATCCGGCGCGGCCTCGTTGTCGTGCTGACCATCTCGGGCCTTGCGCTGCTCGACGAAGCCGGCTGGGCACCCCTTGGCGCAAACGAGACCTACCCCTTGCTGATCACCGGCTTCGGACTCGTCCTGCTTGTTGCCATTCCCCTGTTGTGGGGCTTGGTCCGCAAGTGGGAGGGGCTTCCCATGTTCGGTAAGCCCAACGTCGAGGAGCTCGAGCGTCCGGCCACTCCGGACACAGCAGACGACTCAGCGGCCGAGCTGACGCCCGCTGAGCCCAGCGGCGCCGAATCCGCCGAGCGGTGACGCTCAGACCGTCAGCGCCTCGCCGGACTCCAGCACCCGCACCTCGGTGCCGTCCGGTGCGAGGTTGGTGAACAGCCCGTAGTGCATCTGCGGGTAAGCCAGCACCGCCTCGTGGATCGGCACCGCGAACCGTGGCGCCACCGCGCGCAGGAAGTCGACCGCCTCGGACGCCTTGAGCCACGGTGCTGCGGTCGGCAGGCCCAAGACGTCGACGCGCTGCTCCGGCACGTGGAACGAGTCGCCTGGGTGGTAGAACGCGCCGCCGTCGACAAGGAAGCCGACGTTCGCCACGCACGGGATGTCCTTGTGGATGGTGGCGTGCTCGCCGCCGACGACCTGCACATCGGTGTCGCCGATCCGCAGCGACTCGCCGGGGTAGGTGGTGTGCGATTCGAGGTCGAGCTTGCCGACGGTCGCCTCGGTGCCCGGGTCGGTGATCAGCCGCGCGTCGGGGTTCGCGGCGAGCAGGGTTGGCAGCTTCTCGGCGTCGATGTGGTCGTAGTGCTGGTGGGTGATCAGCACCGCGTCTAGATCGCGTTCGGACTCGAAGCCGGACGAGAACGCGCCGGGGTCGATCAGCATGCGGGACGAGTCGGTCTCCACCAGCACGCAGGCATGTCCGAAATGAGAGATGCGCATCTCTCGACGTCCTCCTCGGTAGGCCCTGCCAGACCGACAAGCCTACGAGTAGCCACCTGCGCCGCCAAGGTCCGAACGGGGACTAACTCCACCCTGTTCGGCACGCCATCGGGTGGCATGCTGAACTCATCGCACCCTGATGCCACTACTGTTGGCAATTCGTCAACAGTAGGGCATGCTCGTCCCCGTCCGACGCACTCGCGCAGGAGGCACCGATGGCGACCGTGCTGCCAGAAAGCTCCGCGAACGACGCCGCTCAGCAGCGGACGTTCGACTCGCTCAACCCGGCTACCGACGAGGTGCTTGGCACCTACCCGATAACAACGCCCGATGAGGTGGACGCCGCAGTCGCGCGGGCCCGCGAGGCGGCGGCGTTCTGGGACCAACTCGGCTTCGCAGGACGCGCACAACGGCTACGGAAGTGGAAGAGCATCGTCACGCGGCGACTGCCGGAGCTGTGCGCGCTGGTCCGCGCCGAGACCGGCAAGCCGGAAGGCGACGCGCAACTGGAGATCGTGCTCGCCATCGAGCACATCGAGTGGGCGGCCAAGCACGCCAAGAAGGTGCTCGGCTCGCAACGCCGTTCGCCGGGTCTGCTGCTAGCGAACAACGCGGCGAGCGTCGAGTACCAGCCGCTGGGTGTCGTCGGCGCCATCGGCCCGTGGAACTACCCGGTCTACACCCCGCTCGGCTCGGTCACCTATGCGCTCGCCGCTGGCAACGCGGTGGTGTTCAAGCCGAGCGAGTACACGCCGGGCGTCGGCAAGTGGCTGGTCGACACCTTCGCGGAGGCCGTGCCAGAGCACCCGGTGCTGCAACTGATCACCGGCTTCGGCGAGACCGGCGCCGCGCTCGCGGCAAGCGACGTCGACAAGATCGCCTTCACCGGCTCCGCCGCGACCGGCAAGAAGGTCATGGCGACGGCGGCACAGCGGCTGACCCCGGTCGTCATCGAGGGCGGCGGAAAGGACGCGGTGCTCGTCGACGCCGACGCCGACCTTGACGCCGCTGCGGACGCGACGGTGTGGGGCGCGTGCGCGAACGCGGGGCAGACCTGCGCCGGTGTCGAGCGGGCGTACGTGCACGAGAAGGTGTACGACGACTTCGTGGCCAAGGTCGTCGAGAAGGTCGGCGCGGTACGCGGCGGGTCCGAGCCGGACGCGCAGTACGGGCCGATGACGATGCGCTCGCAGCTCGACGTCATCCGGCGGCACGTCGAGGACGCGCTTGAGCGGGGCGGCAAGGCGGTCTACGGCGGGCTCGACTCCATCGGCGAGCGGTCCGTGCAGCCGATCGTGCTGGTCGACGTCCCTGAGGACGCGGCTGCCGTGCGCGAGGAGACGTTCGGGCCGACGGTGACCATCGCCAAGGTGCGGGACATGGACGAGGCCGTCGCCCGCGCGAACGACTCGACGTACGGGCTCGGGTCTGCGGTGTTCACGCGCGGCAAGGGCACCGATGTCGCGCGCAGGCTGCGCACCGGGGCGACGTCGATCAACGCGCCGTTGTCGTTCGCCGGGATCGCGTCACTGCCGTTCGGCGGGCACGGCGACTCCGGCTTCGGCCGCATCCACGGGCCGGAGGGGCTGCGGGAGTTCGCACGCCCAAAGGCCATCGCACGGCAGCGGTTCTCCCCGCCGCTCAGCCTGACGTCGTTCTCCCGCTCCAAGGCGACAGAGAAGCTGGTGGCGCGGATGATGCGGGTGCTGCACGGTCGCTCGCGCTAGCGACCCTGGCCTGCGGCAGCCGCTGCGTTGGCAGCGTTAACCACGCCCTCGCCGTAGAACGAGTTGCGGGCGGCGTTGCCGACGCAGCGGTCGTCTTCGGGGCAGCGGAGGTCGCGCGCCTGGGCGTACAGCAGCCGTCGCAGCTCGGCAGGGGACAGCTCGGGGTGCGCGCTCGCCAGCAGAGCGGCGACCCCTGTCACGTGCGGCGCCGCCATCGACGTCCCCGCCTTGAAGCCGTACCGGCCGCCGGGCATCGTCGACAGCACGCCCTGGTCCTGTTCGGAGAGATCGCCGCCAGGCGCGGTGATGTCGATCTTGCCGTCGCCGTAGTTCGAGTAGGACGCCTTGCGCGTCTCCATGCCGGTCGCGGACACCGTCACGACGCCTGGCAGTTCGGCGGGCACGTCGATGCAGCCTGCGGTCAGCGGCCGGTTGGCGATCGGGTCCGAGTCGTTCGGGCTTGAGCTGTCCGTCGTCTTGTTGGCGAGGTCGTAGTCAGAGTTGCCCGCAGCGGCCACGTTCAGCACCCCGTTGCGTTCGGCGTAGCGCTTCGCGCGGCGCACCGCTTCGAGGATCGCGGCCTGATCGGGGTCACCAGGGCACAGAAACTGCCACGGATCGACGTAGTAGCTGCTGTTGGCGACGTCGAAGCCCTGCTTAGCGGCGAACATGAACCCGCACACGGCGTTCTCCGGGAAGAACAGCCCGCTCGGTTCCTCGGCGACGCGCACCGATGCGATCGTGACGCCCGGTGCGACACCGAGCGTGCCGACGCCGTCCTTCGCCGCCGCGATCGTGCCCGCGACGTGCGTGCCGTGCGAGTTGGTGTCGCGCCACACGCCGTCGCGCCGGTCGAGCGAGCCGTACGCGCAGGACGCCGACTTGCTCTCGTCGAAGGCGTCGTCGAGCTCGGCGTGCTGGCCGTCGACACCGGTGTCCAGCACCCCGACGACGACGTCCTGCGAACCGCTTGCCACCGGCAGCGACTTGTCCGCGCCGATCTGGGTCAGGTTCCAGCGCGGGCGTTCCGGGCCCATCGGGGTGTCCTGCGGCGGCCTCGGCGGCACGACCGGCTCGTACGCCTGCTTCGGGATGTCCGAGGTCCGGGTCGCGCCGGCCTGCTGGACGCCTTCCGCCTGCCGCACGCCGCCCGCGAAGTCCGCACCGGTCGCGTGCGCGACGACGACGCCGATCGCCGGGTACGCCGCGAACACCGACCCGCCGTTCGCGCGCACCGCCCGAACGGCGGGGCTGACGTCACCCGGTGCGGTGAGGACGAAGTACGAGCGCAGTCCCGACTCCCACTTGGGCGCCTGCACCGCGGCGGCGCTCGGGCCGGCGAGCGCGCCGGTCACCAGCGACACCAGCGCCATGGCGAGGAATCCGGCGATGAGACGTCGATGCGTGGCGTGCCATGCGGTCACGGCATCGTCCTCCAAGCCCGGTCGGTCACACCTGCCAGCCGGACCCTAAGTGCCACCGCGCCCAGCAGCAGCGGACTTCGCCGGTTCTGGCGCCTAGATCACCTGACCGTGGTGTCGTTGGGTGCCGCCGCCAGCACCCGCGCGTACGACCCGCCATCGGCGAGCAGCTCGTCGTGGGTGCCGAAGGCGGCGACCCGGCCGCCGTCGAGCACCAGGATCCGGTCGGCGTCGCGGGCGGCGTCCAGCCGGTGCGCGATGGAGATGACCGTCCGACCAGCCAGCGCGACCGCGACCGCGCGTTCGGCCTGCCGCGCCGCGCCGTTGTCCATCGCCGCCGTAGCCTCGTCGAGCACGACGACGGGCGGGTTGGCGAGCAGCACCCGCGCCAACGCGAGCTGCTGCGCCACGGCGGGCGGCACCGCGAGCGCGCCTGCCCCGAGCCGGGTGTCGAGGCCGTCCGGCAGCGACCGCACCCAGTCGTCCGCCCCGACGACGGCGAGGACGTCGCGGAGGTGGGCATCGTGCCACGAAGGGCATCTTGCTGTCGTCTGGCGCCAGTAAGATGCCCTTCGTGGCACCTCACCGGCCATCAGGTTCTCCCGCACGGTCGCCGCGAAGACGTGGTGTTCCTGGGTGAGCAGCAGCACCTCGCCGCGCAGCTGGTCGTGCGGCCAGCGCCGCAGGTCGACACCGCCGAGCGACACCGTTCCGCTGCCCGGCTCCGCGAGCCCGGCGAGCAGCCGCGCCAGCGTCGACTTGCCGGAGCCGGACGGCCCGATGATCATCAGCCGTTCGCCAGCTGCGACGTCGAGGTCGATGCCGTGCAGGACGTCGTGGCCGTCGCGGTAGGCGAACCGGACGTCGCGCAGCCGGATGTCCCTGCCGCTCGGCGTGACCCGCGCGCCGTCGCGGGCGGGCGGCACCCGCCGGACGCCGAGGATACGGCGCAGGCCGACCGAGCCGACCTGGAGCTCCTCCACCCACGCCAGCAGCTCGACTAGCGGCCCTGACATCGCGAGCAGGTACAGCGCGACGGCGGTGATGTCGCCTAGCCCTGCCAAGCCTGCGCGGTAGGCGAGGCCGCCGATGGCCAGCACGGCGGCGATCGGCAGCAGGTAGGCGAGGTCGAGCGTGGGCAGCCAGCGCGCGAGCAGCGACCGGTGCGCGTGCTCCGCGGCCACGGCGGCGCGCAGCGCGCGGTCGTTGTGCGCCACGCGGCGGTCCGCGAGACCGAGCGCCTCGACCGTGCGTGCGCCGGTCACGGTCTCGGTCGCGGACGCCTGGACGTCGCCCCACGCGGCGAGCATCCGCTCAAGCACGGGGTTGGCGCGCCGCCAGTACCACCGCGTGGTGAGCACGAGTAGCGGCACCGACACCAACACACCCGCGGTGAGCAGCGGCGACGTCACCAGCA
This sequence comes from Actinophytocola sp., assembly GCA_009377385.1. Taxonomy (GTDB): domain Bacteria; phylum Actinomycetota; class Actinomycetes; order Mycobacteriales; family Pseudonocardiaceae; genus Haloechinothrix_A. The sequence continues at coordinate 39,665 of WHUD01000018.1, forward strand.
TCGCGGCCACCGTCAGCACGACGGCGATCGACGACGTCAGGATCTCCGGCGCGGCGTAGCGGGCGGCGTACTCGATGCGGTCGACGTCCGCCGTCGCCCTGCTGAGCAGGTCGCCGGTGCCAGCGTCCTCGACGGTGCCGATCGGCAGCCGCAGCACGTGCTCGGTGAAGTCCGCCCGTGCGGTTGCGAGCAGGTGTTCCCCGAACCGTGTGGCACGGACGTGCCCCCACCGGCGTAACGCGGCCTGGGCGAGCAGCACCGCGAAGAAGATGCCCGCCAGCAGGTCGATGGGCGGGCGCGTGCCCGCCGCGACGGCGTCCACCAGCACGCCGAGCAGGCGCGGGCCGACCAGCCCGAGCAGCGACGCGAGCACGAACAGCGTCAGCATGGCCGCGAAGTCGCCACGTCGTCTGCGGGCGACGTCGCGCAGCCACCGCCGCACCATCCGCCCGTCCGCCAGCGGGAGTGTCATGGCCGGACTCCTTCCTGCTGCCAGAGCGGGCTGGACGTCAGCACCACCGTGGTGCGGCCCGCGCGGAGCGCGGCGATCCGCGCGACGATGCGGGCCTCGGTGTGCGCGTCGACGGCGGACGTCGGTTCCTCCAGCACGAGGACGTCCGGGTCGACGGTGAGCGCCCGCGCCAGCAGCAGCCGCTGCCGCTGTCCGCCGGACACCGACCGGCCGCGCTCGCTGAGCATGGCGTCGTAGCCGCCGGGCAGGGCGTCGATGACGTCGGTGGCGTCGGCCGCCGCGATGGCTTCCGCGACCGGTACAGCGTCGCCCGCCGCCAGCTCCGTGCCGGCACGGCCCGCGAACAACTGGTCGTCGCCGAGGACGAGCACCACGCGGCGGCGCAGCTCAGCGCGGTCGACGTCGCGGATGGGCACGCCGCCGATGCGGACGTCGCTGTCGGCGTATCCGGTGAGGCGTTCGGCAAGGGCGCGATCCGGCGGCAGCACGGTGAGCCGCCCGGCCGGCGCGACGACGGGCCCGTCGGCCAGTGACAGCGGGCCCTCCGGCAGCGGCACCGGCGCGGCGGGCTGACCGAACTCAGGGGTGAGCCGGAGCAGCCGGTCGATGCGGCCAGCGGCGACGCGCGCCGCGCTGGCCGCGTCCGCCGCCTCGGTCGCCGTGCGGACCGGCACAACGAGGAACGCCGACGCGCCGTAGAACGCGACCAGCTCGCCCGGCGAGATCGCGCCGTCAAGCGCGAGCCGCGCGCCGAGCAAGGTGACGACGACGGTGACCACTCCGGGCAGCGCGATCTCGGCCGCCGCGAGCCAGGACTCCATCCGTCCAACGGCGACACCGGCGTCGCGCACCCGGTCGTTGACGGCGGTGAACCGGCGGAGGAACTGCCGCTCGCCGCCGACCCCGCGCAGGATCCGCAGCCCGGAGACGATGTCCGCTCCCATCGCCGTGACCTCGGAAAACCGTTCCCGCTGCGCCTCCTTGCGTCGGTGCAACGGACGCAGCAACGGGCCGATGCCCAGTACCGCGAGCGGCGCTCCGACCAGCGCGACAGTGCCGAGAACCGGGGTGATCGTCACCAGCACGACGGCGACCACCGCGAACGACGTCAGCGCGCCGATGGTCCTGCCGAACGTCTCGACGGCGTTACCGATGTCGTAGACGTCCTCCGAGCCCATGGCGACGACCTCGCCAGTCGGCAGTCGCTTCGGCAACGTCGCGCCGAGGTGCGCCGCATGCCGCACCACCGCGTGCTCCGCGCTGACGGCGCCGTGGATCCACATCGTGTGCGACGCCCAGTTCAGGACACCGCTGGCCAGCGCCTGCGCGGCGGCGAGCCCCGGTACGAGCACGATCCAGCCAGCGAGGTCGCGCGGGCCGCCCGCCGCGATGCTTGTGTCGATCGCCGCACCAACCACGAGCGGCATCACCGCCGTCGGCAGCATCGCGCAGGCACCGGCGACGGCGGCGGTCAGTGTCAGCCCCGGCCGCGCGGCCAGCACCGCTCGCAGCCGGAAGCTGGGTACGTCAGTGCGTCAATAGAACTGCGTGCCGTCCATGTCGCGGGACGATACCGGCACCCACCGACAGACCGCTACGGATTTTCGGCACAGGCCAGCACCTCGGCCTCCTCGGCGGGCGTCAGCCCGGCCTTGCGCGGGCGGTCGAGGCCGAGGGCGCGCTCGTGCGTCAGCGCGCCCGTGACCGCGTCGTCCAGCGGCCGGGTGCGCAGGCCCGCCTCCCTGGCGGGTGCCGGGTCGTGCGCCGCCATGCCCGCGTACTCCGGCGGGAGCCACAACGGCAACGTGCGCGGCCCCATCCACGGCTCAACGCCGGCCTCGGCGAGCTGCTCAGCGGTCAGCGGCACGAACTCCGTCGCCTCGCCGACGGCGTCCGCCACCGCGCGCAGGCAGTCCCGCAACTCCCAGCGCGGGCCCACCGCGTCGAACGTCCCGATGATCCGCTGCTCGACGGCGTCAACCAGCCAGGAAGCGAGGTCGCGGACGTCGATGTACTGGATCTTCTGCTCGACGTCGGGCACGACCACCCTGCCGCCCCGCGAGAACCGCGCTGGCCAGTAGCCGAACCGGTCTGACCGGTCGCCGGGGCCGCTGATCAGGCCGGGCCGCACGATGAACGCCCTGTTGTCGACCGCGTCGCGGACGGCGTTCTCGCTCGCGACCTTGACCGCGTTGTAGAGGCCGGGGTCGTTATCCCGATCCGCCAGCGTCGCGTGGATCGCGCGCGGCTCGCACACCGGATATCCCGGGCTCTGGCCCGGCTTGCTGTGGTCGGCGTACACCCCGATGGTGGACACGAACGTCCAGTGCGCCGCCGTCGTCGCCAGCGCGGCCAGCGCGTCCACCACCCAGGTGTAGGACATGATCGACGTGTCAACGACCTCGTCGAACCGCTCGCCCGCGAGAGCCGCGAGAGCCGCGAGCGTGTCAGGGGTGTCCCGGTCGATCCGCACCAGGGTCGCGCCGTCCGGCACATCCCCGGACGTCCCGCGCGCCGCACACACGACGTCGTGGCCCCTGCGCACGGCTTCGGCCGCCACCGCCTTGCTGACGAACATCGTCCCGCCGAAGACCAGCATCCGCATGGCGCTCAGCCTGCCCATCCTTTGTGACGGCCGCCACGGGTTTCACCAGCAGCGAAACACACCGTGACCTGCGTCGCGTGCGGCAAACCTCACCGGCTGCCGGAATCCGCAGGCCAGGTACGCTGACGACGTCGCTAGGACCCACCGAAACCCGGAGCTGTCACGTGGCCAAAGTCGTCGTCGACGTCATGCCGAAGCCCGAGATCCTCGACCCGCAGGGACAGGCGGTCGCCCGCGCGCTGCCCCGCCTCGGATTCGACGGTGTGGCCGACGTCCGTCAGGGCAAGCACTTCGAGCTGGAGGTCGACGACTCGGTCGACGACGCCACGCTCGCCAAGATCGCCGAGGGCTTCCTGTCCAACCCGGTGATCGAAGACTTCGTCGTCCGGCGGGTATCGGAATGACGGCGAAGGTCGGCGTCATCACCTTCCCCGGCACGCTGGACGACGTCGACGCCGCACGTGCGGTGCGCCATGCCGACCGCGAGGCCTGCTCGCAGGGCCGAGCCAGAGAACTCGAGGCGGTGTCGCTGTGGCACGGCGACCACGACCTCAGGGGCGTCGACGCCGTCGTGGTGCCCGGCGGCTTCTCCTACGGCGACTACCTGCGCGCTGGTGCGATCGCGCGGTTCGCGCCGGTAATGGGGGAGGTCATCGAGGCGGCCCGCAACGGCATGCCGGTGCTGGGCATCTGCAACGGCTTCCAGATCCTGTGCGAGGCGGGCCTGCTGCCGGGCGCGCTGGTGCGCAACCACAAGCTGCACTTCGTCTGCCGCGACCAGTGGCTGCGGGTGGAGAACACGTCAACCGCATGGACCACCCGATACGAGCCCGGAGCGGAGATCCTCGTCCCGGTAAAGAACGGCGAGGGCGCGTACATGGCCGACGAGCCCACCCTGGACGCGCTGGAAGGCGATGGGCGGGTCGTGTTCCGGTACGTTGCTGAGACCTGCTCGCAGGGTCGAACCATGGGCGCTGCGAATCCCAATGGTTCCCGCCGCGACATCGCGGGCATCAGCGACCCGACCGGCCGCATCGTCGGGCTGATGCCGCACCCCGAGCACGCCATCGACGCGCTGACCGGCCCGAGCGACGACGGCCTCGGCATGTTCCTGTCCGCACTCGACGCGCTCCAAGGGGCCGCCGCATGACCCTGGATACGGTTAAGCACGCCGAGTCCACGCCTGACACCGCGCAGCCGTGGGCGGAGCTGGGTCTCAAGGACGACGAGTACGCCAGGATCAGGGAGATCCTCGGCCGCAGGCCGACCGACGCCGAGCTGGCGATGTACTCGGTGATGTGGAGCGAGCACTGCTCCTACAAGTCCTCCAAGGTGCACTGGCACTACTGGAAGGAAAACACCACCGAGGAGATGCGCGCCAAGATGCTGGCTGGCATCGGCGAGAACGCGGGCGTCGTCGACATCGGCGACGGCTGGGCCGTCACCTTCAAGGTGGAGTCGCACAACCATCCGTCCTATGTGGAGCCTTACCAGGGCGCGGCGACCGGCGTCGGCGGCATCGTGCGCGACATCATCGCGATGGGCGCCCGGCCGCTGGCCGTCATGGATCCGCTGCGGTTCGGCGCGGCCGACCACCCGGACACCAAGCGGGTGCTGCCCGGCGTCGTCGCTGGCATCGGCGGCTACGGCAACTGCCTCGGCCTGCCGAACATCGGCGGCGAGGTGGTCTTCGACGACACCTACCAGGGCAACCCGCTGGTCAACGCGATGTGCATCGGCGCGATGCGCACCGAGGACCTGCACCTGGCACACGCATCGGGCGTGGGCAACAAGGTCATGCTGTTCGGCGCCCGCACCGGCCTCGACGGCATCGGCGGCGTCTCGGTGCTGGCATCCGAGACGTTCTCCGGGGACGAGTCCGGCACTGCGTCTTCGCTCGACCCTGCAAGCAGGTCTTCGGCACGCAAGAAGCTGCCGAGCGTCCAGGTCGGCGACCCGTTCACCGAGAAGGTGCTGATCGAGTGCTGCCTCGAGCTGTTCCGCGAGGGCATCGTCGTCGGCATCCAGGACCTCGGCGGCGCCGGGCTTTCCTGCGCGACAAGCGAACTCGCCAGCGCAGGCGACGGCGGCATGCGCGTCGAGCTGGACCGGGTGCCGCTGCGCGCGTCCGGTATGACCCCGGCGGAGATCCTGTCCAGCGAGTCGCAGGAACGCATGTGCGCCGTCGTCAAGCCGGAGGATGTCGAGGCTTTCCTGCGGGTGTGTCGCAAGTGGGACGTCATCGCCACCGAGATCGGCGAGGTCACCGACGGCGACAACCTGGTCATCACCTGGCACGGCGAGACCGTCGTCGACGTCCCGCCGCGCACCGTGGCGCACGAGGGCCCTGAGTACCACCGGCCGTTCGCGCGGCCGGCCGAGCAGGACATCCTGCAGGCCGCGACGCCCGATCTGCTGTCGCGCCCGAGCACGCCGGAAGAGTTGCGGGAGACGATCCTGGCGATGATCTCCTCGCCGAACCTGGCCTCGCGGGAATGGGTCACCCAGCAGTACGACCGCTACGTGCGGGGCGGCACGGTGCTGTCGCAGCCGTGTGACTCCGGCATGATCCGCATCGACGAGGAGACCGGCCGCGGCGTCGCGGCGGCGACCGACTGCAACGGCCGGTTCGTCAAGCTCGACCCGTACACCGGTACGCAGCTCGCACTGGCCGAGGCGTACCGCAACGTCGCGACCGGCGGGGCCACGCCGCTCGCCGTCACCAACTGCCTGAACTTCGGCTCGCCGGAGGACCCCGGCGTGATGTGGCAGTTCGAGCAGGCCGTCAAGGGCCTCGCCGAGGGTTGCCGCGAGCTGGGCATCCCTGTCACCGGCGGCAACGTCAGCTTCTACAACCAGACCGGTGACACCGCGATCCTGCCCACCCCGGTCGTCGGGGTGCTCGGCGTGATCGACGACGTCCGGAGGCGCATCCCGACCGGCATCGGCAACGAGGCAGGCGAGTCGTTGCTCCTGCTCGGCGAGACGCGCGAGGAGTTCGGCGGCTCGGAGTGGGCGCACCTGGTGCACGGCCACCTCGGCGGCACCCCGCCGAAGGTCGACTTGGCGCGGGAGAAGCTGCTCGCGGAGATCCTGGTCGCCGGTTCGCGCGACGGGATGATCTCCGCGGCGCACGACCTCTCCGATGGCGGCCTCGCGCAGACCATCGTGGAGATGGCGCTGATCGGGCAGACCGGCGCGCGGTTGGTGCTCGACCCGGACATGGACCCGTTCGTGCAGCTGTTCAGCGAGTCGGCCGGCCGGGTGCTGGTCGCGGTGCCGCGCAGCGAGGAGCTGCGGTTCACCGAGCTGTGCTCCGCGCGGGGCATGCCGTGGCGCAAGACCGGCGTCGTCGTCCCGGAGTCCGACGCGCTTGAGATCCAGGACGTCGCGACGCTGCCGCTGGATGAGCTGCGCACCGCATGGGAGGGCACGCTACCCGCGCTGTTCGACTGAGCGGTGGTGTCAGATCCCCAGGACCGCCTTGGCGATCAAGAAGTAGATGATCAGCCCTGTCGCGTCGACCAGCGTGGTGACCAGCGGCGCGGACACCACGGCGGGGTCGATGCCGACACGCTTGGCGAGCAGCGGCATGGTGCCGCCGATGACCGCGGCCCACGTACAGATCGCGACAAGCGACAGCCCGACGACCGCGGCGATGCCGAACTTCTCGAGCCCGCCGAGCGCGACCATCGCCCAGCCAACGACGAACGCCACGGTCGCCAGCGTGAGTCCGAGCAGGACCCCCACCCTGGACTCCCGGAACGCCACGCGCAGCACGTCCCCGGTTCGGAGTTCACCGACCGCCAGCGCGCGCACCGCCGCCGTCGCCGCCTGCGCGCCGGTGTTGCCGCCGGTACCGACCAGCAGCGGGATGAACAGCGCCAGCTGGGCCATCTCCTCGAGCGAGGACTCGAAGTAGCCGAGCACACCGACGGTGAACAACGCCGCCACAATCAGCAGCAACAGCCAGACCACCCTCGACCGGGCGAGTTGCACCACGCTGACCGCCATGTAGTGCCCCGTCCACGGCATCGTCGCCGACTGGCGGGCGACGTCCTCGGTGTCGGCGGCCTCGATGACCTCGAAGGCGTCGTCGATGGTGAGGACGCCGATGACGCGGTCCTCGCTGTCGACGACGGTCAGCGCGAGCAGGTTGGCCTCCTGCATCAGCCTGGCCGCCGCCTCGGCGTCCTCGGACCCGCGCACCGTGGGCGTCTCGGTGTTGGCGAGGTCTCCGACCAGCGTCTCCGGATCACCGAGCACCAGGTCCCGCAACGACACGACGCCCTGAAACCGGCGGCTGTCGTCAACAACGGGCAGGGTGTAGACGGTCTCGGCGTTCTCGCCGCGCTCACGCACCATCCGCAGCGCCTGCTTCGCGGTCAGCCCACCCCGCAACACAAGCACCGCGGGGCTCATGATGCGCCCGACGGTGCCGTCCTCGTAGCCGAGCAGCCGCGCCGTCAACGACCGCTGTTCCTGCGACAGCCCCGCGAGCACCCGCTGGGTGAACTTGGCGGGGGCCTCGCCGAGCAGCCGCGCGCGGTCGTCCGGGTCCATCGCCTCGACCAGCTCGTAGAACGCCTTGTCGCGCAGTCCAGACAGGACCTTCTGCTGGTCGACCGGGTCGAGTTCCTCGAAGACGGCGAGCGCATGGTCCTTGTCGAGCAGCCGGAACAGCAGCACCGATGTGATCGTCTCGCTCCTGCCGAGCTCGTCGGCGATGACGTGCGGCGGATGCTCATCGAGCCATCGCTTCATGCCGGAGACGTCATTGGCGTCGACCAGGTCCTCCAGTGAATCGAGACCCATCGCTCCTCCGGTGTCCAAGCTCGGGTGACGGAGTCGGCGGCTCGCGGCGCGCTAGCAGATCTCCCCACAAGACTCTACGTGGTCGCACGTCACCGGCATGGCAGTGCCTCGACCGGGGCAGCTACTCACCCTTCGCGATGGCTTCGAGCTGCTTCCTCGTGCCGTTGAAAACGTTCTGGTCGATGGGGTCGTTCGAGTACTGCCAGAACGTGTGGGTGTCCCAGCCCGCTGGCAGGTCGCCGATCTCGTCCGCGTAGCGCGCCACCCACAGCGGCACGGTCTTCTCGAAGCCGTGGCCATCGCCGACGCACTGGTTCCACCAGCTCGTCGACGTGTAGATCACCGGCGCGCGGCCGGTGCGCTCGCGGTAGGTGTCGTGGAAGTCGGCGATCCATGCCCGCATGACCTGTTTGCCCTTGCCGTAGCAAGTGCCGCCGTACGGGTTGTACTCGAGGTCGAGCGCGCCGGGCAGCGTCTTGCCGTCATCCGACCACCCGCCGCCCCGGTCGACGAAGTACCGTGCCTGCGCCGCGCCGGAGGACCGGTCCGGCAGCGCGAAGTGGTACGCGCCCCGGATCATGCCGACGTCGTAGGAGCCGTTGTACTGCTGCGTGAAGTACGGGTTCCTGTAGCCGGTGCCCTCGGTGGCCTTCACGTAGGCGAACCGCTTGCCCTTGTCCCACCAGTGGCGCCAGTCGACCTCACGCTGCCAGCCGCTGACGTCGATGCCTTCGATTCCGTCGCGGTCGCTGTCGGTGCCCGAACCGCCCCGTTCATGCCGGGCGATCTGCGAGCCCATCGGGTGACTGTGCCGCTGCACGTAGACGTCGATCGCGTCGATCGACCCCGCGCCTGCGGACGGCGCCGCGAGCAACGACGCCACGACCAGGCCGACAACGCCGAGCGCCGCGGCCATGGCCCGACGCGTCGGCCGCCATCGCGTGGCCGTCATGCGATCACCTTCCAACCGATCGATCGAACGGCGCCCCCACAGCCATCCGACCGTCGATTGTGAACGGAGAACGCAGCCCCTGTCACCTTCCCGCGTGACCTATCGCCCGATCGTGGCCAGTTCAGGCCCGCAGGACACTCGCGCATATCCCGAGCGCAACCGGCCGTTCACCCCCACACGCACCGGCGCGGCGGGTTCTCGCCAGATCAGGCGCTCAACGAGTCCCGCGCCGGTTCTCCGAAGCGCCGCGCCCTTCATACTTGGCGATCTGCGACCCCATCGCATGATCGGACGGCTACGCCTGCACGGAAGCGCGGGCATGCGCGGCGTGATCCGGCCGCCGACCCTGCTCACCCTATTGCGCGCGATAGGCGTGCCTCAAGGAGTTACCGAAAATCACGCAGTCGACGACGTGTTACGAGTAATGTCCGACTCGCTCATGCCAGGGGCGTCACCTGCGCCAACGACGCCGCGCCGCCGCCTCGAGATGCTCCATCGGCACGACAGCGGTCACCAGCCCCTCCGGGTTGATCGCCAACGGATGCCCTGCCAACTGGGGCAGGATCTGCCGCCCGGTCAGCGTGCGGGAGCTAGGCCACTCGGCCGGGATCATCGTGCGCCGGGTGTAGGCGGGCACCACGATGCGGCCGCGCTTGTCGTAGAAGCCGGTGAGATTGCCCTGCTCAGGTGAGACGGCGTAGACGTACAACGTCGAGCGCAGCACAACCGGCGGCAGGTCGGAGGCCGACCGGTGCCCCGTCCTGACGAGCTGCAGGAGGTCCTCGAGCTCGCCGTCCGGCTCGGGAAAGCCGAGCGCCTGCGGCGATGGCCGGTAGTCCTCGTTCGGGTGGAAGTCCGCGACGATCTCGCCGTCCGCGTTCACCGGATACGCCCCGACGACCGCCCAGTCCGGCACCGAACCGGCCGGGTCGAAGGCCTCGTCGATGACGTACAGCCAGGAGTTCGGGTTGCGCTGCGCGCGGGCGCGCATCGAATCGGTGATCGGGGGCCTGCGTCGCGGCTTCCCTGGCACGACCCTTCCCGCGTCATCAGATGACATCGTGGCTGCCCCCAACTGCTGACGTCTTTCGCGCGTCGATCATCCTATTTCCCATGTCTGGTCCACGGCACGCACCGAACCCCGCTGAGTTGCGGCGCGTCGTCGAATCGATGTCGGGCTGGCTGTCCGGCGAGGGCGACAAGCCGGAACGGCGAGAACTCGCCACCGCCGTCCGGTTGAGCCTGCACACCCTCGCCAGTGACGCACCTGGCAACAGCGTCGAGGTCAGGGTCCCGCCGTTCGCCGCCGTCCAGTGCGTCGGTGGGCCGAGGCACACAAGGGGCACACCGTCCAATGTGGTCGAGACCGATCCGAAGACCTGGCTGCGGCTCGCCGCAGGGCTGACCGACTGGGCGACAGCGG
>WHUD01000190.1:0-6942 GCA_009377385.1 Actinophytocola sp.
AACGGGACCCTATGAGGTCCGCAGTCCGGAAAGTGGGAGGCGCGCCAGGCGAAGTGGCGCTCACGGTTTGTGGCACGCCGGCTGGACGGGCTGGTCGATGAGCCGCGCCCAGGGCGGCCGCCGTCGATCCTGCTCGACAAGGTCGACGAAGTCGTTACCGCGACGCTGGAAGAGGCACCGACCGACGCCACGCACTGGTCGCGCGCGTCGATGGCCCAGCGGGCCGGGTTGTCGAAGTCGACCATCGGGCGGATCTGGGGCAGGTTCGACCTCAAACCCCACCGGCAGGACACCTTCAAGATCTCCACGGATCCGCTGTTCGTGGCCAAGGTCGTGGACGTGGTCGGGGTGTATCACCACCCACCGGAGAAAGCCGTCGTCCTGTGCGTCGACGAAAAGTCGCAGGTCCAGGCGTTGGACCGATCCCAGCCGGTGCTGCCGATGATGCCCGGCATGCCCGAGAAGCTCACCCACGACTACGTGCGTCACGGCACCACCAGTCTCTTCGCCGCGTTCAACACCGCCGACGGCAGCGTGATCTCGGCCTTGCATCGGCGCCATCGCACCACGGAGTTCAAGAAGTTCCTGACCAAGATCGACAAACAGGTTCCCGCGCACCTGGACGTGCATCTGATCTGCGGACAACTACGGCACCCACAAACATCCGACCATCAAGAAGTGGCTCCAGTACCGTCCGCGGTTCCACATGCACTTCACCCCGACCTATTCGTCGTGGATCAACCAGGTCGAACGGTTCTTCGCCTACATCACCGCGGACCTGCTCCAGCGCAGCGACCACCGCAGCGTCCAGGCCCTCGAGGCCGACATCCGCGACTGGATCAAGGCCTGGAACGACGACCCCCAGCCCTTCGTCTGGATCAAGACCGCCGACGAGATCCTCAACTCACTCGCACGAATTCTTAAACGAATTTCCGGCGCAGGACACTAGCGGGACAGGAGTGTCGCGCAGCGGATGAGGCCGAGGTGGGAGTACGCCTGCGGGTGGTTGCCGAGGGAGCGCTCCGCGATCGGGTCGTACTGCTCCGGCAGCAGGCCCGTCGGACCGGCGGCGTCGACGAGCTGCTCGAACAGCTCCTCCGCCTCGGTGCGACGTCCGGTGAGCAGATACGCCTCGACCATCCACGCCGCGCACAGATGGAAACCACCCTCGCTGCCGGGCAGGCCGTCATCGCGGCGGTAGCGATACACCGTCGAGCCGCTACGCAACTCGCCCTCGATCGCGGTGACCGTGGACTGGAACCGATCGTCGGCGGGGTCGATCAGCCCGGCGAGACCGACGAACAGCGACGCGGCGTCCAAGTCGACGCCGTCGTAGGCGGTGGTGAACGCCCGCACCTCGTCGTTCCAGCCGTGCTCGAGCACGTCGGCGGCGATGGCGTCGCGCAGCTCCGGCCAGTTGGCAGGCATCTCCCTGCCGTACGTCTGCGCGAGCTTGATGGCGCGGTCCATCGTCACCCAGCACATCACCCGGGAGTACACCCGGTGCCGGGGCACGTGGCGCTCCTCCCAGATGCCGTGGTCGGGCTCGAACCATCGCCGGTCGACGGCCTCTGCCATCGCGCGGACCATCTGCCAGTCCTGGTCGCGCAGCTCGCCACGGATCTCGGCGAGGTCGACGACCAGCTCGACCACCGGGCCGAAGACGTCGAGCTGCACCTGGTGGTTAGCCAGGTTGCCGACGCGCACTGGACGTGAGCCGGAGTACCCCGGAAGCGAGTCGATCACGGCCTCGGCGCCGAGCTGGTTACCGGACAGCGCGTACAGTGGGTGCAGCCGCTCCGGACCGGCCAGCGTGGCGAGCACGCCGTGCAGCCACCGCAGGTAGCCCTCGGCCTCCTCGACCGAGCCGAGCGCGACCAGCTCCCGCACGGTCATCGCGGCGTCGCGGACCCAGCAGTAGCGGTAGTCCCAGTTGCGGACACCGCCGATCTCCTCCGGCAGCGACGTCGTGGCCGCCGCGAGCACGCCGCCGGTCGCCTTGTCGACAAGACCACGCAGCGTCAGCGCCGATCGGGCGACCAGGTCGGGCTCCACCTCGGGCACCTTCAGCGTCGCGGCCCAGTCGCTCCAGTACGCACCCGCCCGCTGCCTGCGCTCCATCTCGGGCAGGTCGTGCCTGCCGAGGTCGGTCGTGCCGCAGCGCAGCTCAAGCACGATCGGGCGCTCCGGCGCAGGCCGCACGACGGCCTCCGCGGTGTCGTGCAGGCCGTCCGAGGTGATCGTCCAGTCGACGCCAGGCGAGCGCAGCACGAACGGCTCCGATGTGCCGAGCACCCGCAGTCCGTCGTGCTCCGGCAGCAGCCGCACCGGCACTCCGCCGAACTCCGGCCGGGGCGCGAACACGATTGACGCCTCGGCCTCGCCCGAGATCACCCGCACCAGGTCAGTGCGGTGCGCAGCGGTGTCCGGTTCGAGGTAGTCGGTGACGAGCAGCCGGGACCAGCGCGTCTCGACCGTCATGGTGTTTGGCAGGTAGCGCTGGCCGAGCGGGAGGCCGTTGTGCTTCGGTCCGATCGAGAAGTGCCCAGCGCTCTGCCCGCCGAGCAGGTCGGCGAACACGGCGGCTGCGTCCGGGCCGGGGTGGCACAGCCAGGTCAGCCGCGCGTCCGGCGTCACCAGTGCGACCGAGCGCTCGCTCGCCAGCATGGAAAGCCGCTCGATCGGCGGCGCCTGCTCGCCGTAGAGCCAGTTGCGCCGCTCCTCGAGCAGGAACGCCAGCACGGTGGCGACGTCGTTGGCGGTGTCGATGCGGTACTGCGCGATGCTCTCGCCCTCGCCGACCTTCACGCCGAGGTCCGGCCCCGACAGCCGCGCGAACGCCTTCTCGTCGGTGACGTCGTCGCCGAGGAAGATCGCGGCGGTCGCGCCAACCTGGTGGCGCAGGATGTCGAGCGCCCTGCCCTTGTCGGTCGGCACGACGGACAGCTCGACAACGGCCTTGCCGTCGGTGACAGTGACGCCGTCCCAGCGGCACGGGCCGTCGTGCACGGCGTCGATCACGCACTGCGCGTCGTCCGGCTCCGCGCGGCGCACGTGCACCGCGACGCTGGCGGGTTTGATCTCGAGCGATACCCCTGGCACGCCGACGACGAGCCGGTCGAGCTCGACCTCCAGCTTGCGGTGCAGCTCGCGGGCGTCCGCGTCGAGCTCGTGCACGAAGCCGATGTCGAACTCGGACCCGTGGCTGCCTACCAGGTGCACCTCGGCAGGCAGTCGCGACAACGTGGCGAGATCACGCAGCGCCCGTCCGGAGATCACCGCGGCCGTCGTCTCGTGCAGCGCGGCGAGCGACCGCATCGCGCCGACCGATTCCGGCAGCGGGCGCGCGGTGTCCGGGTTCTCCACGATGGGAGCGAGCGTGCCGTCGTAGTCGCACGCGACGAGCAACCGTGGAGTGCGTGCGATGTGCACGATGGCGCGGCGCAGGTCCGCGGGAAGTGCCTCGGCGGTCAACGCCCCTCCAACAAAATCGATAAAGTACGAAAGTATATGTCCCAATTTACGGCGCGGTGGCCGTCAGGCGCCGAGCGCGTCGAGGAACGAGCGAGCCCACCGGTCGACGTCATGGGTGAGGACCTGACGCCGTAGAGCACGCATCCGGCGACGGCCCTCGGCTGGGTCGAGGGTAATAGCTGTGTGCAAGGCGCGTTTCACCCCGTCCAGGTCATGCGGGTTGACCAAGAACGCGCTGGTCAGCTCGGCCGCCGCACCAGCGAATTCCGACAGGACCAGTGAGCCTTTCTGGTCATGCTTGCAGGCCACGTACTCCTTGCACACCAGATTCATCCCGTCTCGCAACGGAGTGACGACCATGACATCGGACGCGCGGAAAAACGCCGCGAGTTCGGAACGGTCCACAGACTGGTGCAAATAATGCACGACCGGGTGGCCGACGGTCGCGAATTCCCCGTTGATGCGGCTGACGATTCGCTCGATATCGCCGCGCATCCGCTGGTAGTGCTCGACCCGCTCCCTGCTCGGTGTGGCCAACTGGACGAAGGCGACGTCCTCAGCGGGGACCATTCCCTCCTGCAGCATCTCGTGCAATGCCTGCAACCGGAGGTCGATGCCCTTGGTGTAGTCGAGCCGGTCGACGCCGAGCAGTACCGCGCTCGGATTGCCGAGCGACTCCCGGATCTCCGCCGCCCGTTTGCCGACCTCCGGTGTGCGGGCGAGCGCGTCGAGTCCTGCGGAGTCGATGGAGATCGGGAACGCGCCGACCCGCACGGTGCGGTCGCCGACCTGCACGTGGCCAGGTCTTGACCGCACACCGACCGCGCCCCTGCTCGGCTCGAGACTGATCAACTGCCCTGCCAGCCACAGGAAGTTCTGCGCGCCACCCGGCCGGTGGAAGCCGACGATGTCCGCCCCGATCAGCCCGCGCACCAGCTCGGCACGCCACGGCAACTGCATGAACAGCTCGACAGGCGGGAACGGGATGTGCAGGAAGAACCCGATCCGCAGGTCGGGCCGCAGCTCGCGGAGCATGCTCGGCACAAGCTGGAGTTGGTAGTCCTGCACCCACACCGTCGCGCCCTGACCAGCGACCTTCGCGCAGGCGTCTGCGAAGCGCTGGTTCACCCGCACGTAGGCGTCCCACCAGCCCCGGTCGAACACCGGCCGCTGCACGACGTCGTGGTACAGCGGCCACAGCGTCGCGTTGGAGAAGCCCTCGTAGTAGTCCCGTACCTCGGCGGAGGTCAGCGGCACAGGGTGCAGGATGAGGCCGTCGTCGGTGAACTGGTCCACCTCGACGTCGGGCACGCCGGGCCAGCCGATCCACGCGCCCTTGCGGGAGCGCAGGAACGGCTCAAGCGCGGAGACCAGCCCGCCGGGGCTCTGTGTCCAGCGCTGCGTGCCGTGCGCAGCGCGTTCCAGATCGACCGGCAACCGGTTGGCGACGACGAGGAAATCCGGATCGCTCACGGCTCCGAGCCTACTTGCCCCGGGTGCGAATGTGAGTGCTCTCGTGGCAACGCGGCTACTCCAACCTGCGCCGCGTCGGCGTCAGCGGCCCCGCCATCCTCGGACCGACCAGCTTGCGCTCCAGCTTGCCCAGCCTCGTCCGCACCGGCTGCGCCAGGTACTCGCCGAGCACGACGCCCGCGGCGAGGGCAAGCCCGATCGCGATGGCCTTCATCAGCGTGGTGGCCTCGCCGACCGGGGCGACACCCAGCTCGTACAGCCCACGGTAGGTGGACAGCCCCGGCAGCAACGGCGTGATCCCGGAGACCGCGACGACAAGCGGCGTCACCTTCAGCCGCCTGGCGAGCAGGCCGCCGGAGAAGCCGACGAGCGTCGCGGCGACCGCCGTCGCCAGGATGGCGTCGCCCTCGGCGAGCCGGATGGCGCCGTACATGCCTGCGCCCACCATGCCCGCGACAGCAGCCACAAGCAGCGGCCTCACCCGCGAATAGCTGGCGAGCGCGAAGAAGCCAGCCGTGCCAGCGCCGGCGAGCATCATGATCGGCAACCCGATCGCCTGGGGCGTTGGCACCGCGGGCAGCGGAGTGCGGTTCAGGCCCAGCTCGACCGCGAACTGCAGCGCGATAATCACGCCAGTGATCAGCCCGGCACTCATCAGCGCGACTTCCATCGACCTGCCTGCCGCAGTGACGTTGTAGCCGGTGATGGCGTCCTGCACGGCGGAGACGGTGCCGAGGCCGGACAGCAACACCGTGATCGCGGCGGCCGCGACGAGGCTCGGTGACTTGAACGCACCGATGTTGCTGCTCACCGCGGCCATCGTGATCAGCGTCGCGATCAGGCCACCGACAGCCTGCTGGAAGAACATCGGCAGGGCGTACCGGTTGAGCACCCTGCCGACCCGGTCGATCAGCGCGCTGACGAAGAACGCAAGCACCGCCGTCGCAGGGTCGCCGTTGATGAAGACGGTGACCGACGCCGCCATCCCGCCGAGCGCGAGCGTGGCGACCCAGCGCGGGTACGGGTGCGGCGCCGCGTTGACCCTGCGCAGCTCGGCGTAGGCGTCCTCGGCGCTGACCCGGCCTCGCGTGATCTGCTTGACCAGCTCCTCGACGGCGGTCAGCCTGCTGTAGTCCAGGCTGCGACTGCGCACGACACGCACCGCCGTCACCGGCGCCATCTGGGTGCCCCGGTGGCAGGTCACCGTGATGGAGGTGTAGATGACGTCGACCTCGCACTGGGGCAGGCCGAGCGCCGAGGTGACGGCGAGGATCGTCGCGGTGACGTCCGACGCGCCTGCGCCGGTCGCCATCTGGACCTCGCCGATGCGCAGCGAGAGTTCGAGCACGAAGTGAACGGTGGCGTCATCGGGCAACTCCGGGCCCATGGCCATGTCCGTAACCGGACTCGGCTGCTCGCGCACCGGCGCTTCGAGGACGCCCCAGGCGCGCAGCGGGCCCTTCCTACCGTGTGTCGCGTTGCCGGTGTCGTCCGTCGGGGCCGACGGCGCCTCCAGCACCCGCCACGCACGCCGCTTGACGTGCGCGCCGCGCCCGCGCGGGGAGAGCTTCATGTTGCCACCTCCTCACTGAATATCCCGCAAGGCATCGGCGCAGGCAGCCCGACTGTTGCACGGCCGGCCGGTGGTTTTGGTCACAGCCGTTCGGAGCGGCTTCGGTGTCTTCTTGTGGGTGACTTCCCGCCAGTCTGGTGACGTCTTTCCGAGCATGCCAGGAGGGGGTCCGACGGGCGGCCCGGAGTGGCAACATACGATGGTGACAGGCCGGTTTTCCGGCCGTGCCGACATAGCTCAGCTGGTAGAGCAACGGTCTTGTAAACCGTAGGTCAGGGGTTCGAGTCCCCTTGTCGGCTCAGGGTGTGACCAGGGGAAACGCTGACGGGCGCGACACGCATGAGCCGTTCATGGCACGAGTTGTGGCACAGGACGCCGTAGAATCAGCTCCATGTCCGCGCCGACACAGCGCAAGCGCAAGC
>WHUD01000190.1:6952-7190 GCA_009377385.1 Actinophytocola sp.
ATGACCTGGGAGAACGGTGCGTTGGTCCGCATTACAGGGTGTGTCGTGACCCATTTCGTGACCCAATCGGACCTAGTTTTGGGCCACGACTCGACCTGTGAAGTCCAGGAACCGCCACCCAGGCGGCGTCATCGACACGCTGCCCAGTGGCTCTTTACGGGTGCGGGTCGATGGCGGGATCGACCCGGTGACCAAACGCCGACATCGGCCGACCGTCGTCATCCCCGCCGGTCCCGAC
>WHUD01000191.1 GCA_009377385.1 Actinophytocola sp.
GACCTCGCCGGTCAGCGGCGTCGCGCGCTTCTTCCGCCCCTTGCCCAGGACCCGGATGTGACGGCCGGTGCCGAGGTGGACGTCGCGAACGCGCAGGCCGACCAGTTCGGAGACTCGCACCCCGCTCTGGATCATCAGCGCCAGCAGTGCCCGGTCGCGGCGGCCGAGCCAGGTGCCCCGGTCGGGCGCGGCGAGCAGCGCGGTGATTTCGATGAGGTCGAGGTAGCAGATGGTGCTGCGTTCGTGGCGCTTGGTCGGGATCGCCATGACCCGCGCGATCGTGTGCGCGTGCTCGGGGTGCTCGAGTGCGGCGAAACGGTAGAACGAGTGGATCGCGCCGAGGCGGGCGTTGCGGGTGCGGGCACTGTTGCCGCGGTCGCGTTCGAGGTGGGTGAGGAAGGCGCCGATCAATGGCGCGTCGAGGTCGTCGATGTCCAGCTCGAATGGCTGCTTGCCGGTTTGGTCGTGCGCGAAGCGCAGCAGCAGCGTGAAGGTGTCGCGATAGGCGGCGATCGTGCGCGGGCTCGAGTCACGCTGGATGATCAGCCGGTTGGTGAAGAACGCCTGCAGCGCGGGCGCGAGCGCACTCATGACAACACTCCCGGCAGCTGCTCCAGGCGCTGGCCGACCAACTGCAGCAACTCGGGGACCGCCTCGAGGTACCAGTACGTGCTGGCCGGGTCGACGTGCCCCAGGTAGGTGGACAGCAGCGGCATCCGCCGGTCGACGTCCTCACCGCTCCGATACCAGTCCAGCAGCGTGTGCACGGCAAAGGCATGCCTGAGGTCATATGGGCGAGGCCGGGCACGGGAGCCGCCTCCTTCCAGCCCGATCTGGCGGACCAGCTTGATGAACGTCGCGTTGAGTTCCGCGCGGCCCATCCGCCGTCCCCGCGCAGACAGGAAGAACGCCGGCGTGGACGGTGTCGGGAAGCGGGCCTCACGCAGGTCGGCATAGGCGCGAAGCGCACCGACCGTGCTCGGGTGCAGCGGCACCTGCCGCTGTTTGTTGTTCTTTCCGGCGCGCACGTGCACCACGCCGTTGTCCAGGTCGACATCTTCGCGGTCGAGTCCGAGCGCCTCGGCGGGGCGACAGCCAGTGACGGCCAGCAGCCCGATCAGCGTCTCGTGACGGGCTGCGCGCAGCGCCGGCCGCAGCTGTCGAGCGGCTGCCATCAACGCCGCGATCTCGGCTTGAGAGTAGACGTAGGGGGTGATGCGGGGACGGTGTCCGGGCAACAGGTCGCTGGGCGGGACCTCGCTGGCGGGATCGATCGTGGCCAGGTAGCGGGCGAACCCCCGCGCGACCGTGAGCCGCTGGCGCCACGTAAACGGATGGGCGTCGACGGGGAGCCGTGCCCATGCCAGCACCAGCTCGGTGGTGATCCGCGGCGCGTCGGCCCGGTCGAGGAACTCGACGAACCCTTCGAGCATGCGCCCGTCCTGGGGCATCGTGAAGCCGAGCCGGCGGCGGATGCGCAGGTAGTCATCCAGCGCCGCGCGCAGCGCGCTCATGACACACCTGCCGGCGTGGGCCATGGGCGCGCCAGCGGCCGCAGCGCGGCGTGGTCGACCTTGGCGTAGATCGCGGTGGTCTTCTGCTCACGATGACGAAGTACCTGACCGATCTCGGGCAGCGACGCCCCAGCGTGCAGCATCTGTGTCGCGGCGGTGTGGCGCAGACGGTGAGCCCCGACACGAGGCAGCCCGGCCCGGTCACACGCCGCGCGCACCACCCACGCGACCGTGCACCGGTTCAACCCCTGCAGTGGCGCGGTCACCCGCAAGAACAGCGCCCGGCACTCGCACCGTGGTCGGCGGCGCAGGTAGGACACGATCGCCTCGCCGACATCGCCCGGCAACGGCAGCGCGTCCTCGCGGCCGCCCTTGCCGTGGACCAGCAGCATCCCGGCCCGCCAGTCAATGTCGTCCAGGGTGATCGCGGCGACCTCGCCGGCTCGTAACCCCAGTCGCGCCAACAGCAACAGGATCGCGAAATCACGCCGGCCGACGAACCTGCGCCGATCACAAGATGCCAGCAGCCTGCGCACCGCGGCCGGGTCCAGACCACGCGGCAGCGCGCGGTCGCGCAGATCGGCTACCGAGGGCACCGCCCAGACCAGCGGCGTCGTGATCAGCCCCGCCAGGTGCAGGTAGCGCAACAACGATCGCAGCGCGCAGACCAGATCGCGCGCCCCGGACACGCTGCGCTTCGGGCACTCACGGGCCAGAAACGAACTCACATCTGCCGCGGCCAACCGCGCCAGGTCCAGCCCGTCCGAGCCGTCCCGTTCAGACAGGAACAAACGCGCCGCCGGGACATACGCATCGAACACGGTGTGATCGCACAGGCCGCGCTCGATCGACAGGTACCTGCCGTAGTCGGCGAGCAACTCCTCCAGCGGGCCGACCGGGCAGCCCGGTGCCGGAGGCGGAACGGCTCCCAGTTGT
Source organism: Actinophytocola sp. (assembly GCA_009377385.1). Taxonomy (GTDB): domain Bacteria; phylum Actinomycetota; class Actinomycetes; order Mycobacteriales; family Pseudonocardiaceae; genus Haloechinothrix_A. The sequence continues at coordinate 2,451 of WHUD01000191.1, forward strand.
CGCAGATATTCCAGCGGCAGCGCCACGCTGCGTGGCGACGCCCACGACACCACGCCCGCCGCGCGGCGCGCCCGGGCGAACCGCTCAGCCTGCTCGCCGGTCAGATCCCCCACGCCAAGACCCTCACGCGCGAGCCACCGGCTGAGCTGATCGAACTGATACAGCCCGTCCGCCGCCGCCGAGCGCGAGTACGCCCGAGACACCAACCACGACCAGAACCCCGCCGCATACGGCGCCAGCGGCCCCGACACAACCGGGACCCACACCTTCCTGCCCATCGCTGCCTCCTGTCGGATCGCGGAACACGATCCGAGAAGCCTCGACGCAGGACCAACGATTATGTTGAGCGGGTCACCGGCGAACCCGCCTGACGCAAGGAGAATCGCAGCCCGCCGGCACCGTCCTCAACATAACCAGCAACTGGACATACTACCCAACAGCGCCTGGATGTCAGACGGCGCGGGTCAGCCGACGATGGCTTCGGGTTCTGACACGTCCGTGACGTCCTCGGTGACCGGCCGCACCTCGAGGGTGTCCGCTGCCTCGTTCAGGTCGACGCGGACAGTGTCGCCGTCATGGACGTCGCCGCTGAGCAGCGCACGGGCGAGCTGGTCGCCGATGGCCGACTGGATGAGCCGACGCAGTGGCCGGGCGCCGTACACCGGGTCGAACCCGGTGAGCGCGAGCCACTCCCGCGCCGCCGGTGTCACGTCGAGCACGAGACGCCGGTCGGCGAGCCGCCTGGCCAACCAGTCGACCTGGATGTCGACGATCTGGCCCAGCTCCTGCGTGCCGAGCGAGTGGAACACCACCATTTCGTCGAGCCGGTTGAGGAACTCCGGCTTGAACGTCGCACGCACGACCTGCATGACCTGGTCGCGCTTGGCGAGGTCGTCGAGGCTCTCGTCGACGAGGAAGCCCGAGCCGAGGTTGGACGTCAGGATCAGCACGACGTTACGGAAGTCGACGGTACGGCCCTGCCCGTCGGTGAGCCGGCCGTCGTCGAACACCTGCAGCAGGATGTCGAAGACCTCGGCGTGCGCCTTCTCGATTTCGTCGAGCAGCATGACGCAGTAGGGCCGGCGCCGCACGGTCTCGGTGAGCTGGCCGCCCTCCTCGTAGCCGACGTAGCCGGGTGGAGCGCCGACCAGGCGGGCCACCGAGTGCTTCTCGGAGTACTTGTTCATGTCGATGCGCACCATCGCCCCGCTCGTCGTCGAAGAGGAAGCTGGCGAGCGCCTTGGCCAGCTCGGTCTTCCCGACGCCCGTCGGGCCGAGGAACAGGAACGACCCGATCGGGCGGTCCGGGTCGGCGACGCCGGCGCGCGCCCGCCGCACCGCGTTGGACACCGCGCGAATGGCGTCGGGCTGCCCGACGATGCGCCTGCCGAGCTCGTCCTCCATCCGCAGCAACTTGGCCATCTCGCCCTCGAGCAGCCGCCCGGCGGGGATACCGGTCCAGCTCGACACCATGTCGGTGACGTCGTCCGGCCCGACCTGGTCCTTAACCATCGGTGGCTCGGCCTCTGGTTGAGTCTCGGCCTCAGCCGCCTGCGCCAGCTCCTTCTCCAGCTCCGGGATACGGTCGTACAGCAGCTCCGACGCCGCCGCAAGGTCACCCTCGCGCTGCCGCCGCTCCGCCTCGACGCGCAGCTGGTCGAGCTGCTTCTTCAGCTCGCCGACCCTGTTCAGCCCGGACTTCTCCTTCTCCCACCGGGCGTTCAACTCGAGTTCCGCCTGCGCGGTCTGGTAGTGCTCCTGGCTGTGCTCCCTGTCTCCGAGGAGGGGGGCGTGAGCATGGCCCGCAAAGGTGTTTGCCACACAGGCGATACGACTGCCGGGCCGGGCTAGCTGTATTGCTGCTGCCAGTGCAGAGTCGTGTAGCCAGGGAATACAATGCATATGTTATAGTTTGAGGGTGTCGTGGTCGGTGGTGCTGCATCCGGAGGTCGCCGCGTGGCTGACCACTTTGGACGAGGACAGCAGCGAGCAGGTCACTGCGGCGCTTACCCGACTTGCTGAGGAGGGTCCGAACCTGCGCCGACCGCTTGCAGACACGCTGACCGTGACCAAACTGAAGAACCTGAAGGAGCTGCGCCCAGGCTCGTCGAAACACCCGCGAGATCCGCATCTTGTTCGCCTTTGACCCGAGTCGGCAAGCGATCCTGCTAGTCGCCGGTGACAAGGCTGGCGAGTGGAACCGCTGGTACAAGCGCATGATCCCGATTGCTGAGCAACGCTTCGCTGAGCATGTAGCTCGACTAGGGGAAGGAAGGAGGCCGGTCATGACGGAGGCAAACTGGGAAGCGGTTGCGTGGGGACAGGTGCGCGCTGACATGCTGAAGCGCGGACAGATCACCGAGGAGGGTGTGGCGCGGGCTCGCGCTGAGCAGGATGCGTACGTCGCGGGCTACCGCCTTGCTGAACTACGCCAGCGGACGGGCATGACGCAAGTCCAGGTCGCGCAGGCGATGGGGGTGTCGCAGGCGCGCGTGAGCGCGATGGAACGCGGCGACATGGATACGCTCACAGTGGCGACGGTCCGCGCGTATGTTGACGCCCTGGGCGGCAGTGTGCGGCTGGTGGCATCGCTCGACGACACCGACGTGACTCTTCGGCTGCCGAGCCAGCCGGCGGCATAAGCGCCCCTTCGAGGACGGTGACAAGGACCTGCCGGCCTGGTCCCTCCTGGTCAGCTCGAACGCGGCGGCGAGACCCGCGATCCCGCCGCCGACCACCACGACATGCGCACGGCGCGACGGCTCCGGTTCGCTGCGCATGATCGAAAGGTTCTCAGATCGATGCCGTAACGCGACGGCCAGGCAGGCATCCAATTCGGTCCCACAGGCGTGACTTGGGGATACGCGGGGTCGACCAGAGGGGGAGAACCGATGAAGGAAGCGATCGCGGTACCCATGCGGCGCCCGCTCGGCGCCGTACTCGCCGTCCTGGTGTCAACGGCGGCACTCGCGGCATGCGGGGCCGGCAGCGACACGGCGAGCGACAGCGGTGAGGGGCAGACGCGGCGTGAAGCGAAGCCGACCTCCCGCTCGGGCACCGAGGCGACGAACCAGCCGAAGGACGAGCAGACACGCTCGGCAGGCAAGCAGACCGCGGAGGAGAAGCGGCTGATGACCTACACGGCGGCCGTGCGAGTCAGGGTCAAGGACCCGCGGAAGACCAGCACCAAGGCCGACGGGATCGTCACGAAAGCGGGCGGTTACGTCGAGACGCAGCGGCAGTTCGGCGAGGACCCGGAGTCGAGCTCGAGCACGACGACCTACCGGGTGCCGAGCGCCAAGTACAAGAGCGTCCTCGGCCAGCTCGGCAAGCTGGGTACCCGCACCAGCCTGTCTCAGAAGTCCGCAACGTCACCCAGGAGATCGCCGACGTCGACGCACGGGTGAAATCAGCCAGCGCCTCGTTGAACCGCCTGCGGGCCCTGATGACCAGGGCGTCCGACGTGAGCGAGGTGCTGGCGGTCGAGTCCGAGATCAACCAGCGCGAAGCCGACCTGGAATCCTTGCAGGCGCGGCAGCGCACGCTCGACAAGCAGGTCAGCCACGCGACGATCACTCTCACCTTGTCAGGTGAGAAGAAGGCTGTCGACGAGGACGAGACCGGTTTCTTCTCGGGGTTGAAGGCCGGCTGGCGGGGCCTCGTCGCATTCGTCACGGCTGGGCTCACCGTGTTCGGCGTGGAGTCGGGGACGATCTGGGTGGATGCCGCACCGGGGGACATTGCTGGTCGGGTGGTGCTGTACGCCCATAACCCGGCGCGTCACCGCTGGTTCAGCGAAACGGCGCCGACACTTGAAAGATGGCCGCCTTCAACGACACCGACACCCAGACCCGTCATCGCGACTACCTCACCGAGTGCGCGCAGATTCGCGCCACCTGGCAGAAGCGGATCGCTCACCGCGCCGGCCCCTTGCCTGGTGCGCTCCTCGACCCGATCCGCACGCCTCACGGATGGTGTGGCCAGGTCCAGCTGGTTCCGGGCCGGCACTCGACCAGCGACGTCCACGACGCCGCGGAGGCCATCGCCGCCGTGTATGGCCTCCCCGCGGGGGCCGTCTGTGTCGAGGACGGCGTCGACGACACCGCGGACACGGCGTTCGTCTGGGCCTACCGCTGCCCCTCCGGCGCGGACTACCACCACCACTGGCCGGCGATCGTCTCCGGCCAGCCGTTCGCCGGCGACCTCTCCGTGGTCGGCCGGCCGACACGGTTCGACTGGGCTGAGCTCAGCGACTGGGCGTACAAGTACCGGCACTCGTGGGACCTGATGCGCGAGCCGCGCACGGTCGTTGACGTCGCCCGATTCGTGCGCCAGCTCCTGCGGCTGCGGGCCGGCATCGTCGACGTGCTCCCCCAAGCCAAGCCCGGCGAGGTTCGCCAGCTGCTCGTCGAGCAGGGCATCACCGCCGCGATGCTCCCCGACGACCTTGCCGCGCTCGCCGGCCTGACCAAGGAACCCGCGGCGTAGCGACCAGGCGCAGGCGGCGTCTTACGTCGGTGCCCGTGACGCGTCGAGCGGGACCGCCGGTCCGCGGTAGGTCGCGCGTTTGAGGTCACGGTCCCAGCCGGCAACGTAGAGCGACTGGAGCGCGCCGCCGGGACTGGTACTCCAACAGCACGTCGAACGCGAGCCCGCCGGCGGCCGCGACGCGCGCCTCGTACTCCTTGCGCAGCGTGGTGAGCTCGTCGAAGAACGCCATGTACCGGTCGCAGGCGA
>WHUD01000192.1 GCA_009377385.1 Actinophytocola sp.
TCCGGGCTCTCCAGCATGATCACAGACTACTGCATCGATATGGATATGCCCTATCAGGAAATGAGTTACCTAGGGTCTTGGCTTCCGCGCGGCACAGCCACAAGGATCTGGGCGACTGCGGCGACGGCTCAGGCCACGTTACCGGCGTGTCAGATGTCGCGGATGCGCTGCGCCACGAGCGCGGAGCTGGGAGACAGCGATCATCGTGACGATCGGGGCAGACACAGCAGCGGCCAGGGCGAGCGGGATGGTCCAGGCACCGTAGGTCCAGCCGACGGCGATCCCGGTGAGGATTGCGACGTCGACCAGCGCGAACCCAAGCAGGAGCCACTGTGGTGTGCTGGCGGTGCGCCGGGAGCGCGCCCAGCGCGCGGCGGACCACGTCCACAGTGCGACGGCCAGGGCGATCAGCAGCGAGCCGCGCGACGCGATCCGGTTGACCGGCAGGAGCGGGAGATCGTAGCCACCCGCCACCATCGCGCCAGCCCCGGCGAACCCGTAGCGGACCGTGCTGTAGGCCACGGCTGCGAGGACCAACGTGGCCGCGGCGCCGAGCGTCAGCCACACCTTACGGATCGGCAACGGGGTCCGGCGCCGGTACTGGACCCACAAAGCGACGGAGACGATCGCCGCGAAGGCAGCAATAGACGTCGAAACACCGCCCTCAGCCTCCAGCGCCATCACGGCAAGGTCATCGTGGACCAGGTGCGCCCGCGCCTGCACGGACACCGCGGAGGCCCCCGGATTGGCGATGACAAGCTCGTGCGGGCTCCACGTGACGCCGTCGCAGCAGCGGATCAGCTCGTTGATTGCGATCCGGTGGCCAGACCGCGCCAGAACCTCGTCACCAGTCGTATCCAACAGCCGCACGGTGACCGGCCCGTCGGCGCTGATGTCAGCGACGAGCCGGTGATAGTGCAGTTGGCCGCGATAGCTGATCTCGCCGCCCGGGGTGATGGCGACGGCCCCGTTCACCAGCGGGCTATCCCCGTGGGCGTTCGCCGACGGCGCGAAGACGAGCAGCAGGGCGGCGGCCACCCCTGTGATGACCGCTGCCCTGCGCATGGCTCGCGCCTCCATGCCTCTCTGTCGTCACGACCTGCTGGTTCGTCACTCCCGTCAGCCGATCAGCTCGGTGATGGCCGCACAACGTTCCTCGTCGGTGAGCGACAGCTCGGGATGCGGCCCGTGGGTCGACACCCGTTGCCAGCTGAGCGACTCGCCGCCCGGTTCGCCATCGCCGAGGGTGTCGAAGAAGTCGGTGCCGCTCTCGCTCCCGGTGCCGCTGTCGAGGATCTTGGCGTGGGCCGCCGGAGAGTGCGACGGCCACGGCGGCCGCTATGGCCACAATGGCCAACGCCCGCCTCAGATAATGGGTCATCATGCGCTCCTTACGCTGGGGATGCTCTCCTACCGTGCGTTCGCGCGATCAATGCCCACTCAAGGTCAAGTAGACGTCACCGGTTTGTTGGTTGCCGACACTCGCGGTTAGTTGCTCACCACAGGTCGCCGTCACGCGCAGCTCGCGACCGTCGGTGTCGTGCAGCAGCGGCAGCACCCAGCCGTGGGCGGTCAGGTGTACTCCGCCGTGCGGTTCGCCGAGGTCGGTGAGGTGCTGGGCGAGTGTGTCGAGCATGTCTTTGCTCGGCGCGGCGATGACGAACGAGTCGAACCCGTCAGCGAGCCGCGCGCGGGCCGGATCGAGGCGCAGGGTCAGCTCAGGATCACCGGCCGGATGCCGTAGCCGGGCGCTGGTCGCCGTGCCGTCCTCGACGACCTCCATCACCGTCTCGAAGCCGAGTCGCGTGCGATACCACCAGGCCGAGCGAGCCACGTCACGAACCGGAAGGGTGAGCCGATAGACGCCGGTCAACTGCACTGCGGGAGTAGTCACGAGGCACGACGCTACGCACGGCACACGCCCTTGCCATCCGTGCTTCCACTCACATCAGGTACTCACGCGGGCGCCGCGAGCGTAGACGGCGCGGACCCGCTGCAGCGCGGTGAGGTCGTCCAACGGGTCGTCGTCGACCGCAAGCACGTCGGCGTCGTATCCGGTCGCGAGGCGTCCCTTGCGGTGGCCGAGGCCGATCACGTCCGCGGCGACGCGCGTGGCGGCTCCGAGCGCCTGCCGCGGCGTCACCCCGTTCTCGGCGAACTGCCGCACCGCGAGCGGCAGCACACCGTGCGGTTTGACCGGCGCGATCCCGGCGTCCGTGCCCAGCACGGTGCACGCGCCCACCGCGACAACACGGCGCACGTTGGCCATCATCCTCGGCAGATTCTCGGCGAAGAACGGCGGTATCGGCAAGTCAGGCACCGGCACGATCCCGAGCGTCAGTCCCACCGCGACCTGACTCTCGACCAGCGTGCACAGAACGTCCTGCGGTGCGTCCACCACGCGGCCGTCCTGCTGGAACGTCAGGTGCTCCAGCCCGTCGACGCCGACTGCCAGCGCATCGGTGATCGCCTGGACGCTGTGGGCGTGCGCGGTCACCGGCAGACCGAACCGGTGCGCCTCCTCGACGACGGCCCGCAACTCGGCGCGGGTGAACTGCGGCACATCGGTCTGGCTGCCTGGGGTCAGGTGCCCGCCACTGGCCATGATCTTGATGACGTCCACATCGCGTTCGGCGTGGGCCCGGACCGCCGCCCGCAGGCCATCGATGCCCGACGCCTCGCCACCAAGGAAGTGGCAGTGGCCGCCTGGGCTGGTGATCGGCGGCCCTGCGGCGAGGATCGTCGGCAGATCGGCGTCGCGCGCGCGGCGCAGCCGCAGCGACACGTAGCCGCGGTCGCCGAGGTCGCGCACCGTCGTCACACCCGCGCGCAGGTTCGCGCGGGCGGCTGCCGTCATGGCGGCCAGCAGCGCGGTGTCATCGAGTCCGGCGAGATGTCCGACCGAGTCGACCGAAGCGTCAAGGCACAGGTGCACGTGGGTGTCGACCAGGCCCGGCAGCAGCGTCGCGCCGGGAAGCTCGACGACGTCGGCGTGGTCAGTCGCGGTGAACTGGCTGGCGCGGTCGGCGGCGACGATGGTGTGCCGGTCGACGACGACCACCGCACCCCCCTCTATCACATCGGTGCCGTCGAAGAGGCGGTCGGCGCGGATGACCGTGAGCTTGCGCCGGTCGGTCGTCGTGGCCGGGGACAGCGTGGTCATGGTGCTTGTCCTCCGTCACTCAGCGGCGCGCGGTGATCAGCGCGTAGCCGCATCCGGCGAATCCGATGAGCAGCACCGACCATGCGGCGATAAACGCAGCGAGGGAGCCAGAGAACCACGACACGGGAATGGCCAGCGGGGCGACGATCAGCGCGAGGCCCGCCCAGCTTGGCGCGGACTGCCCGCGCAGCACCGCGACGCCGAGCAGGATGAGCCCTATCAGCCCGGCGAAGAAGAGCAAGTCGAGGATTCCCGCTGGCAGGGAGCTGGCTGCGGTGACCAATGCCGTCACGGTGTCGACGTCCAGGCCGGCGTCCAGCGCCACATAGGTCAGGCCGTCGTAGTCGAAGGTCGGGATGGCCAGCGCGAGCGCGAGGATCAACCCGGCGAGCCCGAGCCGCGGCGCCTGCGGGCGGGCCACGCGGCCGAGGGCGAGCAGCGCGGGCAGCCACAGGATCAGGCCGGCCGCGTGCAGCCAGGCGACCGGCGGGTAGTCGCCGAGGTTCGCGGCGAACTGCTCGACGGCGGCCCGGTCTTCTGTGCCGATGTCGGCGGGATGTACCAGCACTCCGGCGAGCACGCTCAGCGGTGCGAGCACGGCGCATGCGGCCATCGCGACGCGTGCGACGGGTGGGAGGTAGAGCGACTGGTACGGCCGGACGGCCGGTGCGATGGTCGTGGTCATGGCGGACCCCTTTCCTCGTGGGTCTGGTCATGGTCGGCGCGCGGGGTCAAGGACCAGTCAAGGTCTAGTAAACCCGGCTATGACCTGCGGTTTTACTGGACCTTGACTGGTTCTTGAGTGGCAGCGGCAACGGTTCGGGCCACCGATTCGAGAGGAGCCGAACCATGAGTACGCGACGCAGGATCCACCTCGCGGCAGGCATCGTCGGCATGTTCGCCGTCGTCACCGCCGCGGTCCCGTTCGCCGCCCACGCCGACTCGTCGGCCAACAAGGACCTCGCCGCCGCCCGTGCCGCGACCGCGAAGTACCACGACGAGGCCGTGGCGCTGGCTGACGGCTATCTGCGCGATGACTTCTGCACCGAGGGACCGGACGGGGTGATGGGTTACCACTATGTCAATCCAGCGTTGCTGGAGGCGCCGATGGACGTGCGCACGCCGCCCATCCTGATCTATCAGCCGCGCTCGGACGGCAGCCGCAAGCTGGTCGCGGTGGCGTACTTCCAGGTCGACGCCGATCAGGACCTGTCGACCGACGACGACCGGCCGTCGTTGTTCGGCCAGGGCTTCGACGGTCCGATGGACGGCCACGGCCCCGATATGCCGAGGCATTACGACCTGCACGCCTGGGTGTGGCAGCACAACCCGGACGGCAAGTTCGCCCAGTTCAACCCGGCTGGCTCCTGCTAAGCGCGGCGAGGGCGTCTTAGCGGGAGGTGCGGAGGCTGTCGGCGCTGGCGAGGAAGCGGCTGGCGCCGAGCTCGCGGAACGTCGCGGCCGCCAGGTCGAGTTCGGCCTTGGCCGCCGCGGTGTCCGCCGTGGCACCCGACGCGGACAAGGCTTGGGCGAGGAAGAAACGACACTTCGCGATCTCGAACGGCTGGCCGTGCCGGAGTGTGATGGCCGCCCGCCACAGCTCGGGATCTCCGCCGTCCAGCCGCGACCGGTGTGCCTTGATCGCCGACAACGGGATCGCCGTCAGCCGCGGGTCGGGTTCCCGCTCGGCCCGTGCCAGCACGCGGTCGGCGGCGGCCAGCACCGCGGGCGCCGCGTCAAGCTGCGTGCCGTCGTCATGGGCCTCGGCGAGCGCCATCATGCCGCGCGCGGCGAGGATCGCCTCGAAGTCGACGAACCCCGTCTGGGGTGGCGGGTCCGCCAGCGCCTCAAGGGTGCACGCTGCCGCTGCGGCTGGGTCACCGGCCGCGAGGTTCAGATCGGCCGTCGCGGTGGCCGCGAACAGCTGGTTCAGCACGTCCGTGGTGACCTTCGCCGCGAGGTCCAGCCTGCGGCGGGCGCGGTCCAGCCGGTCCCGTGCGATGTCGACCTCGCACTCCAGCGCGACGATGCCCGCGGTGGCGTCGTTGACCGCAAGTGGGTCGGTCGTCATCCGGTCCTCGATGGCGTCCCACCGCCCGGTGAGCCATTGGCACAGCGTCAGTGTCTCCCGCGCCCACATCCCGCGCACGCTGCTACGCACGCCCTGCTCCGTGGCGCATGCGTAGGCCGCGCGGGCGATCGGCTCGGCGCGTGCGGGATCGGTTGGCCACCACCAGTCCGCGATCCGGGTCAGCACCCACAGCGCGGTCTCTGCGTCGGGGCAGGTTCTTGCGTCCTCGGCGAGGGACGTGGCGACAGCAGGGTCGACGTCGCCGAGCTGGCAGCGGGCCAGGTACGCGGTGGCGCGGGCGCCCAGCGCGACCGCGTCATCCCCGCTTGACGCTGCGCCGTCGGCCAGCCGTGCCGCGTCGGCGAACCGCCCACCAAGCAGGTACGCCCTGGCCAGCACGAACCGGGCGTCGGCCACCAGTGCGGGATCGGCGCTGTCCTCGGCGTCCTGGAGGGCCAGCTCGGCCACGCCGATTTCCTCGTCCTGCCGCCCGGTCACCAGCGGGGTGAGCAGCGGAGCGAGCGCCAGCCGCGCTAGCGCCCGATCACGAGGCGTCATCGCCTCGCCGAGGGCGGTGCGGGCAAGGGCGGCCGCGCGCCGGGGATCGCCGGACTGGTTCGCGGCGCGGGAGGCCGCCAGCGCCACCTCGTGCTTGCCGCCCACCCTGGCCTGGTCACCGATCGTCGCGTGCGGCCACAGCTCAAGGACCCGCTCCCACTGTGCGAGCGCGTCGTGCGGGGCGGCCACTGCCGAGGCCTCCTGCGCGGCATCGACGCTCCACGCGAACGCGTCCGCAAGGTCACCCGCGCCGAGACTGTGCCGCGCGACCACCGCGGCAGGGGCGGTGCCCGCGAGGACGTCGGCGTAGCGCGCGTGCAGTGCCCGCCGCTCGGCGGGCACCAGGTCGGTGGCGATGGCCTCGGCGAGCAGGGTGTGCCGGAAGATGTAGGCGCTCCCGTCGGGTGTCGGTTCGAACAGCTGGGCGTCGGTGCATTCCCGCACGCCCGTTGTCAGCGCCTCCTCGTCACGGTCGAGCACCTCCACCAGCAGGTCGTGCTCGATCCGCCCGCGCGCGAGGCTTGCCGCCCGCAGCACCCGGTGCGCGTGGGGGCCGAGCTGGTCGACCCGGTGCAGCAGCACGTCGGCGACCTCGACCGGCGGGCCTCCCGCTTGCTGGTCGGCCTGGGCGACCCACAGCTGCTCGGCGAAGAACGGGTTACCGCCACTGCGCCGCGCGATGGCGCGCACGACCGCCCTCGGCACCGGCGCGCCGTGCTGTCCGGCAAGCAGCGCGGCGAGTTCGGCGTCGGCCAGCGCTCCGAGCGGTACCACGCTGACCGAGGGCAGCCAGCCGAGTTCGGCGAGCATCGCGCGCAGGGGGTGGGTGCGATACAGCTCGTCGGAGCGAACGGTGGCCACCACAGCCATCCGCCAAGGCCCGAGGTCCGCTGCTGGGAAGGTTCGCCTTCGACGTCCGCTACACGTGGTTCCGCAACTGGGTCAACGGCCCCGCCGGCCAGCGCCTCGGGATCGCCCCGATCCCCGAAACCCGCGTCAACCTCCGCAAGCTGCGCAGAACGCTGGCGATCGAACTCGCCTACCGGCCCGGCGGCGTCCTCGCCACCAAAATCCATCTCAAGCATGTCGCCGTCGCCACCACCGAGGGCTACGCTTCTCGCCCGGGCGGTGCGCAGGCCGAACTGCTGGCCGAGGTCAACAAGCACGAGGCCGAACGCAACCTCGAGCTGGTCTGGGCCGAGTTCCGTAACTACCAGCAAGGCATCCTGCCCGCCGGGCCCGGTGCGCGCGAGCTGACCGAGTTCTTCGCCCACATCGACGGCAAACTCACCCCCGCCGATACCGGATCACCGAAGGTGCAGCGCAACAACCGAGAAGTGCTCAACCTGCTCACCAAGCGCGCCAACATCCTGCACCTCGGTACGG
>WHUD01000193.1 GCA_009377385.1 Actinophytocola sp.
CGGGTAGCTGGTAAGCGAAGTTCTCCACCTCTTCGGCGGAGACCTTCTCCCCCGCCCGGTTGATCATGTCCTTGTCGCGTCCCTCCACCACGAGGTTGCCGACCTGGCGCAGCCGCACGATGTCACCGGTGCGATACCAGCCGTCCAGGGTGAACGCCTTCGCGTTCTGCTCGGCGGCGCGGTAGTAGCCACGCGGCGTGTACGGGCCGCGAGTGAGCAGCACGCCCGGCTCGCCCGGCGGCACCGGGCGGTCTGACTCGTCGACGACCATCATCTCGTCGGCCTCGCACATCGGCCTGCCCTGGGTATGTTCGATGACCTCGTCCGGATCGACCTACGGCACGCCCAGCCGGACCTGCACATCGACGTTCACGAGGTGCTGTGTGACGGCGACCTGACCGCAGCACGATGGACCATGGGCGGCACCGCGACCCACGAGTTCAAGGGCCCGCCCGCCACCGGCAAGAGCTACGTGATGAGCGGCATGTCCATCGCCAAGTGGGAAAACGACAAGATCGTCGAGGAATGGACCGTCTACAACCTGCTCGGCGCATTGCAGCAGGTCGGCATCATCCCTGAGATGGACCATGGGCGGCACCGCGTAGACCGAACGACCCTGTGCCCCGGCCACCCGGTCGGGGCACAGCCACGTCGAGCGGCGCTCACCCCTGCGCCCGCACCGCGGCCACCACGAGCAGCGCGATGATCAGCACAACGGAGACCGTGGCCACCCAGGGCAGCACCCGGACTGTCACCGGCTTCGTGAGCGGCATCGGTTCCGACATCGGCGCCGGTGAACTGCCCACCCGCGCCTGCGGTGGCGCCAACTCCCGCAGCGCCGCGCCGTAGGTTCGGTTGTTCACCAGCACGGCGAGGTTGACGAACAGCGCCGGTATGCCCCACCAGCCCAGCGTCAACGTCCGCGCCTGCACGTCTCGCCAGATCGCGGTGCCACAGTTCTTGCACAGCGTCGCGGCGTAGCGGTCCGAGCTGTGCACGATGATCAGCCCGGTCAGGGCGCGAATGTCAATCCAGACCGCAGGGCGGTAGCCGCAGATCTCGCATCCCCGCTCACGCGGGCGCCGCACGGCGATGTCGTCCTCGGTCGACCGCGTCCGGGTCGCGGACTCCCGCAGCGCGTGCCACGCCTCGTTCAGCTCGGCCATGGCCCGCTCCGCGTCACGCTGGGCGGCCGCCGAGGTGTGCGCGTGCCGGTCCGGGTGGATCATCTTGGCGCGCCGCTTGTACGCCGCGCGAGCCTGCTCCCGCGTGGCATACGAACCGATGCCCAGGACGCGGCGCGCTGTGGCGTCATCCATGCGTCAAGTATCGCGCCCAACTATCCTGACGGCCGTGTCCCCACATCAGATCCTCATCGTCGGATCCGGCGACGTTGCCGCGTCGCTGGAGTCGATCAGCGCGACCCTCGGATGGGCGCCTGCGGTCGTCACCACAGAAGCCGACGTGACCTCCCGGCTGCCCGACGCCGAGTCCGTCGTCGTGCTCAGCCACGACGAGAACCTCGACGGCCCTGCCCTCGCCGCAGCGCTGACGTCGTCAGCGTCCTACGTCGGTGCGATGGGCTCGCGCCGCACGCAGGAACGTCGGCGCGACTGGCTGCTCGCCAACGGTGTGGGCGCCGGGCTCGCGGACTCGATCCGGGGCCCGGCCGGGCTCGACATCGGCGCGGAGACGCCCGCCGAGATCGCCGTGGCGATCATCGCCGAGGTCATCGCCTTCCGCCGGGGCGCGGCGGACGCGGGCTTCCTCTCCGATCGGTCGGGGCCGATCCACGTGCGCGCGACGCCCGGTTCGAGTGAGTGCCCCGGCGACACGGTCGTGCCGTAGCCGTGCTCACTCGGGTGGGCGGGGCGTGACGCAGAACGGCAGTCCGGCCGGGCCGGTGAACACCGCCCACGGGTGAGTGGTGTCCTGCGGGTGCGCGCCAAGGGCGCGCACCCGCTCGGACTCTGCCGGGACGTCGTCGGTGCCGATGTCGAGGTGCACGCGCACCGGTCCGTTCTCGCCAGGACCCAGCCGTTGCAGAAGGAAGAACACCGGGCACTCGACGGGCGGGCGCAGCCGGTCGTACTCGGGGCGCCTCGAGCCCTCCGACGGCCAGCCGGTGACCGTGCGCCAGAACGCCACCTCACGGTCGAACCGATCTGCCGGGATGTCAACGCACACCTGGGCCATCCGGCTGCGATGTCCCTGCGGCCAATGGCTTGCCCTCGGCCGGGTGCGGGTGTGGCGCTCCGTCACAAGGCAGTACGGCAGACCGCCAGGCGACGCCATGACCTGCCACCACTGATACCGCTCGACGGCGGTGGCGCCCGCGGCGACGTGGGCGTCCCGGTCGGCGTCGACGTCGCCGCTCATCAGGTCGAGGTGTACGCGCGGTGGCCCCTCGATCCGCTGGACGTGCAGGTAGGCGGAACCGGCGGGCGGCTCGAGGCTGTGGAACTCCGGGTTTCCCGGCCATGGCGCTCCCACCGGCCAGCCGGTGACCGCCGACCAGAACGCACATGTCGGCTCGACGTCGTCCGCTCCCACGTCGATGAATGCATGCATCCAGGTGACCACGACACCCACCGTATCGGCGCACCCCGACACCGCGCGTAGATCACCAGTAGTGCGGCTGCTCCGCGCGGGGATCGGCAGGCACGACGTCGAGGCCGGGCTGGCTGAGCAGGTCGTCGATGGCGGTGGCGGCGGCCCCGATGCCGGCGTAGTGGGGATCTACGTCGTTGGCGACGCACCAGGCGTGATCCGCTGGCCAGATGAACGCCGGAGGCATGTCGGACCGGGGCTGGCCAGGCCACATGTCGGCGGCTCCCCAGTCACCGAACTCCGACAGGCTTCCGCGGAACAAGAAGTAGGCGCGGTTGGGGATGACGACTTTCGGCCCGTTCAGCACCGAGGCCGGGAACGCAGGCGCGATGCGGAAGCGATCACCGCCCTCGATGCCCGTGCCCCAGCCGTCCCACAGGCAGAAGTAGCAGTCATGCGATGCCCGCGTGCGCTGGCCCAGCACGGTGAGTGCCGCGCGCAGCACATCGTGATCGGCGGGCCCATCGGTCTCTGCGTCGGCCTCTTCTTGTCCCGCGCGGACGGGATCGGGCAGGAACCGCAGGCGTGCGTAGGCCTCGAAACCCCGCAGGTCCGAAGGTGATCAGTCGCTGCCACGGTAGATCGCTGCTCGTGATCCAGGCAGCGGCCGACACGTCGGCACACGGTGTCAGCGTCACCGTGTCTGTCTACCGCCGTGGTGGTGAGAGCGCCAGCCAATTATTCGTACCGGAACCGCTGGTGGCTCGTTCATTAAGCATCGGCTGCGGGGTTGATGCCACGGAGACTGCTATGTCCGGTAAATTCCGCATCGGAGTGTGCGCCATGGTCGCGTCGTTGGTACTGCCCGTGGCGCAGGCCAGCGCCGACGAGCCACTGCCATGGCTGCTGCCCGGTTCGCCACCGTTGCCGCCCGACTACACCGTGCCGTACCTGCCCGCCGTGGCGCCGGTGAGCTGCGTCGAAGGCAAGCTGTCGTGCGTCAAGCACCTGGAGACGATCCTGCAGCAGCACACCGCGGCGCTCGGTTGCGACCACGACGCCGTGTTCGCCGACGCCTACCTGACCATCACCCGCGGCTACATCGAGTCCGCGACCGACCCGGCGTACTTCGACAACCTGGCACGGCTCGACCCGCTCGCGGTGCGCGCGACCTACGAGCGCCCGGACCGCATCAACCTGCGGCATGCTCGCGCGGCAGGTGGCGCCGACGGACCGCTGTACAAAGCCAAACTGGCGGAGATCGACGCATCGGCGGAGGCCGCGGCGTACGCGATCCTGGAAGCCACCCGCACTACGCCAGAGGCCAACGCCGCGCGCCGCGACTACTGCCGCAGCCACATCGACGCGGGCGCTCCCTGAGCCGCACCGCTCACGATCAGCCGCTACCGCACCTTGCGGACCAACTCCGCCGTCTCCGTCGGCGTCTTGCCCACGTACACGCCAGCGGCCTCCAGTGCGGCCTTCTTGGCCGCGGCCGTCCCGGACGACCCGGAGACGATGGCGCCGGCGTGCCCCATCGTCTTGCCCTCCGGTGCGGTGAACCCCGCGACGTACGCGACGACGGGCTTGCTGACGTTGTCCCGGATGAACTCGGCCGCCCGCTCCTCGGCGTCGCCGCCGATCTCCCCGATCATCACGATCACCTCCGTGCCGGGATCCCGCTCGAACTCGGCGAGACAGTCGATGTGGGTGGTGCCGATTATCGGGTCACCCCCGATGCCGACCGCAGTGGTGAAGCCGATGTCGTTGAGCTCGTACATCAGCTGGTAGGTCAGCGTTCCTGACTTCGAGACAAGGCCGATGGGCCCGGACCCGGTGATGTCCGAGGGGATGATGCCGACGTTCGACTTGCCGGGGCTGATCACGCCGGGGCAGTTCGGCCCGATGATCCGTGTTCGGCCGTCCGCGACGGCCTGCGCCCAGAACGCCGCGGCGTCATGCACCGGGATGCCCTCGGTGATCACCACGGCGAGCTCCATCTCGGCGTCGATCGCCTCGATGACGGCGTCCTTGGCGAACCGGGGCGGCACGAACAGCACGGAGACATCGGCGCCGGTGTGCGCCCTCGCTTCCTTCACCGAGCCGAAGACGGGCAGCCGCTGACCGGGCAGGATCTCGGCCGTCTGTCCTGCCTTGCGGGCGTTGACGCCGCCGACGACGTTGGTGCCCGCGCGCAGCATCCGTGCGGTGTGCTGGGCGCCTTGCGCACCGGTCATCCCCTGGACGACGACCTTGGAGTGCTCGTTGACGAAGATGGCCATGACTCACGCTCCCGCTGCCAGCTGCGCGGCCTGCTCGGCCGCGGCGTCCATCGTGTCCACCCGGACCACGCCGGGCAGGTTCGCCTCGTCGAGGATCCTGCGACCCTCGTCGGCGTTGTTGCCGTCCAGCCGGACGACCAGTGGCCGTTTCACCGACTCGCCTCGATCCGCCAGCAGCTCGAAGGCGCGCACGATGCCATCCGCGACCGCGTCACACGCGGTGATGCCGCCGAAGACGTTGACGAACACGCTCTTCACGTCCACATCGGACAGGATCACCTCAAGTCCGGCGGCCATCACCTCTGCCGACGCGCCACCCCCGATGTCGAGGAAGTTGGCCGGTGTCACCCCGCCGTAGCGCTCGCCGGTGTACGCGACGACGTCCAGAGTGGACATGACCAGCCCCGCCCCGTTGCCGATGACGCCGACCTGGCCGTCCAGCTTGACGTAGTTGAGGTCTCGTTCCTTGGCCGCCGCTTCCAGCGGGTCGCTGACCTGGTCGTCGGCAAGCGCGGCGTGGCCGGGCTGCCGGAAATCGGCGTTGTCGTCGAGGGTGACCTTGGCGTCCAGCGCGATGATCCGGTCGCCGGAGTCCCGGATGAGTGGGTTCACCTCGACCAGCGTCGCGTCCTCCGCGACGAATGCCTGCCACAGCTTGACAAGGACGTCCGCCGCCTCGTCGATCACCTCGGAGGGGAACCGTCCGGCCCGCAGTATCGATGCCGCCGTGACCTCGTCGACGCCTATCAGGGGGTCGATCGGCACCGTGGCCAGCGCATCAGGACGCTCGGCTGCCAACTGCTCGATCTCGACGCCACCCTCGGCTGAGGCGATCGCGAGGAATCCCCTGCGTGCCCTGTCGAGCAGGAACGAGACGTAGTACTCCGCCGCGATCGGCGCCGCCTCGGTGACCAGCACCCGCCGGGTGCGGTGGCCCTTGATATCGAGACCGAGAATGGCTTCCGCCTGCCGCGCGGCGTCGTCTGGCCCGTCAGCCAGCTTGACGCCGCCTGCCTTGCCTCTGCCGCCGGTTTTCACCTGCGCCTTGACCACGACCTTGCCGCCGAGCCCGGCGGCGACGCCCCCGGCATCGGCCGGTGTCGCCGCGACGCCGCCGGGGAGCACGGGGACGTCGTGCTGAGCGAACAGTTCCCTCGCTTGATACTCGTAGAGGTCCACGCCGAACCCACCTTTCCTAATCTGCATACAGTATACAGATGGGACCCAGTCGGGTCCATGCCCGAGATGGCGGTGGCCGACGTCACCGGGGGTAGTGATGCATCCCACCGGCGCAACGCCTTTACTTATTGTATTCTGTAGACAGCAGGCCGGACGCCATATGGCCAGCGATAACGAGCACACGATCATGGGAGTAGCCGATGCCACCGAGGGAGTTGCCACAGCAGATGGGCGCCCGCCGCATCGACCGACCGGTTCCGCTGCGTGAGCGGGTTTACCAGGCCATGCAAGAACTGATCATCTCCCGGCAGCTCGCGCCAGGCCAGCATCTCGTCGAGAGCGAACTCGCGGAGATGCTCGGCGTGTCCCGGCAGCCGATCCGCGAGGCACTGCAGTTGCTGAACACCGCGGGCTGGGTGGACCTCCAGCCAGGCTATGGCGCGTTCGTGCACGCGCCTGCCCCTGAGGAGGTCGACCAACTGCTCGCGGTCCGTGCGGTACTCGAAAGCGAGTCTGCTCGGCTCGCCAGCACCCTGGTGGACACGGAGGGTGTCGACCGGCTGCGGAAGCTGTGCGCCGAAGGCGAAGCGGCACTCGACGAGGACAACACCGAGGGCATGGTGGCGGCGAACGCTGAGCTGCACCGCACCGTGACCGAACTGTCCGGCAACAAGGTGCTGATGGATTTCGTCGCTCAGATCGACAGCCGCGTGCAGTGGTACTTCACCCCTATCGCCCACGTCAGGGGCCATGAATCCTGGCGAGAGCACGCCGAGCTGGTCGACGCGATCGAACGCGGTGACACCGAGGGCGCAGGGCGGATCATGCGCGAGCACACCGAGCGCACCCGCAGGGCCTACCAGAAGCAGGTCGAGGAAGGTCCGGAGGAAGAACCGCAGCCACAAGTACGGTCGCGCCGACGCCGCACCGCCCGGTAGCGGTCTCTAACACCAACCAGACCACAACGACTTTTCCTACGCCGGACCTCGGGGTCCGCGCGCCTGAATACTCGCGGCATGGACATTTCCGCATGCCGCTCACCGGGTACTCCTACGAGTGACACCAC
>WHUD01000194.1:0-6557 GCA_009377385.1 Actinophytocola sp.
GAACGCCAGGGTGAACTCCGTGACGCCAGTACGTCGCATCACCGCGCCGACGTCTGGCAGGTGGTTGCTGTTCAGGTACAGGTACGGCGCGACCCGCACCGGATCGCGATCCCGGCCCACTTGGGCGCTGTCCTTCGCCGGGGACGTCGGTGCGGGCGTGCTGGATCGCTTCGCCGTGGCCGTGCCCCGGTCGGCGTCGGCCGCCGACCCCGAGCGCTCCGGGCTCGGCGCCGTCTCGCTGCTCGCGACGGGGGCTTCCAACAGATGGCGGGTGAAGCTGACGTGGTTGTCGCGGAAGCCCATGGCGGCAATCGACGTCAGCGGCGCGGGCGCGGTGCCGACCTGGCCGACGACGCTGGCCACCACCAGCACCGACAGCACAGCACCAACGACGCCGGTCAGGTTCCCGACGGAGCTGGGCCACGGGAGACCAACAGGAGGATGCCAGCCCGCCCTGCGAACCACCGGCCAGCCGGGTTCCCACCCGGCGCGGGCGTTCGCCGCACGCACGTCACGGACGACGTCGAGCACCCGCAGTACGAACGTCATCGCCTCGACTCGGCCTCGCACGACCACCACGGGCGGCGCCAGCATCCGCCCAGACACCCGCCGCTCGGCCAATGCCGTCAGTTCGCGCCAGGCAGTGCGGTCGTCAGCCCGATGCCGGGCGAGTGTGCGGCCATAGGACGGTCGCACCAGGGCCGGTCGCTGGACGTCGAGACGTAGACGCACGCGTCGCACCCATCGCGGCTCCCGTCGCAGGGCGACGACGACCACGGCGAGGGCGGCCAGCAGCAGCGTCCGCGTCATGGCGTGTCGCCGCGCGTGCTTGCTCACGCCGGTTCACCCCCGCCCATGGGGTCCGTACCTCGTCCGCAGCAGTTCCGCTGCGTGACACGGTATTTTTACAAGCCGAACTCCTTAAGGAAAGTGGCAGTGGTCTCGGCGATGCCCGAGCGTTAACCGTTCGTAGCCGAGAAGTGCATGTAGTCGCGGGGTGTGTGCCATTGGCCGCCCCAGGACCAGCCGATGTCCGCGAACGCGCGCACCACGACGCCGCCGGGGCCGATCATGCCAGGGCGCATCCGGCCGCGATTCAGGTAGGCGCTGGCGCGTTCCGGCAGCACGAGGTCTCCGCGCTGGTACGGGTTCTGGAACGGGTTGATGTCGATCGCGAGGCCGTAGGCATGCGCCGACCACGTCGAGCCCTTGCGGATCGGACGGCACACGAAGCCGCCGCTGCCGTTGCCGTCGCCGGTCGGGCGGGCGTCCAGATCGACCGACGTCGCGATGCGCATCGCCTCGATCGGAAACCGCGCGCGGTGCAGGCGGGCGAAGACGTGCACGATGTCGTGGGCGGCGCGGCGGTGCACGATGACCTCACCGGTGTGCGGCCGACCGTCGAAACCCCAGAAGCTGACCCGCACGTAGCGGAGATCGCGCAGGCCGACCGGACAGCCTGGCTGCCATGTCGGCCCCATCCTGGCCCTGATCCGAGGGCCGATTTCCCTGACCGACGACCGGAATCGATCATTGGGCGGCGGGGGTAGCCGGTCGATCGTGGGCAGCCGACGCACCCGCAACTCGCGCGGGGTCGGTAGCACGCGGCCGAACCCGTCGACGCGCAACGGCAACGGTTTCGCGCCGACCTCCCAGTTCGAGAACCCACGCGCGTCAGGTACACGCGGCGCGGCCGCCGCGGTCGGTGCCGCGCGAGGGCGGTCCCGATCGTGCGGGCGGCTGGCGTCCGCACCGGAGCACGCCGTCACCAGCGCCGCCACCAACACGACCGCGCCCCACATCCTGAGCACGGCGTCAGTCTGCGCCGCGCCGGGGCTTATGGAAAACGGCGTGACACGTTCGCAACGGAACGCGGCCGCTCAGCTCGCCGACCTACGGCGCAGCAACCAGATCAGGTAGGGCGCGCCGACCAGCGCCGTCACAACGCCGACCGGGATTTCAAGCGGCGCGAGCAACGAGCGCCCGATCGCATCGGCTGCAACCACGAGGATCGCGCCGAGCAGCGCGGCCATCGGCACAAGGCGTGCGGTGGCGCTGCCGACGATCCGGCGCGCGAGGTGCGGCGCGATAAGCCCGACGAACCCCACGGTGCCCACCACCGCGGCAGTACCCGCCGCGAGCACGGCCGCGCCGCCGAGGACGAGCATCCGCGCGCGACCGAGTGCGAGCCCGAACGCGCGGGGCAGGTCGTCGCCGAAGGCGAGCAGGTCGACCGGTCTCGCGGTCAGCATCAACGTGACCCCCACCAGGATCGGCACGACCAGCCAGCCGAGGACCGAGAAGTCGCGGGCGTAGGTGCTGCCAGCCAGCCAGGTCAGCGCCGAGGACAGGTCCATCTGCGCGCCAACCACCATCAGGTGCACCAGCGCGCTGCCGGTGTACGAACAGCCGAGGCCGATCAGCACCACCCTGGTCGGGTCAAGCCCGCCGCCCGCGCGGGCGATCAGCATGACCAGCCCGATGATGAGCACCCCACCGAGCGCTGCGGCCAGCGGCAACGCGGCGGCAGGCGCGCCGGGCACGACCGCGATCATCAGCACCGCGCCGACCGCGGAGCCCTGGGTCACGCCGATCAGGTTGGGCTCGGCGAGCGGGTTGCGCACCACGGCCTGCACCGCGACACCCGCGACGGCGAGGCAGGTGCCCGCGAGCGCGGCCACCAGGAGCCGAGGCAGCCGATACGCCACGATCTGTCGCGCGATCTCGTCGCCAGCGCCGGTGAGCACCGCGCCCAGTTGCGTCCAGCTCACGTCGACGTCGCCGATGCGTAGCCCCACCACGATCGCCGTTGCCAGCACCGCGAGGCCAACCGCGACGGCGAGGACGTAGCTGCGGCGCGCCACCGGCCGGATCGTGGTGACGGCGGCGCCGACGTCGGCGTCACCGGTGATGATGCGGCGCGCGAGAAGCACGAACACCGGCCCGCCGATCAACGCGGTGACCACGCCGACCGGCAGTTCGCCGTAGCCGGCAGACGGCGGCAGCACGAGCTGCGCCCCGGCATCGGCCGCCAGCACCAGCGTGGCACCGAGCAGCCCGGCGAGCGGCAGCCGGGCGGCGTGGCGAGCGACGCCGAGCGTGCGCACCCCGACCGCGGCGACGAGGCCGACGAACGCCACCGGGCCGGCGACGCTCACCGCCGCGGCCGACAGCACAACGGCCAGCAGCAGCGCGGCGGGCCGGACGCGGTTGACTCGCACACCCAGCGACTCCGCCGTCTCGTCGCCGAGCGATATCAGGTCGATGGGGCGGGCGAGCAGCGGCGTCAGCGACACCGCGCCAAGCACGACGACGCCGCACAGCAGCGGGCGCTGCAGTCCGGTCTGCAACAGCGAGCCCTGGCCCCAGAAGTACAGCCCTCGCGTCGAGTTCTCGTCGAGGATCTGCAGGAAGTCGGCGACTGCCATGCCCGCGAGCGTCACCGTTGCGCCCGCGAGCAGCACCCGGCCAGGGGTGAGCACCCCGCCGACCGTCAGCAGGTACACCACCACCATCGCGGCGAGCCCGCCGACGAACGCCACCCCAGCCCCGCCGAGCAGTCCGACGTCGATCCCGGCGAATGCCACGACGACGACGGCGAGGTACGCGCCGGCGTTGATGCCGAGGGTGTCAGGCGCGGCGAGCGGGTTGCGGGTGACGCCCTGGATCAGCGTGCCGGCTACGCCGAGCGCGATCCCGGCGACCAGCCCGGCGAGGGTGCGCGGCAGCCGCGCGCCCCAGAGCATCGCCTCGGTGCGCGGGTCGTCGTTGCCCGCCAACAGGCTCCCGATGTCGGCGATGCCGACGCCGGACGCTCCGAGTCCGAGGTGCACGACGGTGACGGTGAGCAGCACGCACGCGGCTGCGCCGCCCACCAACACGACGGGTGGGCGGCGCAGCCGGACGCGCTTGGCCTTGAGCACGGACGTCAGGCGGTGTACGCCTTGGCGGTCTCGTCGAGCAGCTGCATCGCCGACAGCGGGCCACCGAACAGCCACGTGCCAGGGTCGAGCGCGGAGATCTTGTCCTGCGTGACGAACGGCAGGCTCTTCCAGGCGGCGTTGTCCTTGAGCACGCTGGTGAACGGGTCGTCGGACTTCAGCGCGACGTAGAGGAAGCGGGCGTCCTTGTCCACGTTGGTCAGGCCCTCGACGCCGACCGTGGTCATTCCCCAGCTATCCGGCTTGCCGCTCCAGCCGTTCTTCAGTCCCACCGACTCGAGCAGCGACCCGGCCATCGAGTCGTTGGTGAACATCCGGATGCCCGGCGCGCCACCGGAGGTGTAGCCCTGGGCGAGCGCGAAGGTGCTGCCGGACTCGCCTGCGTCCGCCAGTTTGCCCTTGACCTCGTCGACCTTGGCGTCGAGCTCGCCGAGCACCTCCTTGGCCTTCTCCTCCTTGCCGACGGCCTCTGCCAGCTCGGTGAAGTTCGTTTTCATGGTCTCGAGCTGCGGCTTCGTGGTCGGGTCGAAGGCGACCACCGGCGCGATCTCGGAGAGCTGGTCATAGTTCGCGGTCAACCGGTCGACGTCGGAGACGATCAGATCGGGATCGAGTGCCTTGATCTTCTCGATGCTCGGCTCCTGTCGTGACCCGACGTCGGTCACGCTGCCAGGCAGCTCCGACCCTGGCGCGGTGACCCAACTGCCGTACGTCTCGGTGTCGGCGGCGCCGACCGGGGTGACGCCCATCGCGAGCAACTCCTCGGTGTAGGACCACTCCAGCGAGACGACATTGGTCGCGGGCTCCTTCAGCTTGACGTCGCCCTTGGCGGTCGCCACCGAGATCGGACCCGAGTTCGCGTTGGGCGTCTCCTCGGAGCCGGGGTCGGCGACCGTACCGCCGCCACATCCAGCCGCGAGTGCGAGCGCCACGGCGGCGCCACCCGCCGTCATCGCACGTACGAGGCTTTTCATTCAGTTCCTCCTTGCATTTCAG
Organism: Actinophytocola sp.; assembly: GCA_009377385.1. GTDB lineage: Bacteria > Actinomycetota > Actinomycetes > Mycobacteriales > Pseudonocardiaceae > Haloechinothrix_A. The sequence goes on from WHUD01000194.1 coordinate 4,938, forward strand.
GGTGTTTCTGGAATGTCGTCAGGAGGCCACCGGCGGACGCTGCGGGAAGCACGCCAGGTGACCGGTCTCGTGGTCGCGCACGACGTTGACGCTGAGGCCGAACGCGCGCTCGATCGCATCGGAGGTCAGGACGTCCTCCGGCGGGCCTGAGCGCAGCACGTGGCCTTCGCTGATCACCACGACGGTGTCGCCGTAGGCGGCGGCGTGCATCAGGTCGTGCAGCACGACGCCGCACGCGATGTCGTAGTCCCGCGCCAGCGTGCGCACCACGTCGAGAACGTCGAACTGGTGGCGCAGGTCGAGGTAGGTGGTCGGCTCGTCGAGCAGCAGGATCTTCGCCCGCTGCGCCAGCACGGTGGCCAGCCAGGCGCGTTGCCGCTCGCCGCCGGACAGCTCGTCGAGGCACTTCTCAGCGAGCGGTTCGGCGTCGGTGACCGACAGCGCCCACTCGATCGACTCGCGATCCTTCTCGGTGTGCCTGGCGAACGCGCCGCGATGGGCGTAACGGCCGTGCCGTACCAGTTCGCGGACGGTCACGCCGGCCGGGATCTGCGACGTCTGCGGCAGGAACGCCAGCCGTTGCGACAGCGCGCGGCGCGACAACGAGCGGAGCGGGGCGCCGTCGACGCGCACCGTGCCGTCGAGCGGAGGCAGCAGCCCGGCGACGGTGCGCAACAGCGTCGACTTGCCGCAGGGTGACTTCCCCGGCCGCAAGCGTGAGGTCGACATCGGTGAGCACGCGTCGCTTGCCGAACCCGACGGCGAGCTTGTCGGTCGCCACCCGCACATCACGAACAGTCACAAGTCACCTCCGGTTCACCGGAAGGTGACCCTACCGTATTAGGTAAACCAAACCTAACTGTTGACGTTGGGTGACGTCGTTGTCCTGATCACAGCGGCTGGCCGCGCCCGAGCCGCCAGTAGCCCATGAACGCGACCGAGGACCGGTCGACGCCGAGGTCGGTGACCAGGTAGCGGCGCAGCGTCTTGATCACTCCTGCCTCGCCTGCAAGCCAGGCGGAGAGCTCGCCGGTCGCGATGTCCGGCACCTCCCAGAGCAGGTCGGTGTCGACGTCGACCTCGTACAGCCGCTGTCCCGCCCTGCGCTGACTTGCCTCCGCGAGCCGTGCGGACGTCTCGCGCACCGCGGGGATCAGCCGGTCGCCGTGTGCCGCGCCATCGCGGGCCAGCCAGGTGAGGCGCACGCCCGGCGGGTGGTCGACGGGAAGCACATCGGCGGCGTGTGGCACCTCAAGCAGCGCCTCGCCGCGCGCGTCGGCGGGCAGGCACTCCAGGATGCTCATCACCGCGGGCACCGCGGTCTCGTCCCCGGCGAGCAGGATCTCCGCGCCAGTGTGCGGGCGGAAACCCACGCCACCATGGTCGCCGGGGTACCAGGCGTCCGGGCCGACGAGCGCGAGCGCGTCGCCGGGCACGGCCCGCGTCGCCCAGCGCGACACCGACCCGGTGTCGCCGTGCATCACGACGTCGACGTCGACCTCGCGACGTTCCTGCCGCACCGCGCGCACGGTGTAGGTGCGGACGGGATTGCGCCGGTGCTCGGGCAGTTCCCGCCAGCGTTCGTACCAGTCCGCTCCCCTGTCGAGATGGTCGAATCCG
>WHUD01000194.1:6567-6886 GCA_009377385.1 Actinophytocola sp.
AAGCTCGGGCTCAGCCGCCAGGTCCGGCGCACCTCGACATCGAAGAAGCGGTACGGCCTGCTCGCGACGGCAGCGTCGTCTACCGCCCGCAGCCTGGGCGGCGTCCAGCCCGCTGCTGGCACCCGGTTAGTCGCAAGGTTCATCCAGCCCTCCTCGGCACATCCTACCGAGAAATTAGGCTAGCCTCACCTAAATCTTTGCGCTCGGTGACCGTGGCACGTATCACTCGGTCAACACCCTTCCGAGGCGCGGAGCCTCCCCCGACCTCGGCGGCCGACACCCACTCACCGCCGCGCGAGGCGTAGCGCCGGGCGATGGC
>WHUD01000195.1:0-228 GCA_009377385.1 Actinophytocola sp.
ACCAGTGCTCGCGGTGGTGCTGCCCGCCGTGCTCGGCCTGGTGCTCGGCCTGGCAGGCAGCGCCCTGACGGCCGTCGGAGATCCCTACGTCAGCACAATGCCCGACACAACGCCCGACGGCTATGGCTACACGCTCGGGCTGTGGCACGGCTGGACGCCGTCGCTGGGGCTGACCGCCGTGGTGCTGCTGGCCGGGTACCTGCTGTACCGGGCCACCCCGGCGCTTCG
>WHUD01000195.1:238-6406 GCA_009377385.1 Actinophytocola sp.
GCCCGCACGGTGCACGGGTTCGACGCGCTCGCCCGGGCGGTCACCGGACGCATCCAGGTGGGATCGCTGCCGGTCTACCTCGGCGTGATCCTGGTGACCGTGTTCACGGTGCCCGCCGTGGCGCTGTTCGCGGGCAGCGGCGTCGAGGGCGGGCTGCGGCCATGGGACGTCTGGGTGCAGGCGCCGCTCGCGGTGATCATCGTGCTCGGTTGCGTGGGTGTGCTCATCGCCAGGCGCAGGCTCACCGCCGTGCTCTGTGTCGGCAGCGCGGGATACGCCATCGGCGCGCTGTTCCTGGTGCACGGCGCGACCGACCTCGCGCTGGCGCAGTTCCTTGTCGAGACGCTGACCGTGGTTGTGTTCGTCCTGGTGCTGCGCCAGTTCCCCGCTGGGTTCGCCAGCTCGCGCGACTCCGAGCGCCCTACGCAGCCCTTTCGGTGGCTCAAGGTGACGATCGCAGCAGCTGGCGGCGTCGTTGTCGCCAGCGCGGCGGTCATGCTGTCGAGTCAGCGCGGCACCACCGCTGAAGCCAGCGGGCACTACCTGCGGCACGCCAAGGACGACACCGGCGCGTCCAACGTGGTCACCGCGATCCTGGTCGACTACCGGGCGATGGACACGATCGGCGAGATTAGCGTGGTCGCCGTCGCCGTGACCGGCGCCGCAGGGCTGATCCTGGCCGCCAGCAGGGCAGTGCGGCACTTCGAGCCACCCCAGCAGCGCACCGACGAACTCGCTGCCCGCGTGGATGGTGAGGCGAATGGCGTCGAACAGCGGACATGACATCGCAGGCGGGGACGTCGCGGGCGGCGACGTGTGGCCGGAGGACAGCGACACGCCCAGGCAGCCGTGGCTGCTCGCGGTGGAGGACCACCCGCCGCTGCGGCGTTCCCTCCTGTTGGAGGTCACCGCGCGCGCGGTGTTCCCGACGGTGCTGCTGCTGTCGGTCCAGTTGCTGTTCGCCGGTCACCACCACCTCGGCGGCGGCTTCGCGGGCGGCCTCGTCGCCGGGCTGGCGTTCGTGCTGCGCTACGTCGTCGCGGGCAGCGCGGAGCTGTCCGCGGCGGTCCGCGTCCGGCCGCTCGCGCTGACCGGGGCAGGGCTCGCGCTGACGACCGTGGTCGCCCTGCTGCCGGTGGCGTTCGGCGCCCCAGTGCTGGCCTCGGGCTCGCTGACGCTGCACCTGCCGTGGGACAGCGAGGTCGGCCTCAGCAGCAACCTGGCGCTGGACGTCGGGGTGTACCTGCTGGTGCTCGGTGCGGTGCTCGACTTGCTGCGCACCCTCGGCGCCGGGGTGCACGCCGGGGAAGGAGAGGACTGATGCCGATCAACATCACGCTGGTCGTGGTGCTCGGCGTCCTCTACGGCGCTGGCTTCTACCTGCTGATGCAGCGTTCGCTGATGCGGGTGCTGCTCGGCATCGTGCTCGTCGGCCACGGCGCGAACTTGTTCCTGCAGGCGGCGGGCGGCCCGGCCGGTAGCCCCGCGAAGGCGGGCACCGCGATCGGCGCGGTGTCGGACCCGCTGCCGCAGGCGATGGCGCTGACCGCGATCGTGATCACCTTCGCCGTCACCGTGCTGCTGCTCGCGCTCGCCTACCGGGCGTCGGTGCTGCTCGACGACGACGAGGTGCAGGACGACGTCGAGGACCGCCGGATCAGGGAGGCGCCCGAGAGCGAGGACGAGCCGGCGTCGGTAATCTCGCTGCGGGAGGAGCAGCGGTGACCGGCATGCTCGTGGCGCTGCCCGCGCTCATGCCGCTGCTGGCGGCGGGAGTGTCGCTCCTGGTCAGCCGCATCCAGCACGCGCAGCGGCTGGTCAGCATCGGCGTGCTGAGCGTGGTGGTCGCCGACGCGGCGGTGCTGCTCGGGGTCGCCGACGCCAGGGGCGCTGTGGTGCTTCGCCTCGGCGGCTACCCGCCGCCGGCGGGTATCACGCTCGTGGCCGACCGGCTGTCCGCGCTGATGCTGTTGGTGTCGGCCGTGGTGACCCTCGTGGTGCTGCTGTACGCGCTCGGGCAACGGGTGAGCGACTACGGCCGCGCGGCCACCACCTCCTTTCACCCGGTCTACCTGGTGCTCAGCGCCGGCGTGATGCTTGCGTACCTGACCGGGGACCTGTTCACGCTGTTCGTGGCGTTCGAGCTGATGCTGACCGCGTCCTACGTGCTCATCACCAGGGGAGTGACGGCGGATCGGGTGCGCGCCGCGATGACCTACGTGATCACCGGGCTGACGTCGACGTTGCTGCTCATCACGCTCATCGCGCTGGTCTACGCGGCGACGGGCACGGTCAACCTCGCCGACCTCGGCGAGAAACTGGCCGGTGTCGACCCCACGACGCGTGGCGCGCTGAGCTTGCTGTTCCTGACGGTCATCGGCATCAAGGCCGCCGTGGTGCCGCTGCACTTCTGGCTGCCGGACAGCTACCCGACCGCGCCGGCGCCGGTGACGGCCGTGTTCGCAGGGCTGCTGACGAAGGTGGGCGTGTACGCGCTGATCCGGGTGCAGACGGCGGTGTTCGCCCACCAGCAGGCTTGGCAGGTGCTGCTGGTCGCCGCGCTCGTCACGATGGTGATCGGGGCGCTCGGCGCGGTCGCGCAGGACGACGTGAACCGGATGCTGTCGTTCCTGCTCGTCAGCCACATCGGGTACATGCTTTTCGGGCTCGGCCTGTTCAGCACGGCTGGGCTGACCGGGGCCATTCTGTACGCACTGCATCACATCACGGTGCAGGCGGGGCTGTTCCTTGTGCTGGGGCTTGTCGCCAGGCACACCGGAGCGACGTCGCTGCGCAGAATGCCGGGCGGGGTGGCGCGGCAGCGGCCCGGCCTCGCCGTGCTGTTCGCGGTCGGCGCGATCAACCTCGCGGGGCTGCCGCCGCTGTCCGGGTTCCTCGCCAAGGTCACGCTGCTGCGCGGCGGCGCGGCCAGCGGCACGGAAATGGGCGTCGTGCTCGCCGGGGCCGCAGTCGCCGTCAGCTTCGTGACGCTGTACGCGCTCGCGCGGGTGTGGGTCATCGCGTTCTGGGGTAGCGGCAAGGAGGGCAGCGCCGACGCCGAACGGTCGGGCCAGCTGTCCCCAGTGATGACGGCGGCCTGCGCGGTGCTCGTCGGCGCGGGCGTGGCGATGGCCGCGCTTGCCGGACCGCTGTCCGCAGTGGCCGACCGCGCTGCCCACAGCGTGCTCGACGTGACCTCGTACCGGTCGGCCGTGCTGGGAGGTGACCGATGACGCGCTGGCGGCTGTCGCATCGCCTCCCCACCGTGCTGTGGCTGGTCGCGGTCTGGCTGCTGGTGTGGTGGGAGTTGACGCCGTTCGCGGTGGCATCCGGCATCGCCGTCGCCGTCGCGGTTGTGGTGCTGTTCCCGCTGCCCGACGTGGCCGAACGGCTGGTGGTGCGGCCGATTCCGTTGCTGCTGCTCGCCGGGTACGTGCTCGCCGACGTCGCGGTGTCCGGGGTGCGGGTCGGCTGGGACGCGCTGCGGCACGGCGGCAGCGTGTCGACGTCGATCGTCGCCGTCGACCTGCTCAGCGACGACGACATGCCCACCGCGATCGCGGCGAGCCTGCTGACGCTCTCGCCGGGCACCTTCGTCGTCGAGATCGACCGGGCGCGGCGGCGGTACTACGTGCACGCGCTTGGCACGGCGGGCAGCACCGACGTGAGCCAGGTGCGCAGGACCGCTGACCGGTTACAACGGCTGGTGCTGGGCACGTTCGGGGCGCGGGGCGACGTCGACGTACGGGAGGTGAGCCGATGACGGTGGTGTTCACGGTGATGTTCGGGCTGCTCGGCGTCGCCGCGCTGCTGGCGGCAGGGCGGCTGCTGTACGGGCCGTCCACGCTGGACCGGATCGTCGCGCTTGAGGTGATCGTGGCGCTCTTCGTGGCGGGCGCGGTGACCAACATGGCCATGACGGGACGATCCGGCGAGCTGGCGCTGCCCATCACGGTCGCGCTCGTCGGCTTCATCGGCTCGCTCACCGCAGTGCGAACCATCGCGGAACGGCGGCGGCACCGATGACCGACGTGATCTCGGCCGTGCTGCTGCTCAGTGGCGGCCTGATCGGCGTGGCTGGCGCGATCGGGCTGGTGCGCTTTCCCGACGTGATGAGCCGGGTGCAGGCGGCGACGAAGCCGCAGACGTTCGGGCTGCTGCTGATCCTGGCAGGGGCGGCGGTGCGGCTGGACGCGAAGGCCGCGGCCGGGCTGGGGCTGGTCGCGCTGTTCCAGGTGATCACCGCGCCGGTACTGGCGCAGTTGCTCGGCAGGACCGCCTACCGCACCGGGCAGGTCGCCAATCTGTCCCGCGACGACCTGGACGAGCCGGTGCATAGGCGCGTGGCGATCGGGTACCCGCCACAGGTGACACACTACGACGAGTCCGCGCCCGAGCCCGCGATCGACGACGAGGCGCCGGTCGCCGACGCGCTGGACCAGCGGGAAGCCACCGTGGCCGAGCCAGATCCCGCGCCGGACAGGGTCCCCGAGCGCGAGGTCAGCGACGTCGACGCCGCCGACCAGGCGATCCCGGTGGCCTTCGACGAAGACGACGCCACGGTCACCGGCGAGGAGTGGGACGAGCGCTGACCTGCCGCTGCGCTATGTCACCGCGAAGCGCAGCGCGAAGGGGTTCAACGTCGACGGCAACGGGCGCGTCGGATCGAGCCGGTGCCCGCCGGTCTGCTCGAAGCCTCGCGCGGTGAGCAACCGCGCCAGCAGCGTGCTCGACACCAGCAGGACGAGGTTCTCGCCGGGGCACTGCGCAGGACCGTCGCTGAACGGGACGAGGGCGGGATTCTCCCGCGCGGTGCCGTCCAGCCAGATGTCAGGGGCGAATCGATCGGCATAGGACAGCGTGCGCTTGTCACGGTGGAAGAACGGCGTGTATATCAGCAACGTCGTGCCCGCGGGGAGAGACGTGCCGTCCCACTCGGTCGTGCTGGTGGTCTCCCGCAGCAGCAGCGGCGTTGTCGGCCACAGCCGCACGGATTCGAGCACACTCGCCCGCAGGAACGGCAACTGCTGTGTCTCATCGCCGTGCACCTCCTCGCGGGCGCTCTCGGCCAGATCCGGGTGGCTGGCCAGCAGCGCAAGCGCGCGGTATGCAGCCATGCCAGCGGCGTCGAACGCGAACAGCCAGTGCGGCACCTGATCGTAGGGCGCGGCGTCCCGGCCGGCCGGGGTGTCGGCGATGAGCCCGGCGACGCTGCCCGCCTCGGCGTGGTCGATGTACTCGGCGAGGCGTCCGGCGAAGCGCTGCCGGGTCCCGCTCGCGCGTGGTGCGAGGTAGGCCCAGTTGGCCCGCCTGCGCAGCGACTCCAGCTGGGTGATCAGTAACGTGTCGTCTGCGGCTTGCTCGCCGAGCACCACCCTGCGCACGATGCGCCACCACTGTTCGCTGAACTCCTGCCAGGTCAGTTCGCCAGCCGACGTTGCGTTGCCGATGAGCCGCATGGCCTCGTCGACGACGACAGCCACGATGCTGTCAGCCAGCCGGTGCAACGGCTGGTGGGTGTCCAGCACCGCCTCGTTCAGGTGTCGCCGCTGCGGGCGCGCATCGCCGCGCGAGATCAGGACACCGTGTGGCTGGAAGTGCGCCAGCGAGGCGCGTTTCTCGAGGGTGGCGGGGTTATAGGGCTCCGGCGCGTCGGCGAGGATCGTGCCGACGTCGTCGGGGGAGAGCACCAGCGCCATCGACCGGCCGGGCACGCGCAGCCGCAGCAGACCGGTGCCGTGACGGGCGCGCAGCCGCTGCATGCGGCGGATCCCGAACCGGTCCAACTGCAGCCGGTCGGCCAGGCCCATCACCGGTTCCCGCCGCTGGATGACCCCGGTGGCGACGTTGGGCAACACGACGTGCGAACCGACGCGCAGTGTGTCGATGACGCGGGCGTGGCGTGGTGCTGTGCTCATGGCGTTCCTATTCGTCGAACTCGAATGGCAGCCCGGCAAGGCACTGCTCGTACTTCTCGTGCAGCTCCTGTTCGCTGTGGGCGCCGATGAAGATGTGCGCGAGCTCGTAACTGTAGCTGTCCTGCGCCGCCGCCTCCGACAACCGGACGCCTTCGTCGATGTCGAGCTGCACCCAGCTGTCCGACACGTGGTCCTCCACCCGCTCAATGTCTTCGGCCGAGGGGATCCGGCGGACGTAGCCGTCTTCGAA
>WHUD01000196.1 GCA_009377385.1 Actinophytocola sp.
CGCTGGAGCAGTTGTTGCTGCTGACAACGGACGGGCTGGACTCGACCGGCTTCCTGGAACACCTGAAGCTGCCGCACTACGTCACCTTCCGGTCGATGGCCGAGCGCAAGCAGGCCATGCAGGCAGGCGTCACACCTGACGGCGACCGGGAGCCATCGCCATTCGGGAGGACCTGCCGATGACCGTCACCGCAACGCTCGCCTCCGTCCACGCCGGAGCGCCGGGGCTGCTTGACGAGGGCGCCAAGCGGGAGATCCGCCGCGCCGTGCTCACCGCGATCTGCGTGCCCGGCTACCAGGTGCCGTTCGGGTCGCGGGAGATGCCGGTCGCGCGCGGCTGGGGCTCCGGCGGGCTGCAGATCACGCTGGCGCTCGTCGGCGCGGACGACACCGTCAAGGTGATCGACCAGGGCGACGACGACGGGGTGAACGCCACCAACCTGCGCAGGCTGGTCAGCGCCAGTACGGGCTGTGCGGAGACTGCGGACACCCGTGATGCGTCGATCGTGCAGACGAGGCATCGGGTGCCTGAGGATTGGCTCGGCGGCGACCAGACGCTGGTGCTGCAGGTGCCAGTGCCCGAGCCGCTGCGCGGGGTGCAGAAGTCGGTGCGCGAGTGCGGCCGGATGCACGCCGAGAACGACTACGCGATGATCTGGGTCAGCCTCTACGAAGACCTGGTCCGCAATGGACTGATCACCCAGTCCACCGGGTATCCGGTGTTCGTCGGCGGCCGCTACGTCATGGCCACAACGCCGATCCCGCGCTGGGACGTGCCCCGGCTGCATCAGGCGGAGCACCTTAGCCTGTTCGGCGCTGGCAGGGAGAAGAAGATCTACGCGGTGCCGCCGCACACCGACGTCGAGCCGCTGACCTTCGACGACGTGCCGTTCGAGGTCGAGTACGCGCCGGGGTCATCGTGCGCGCGCTGCGGGCGCGACGACGCGTTTCTTGTCGAAGCGGGCCCCCTCGGCGGCTACGCGTGCAGCGACACCGAATGGTGCGCCAGGGTGCGTGACGGCGATGCCGACGTCGCGGCCCACCGGGAGTGGTCGCCGCTGGCGCTGCTGCCCGACCCGTCGCGGCGGGTGGGCGTGACTACCTCCGAGGCGCCCGCACCCGTCACCGAGCGCGAGCGGGTGGCGAGTGAGCAGGAGTGGGCGCTCAAGGTGGATGGCATCGGCAAGGTGCACGGCCTCGGCGGTGCGGCCGCCGTGGCTGGCACCGGGCCGGAGTACCGCACCGCGATCAGCCCCGCGACCGGCGCGGTCGTGGCGGCGTGGGACGTGTCGTTCGACGTCGCGCCCGGCGAGGCGCTCGGCCTCATCGGCGAGTCCGGGTCGGGCAAGTCGACGGTGCTCGGCTGCGTCACCGGCGACGTCACCGCGACCGAGGGCAGGGTGTATCTGAGCGGCGTCGACGGCGGCCGCACCGACATCCTCACGCTGTCCGGCACCGAACGCCGCAGGCTGCGCGTCGACCAGCTCGCGGTCGTGCACCAGGATCCGTCCGCCGGGCTCGACCTCGGCGTGAGCGCCGGGGGCAACATCGCCGAACGACTCACCGCGGCGGGCTGGCGCGGCTATCACGCCATGCGCCGCAAGGCGGCCGAGCTGCTCGACAGGGTCGAGGTGCCGCTGTCGCGAATGGACGATCCGGTCGCCACGTTCTCCGGCGGCATGCGGCAGCGGGTGCAGATCGCCAAGGCGCTGGCCACCGAGCCGCCGGTGCTGCTGCTCGACGAGCCGACCACCGGCCTCGACGCTTCGGTCGCCGCAGGGGTGCTCGACCTGCTGCGCGGCCTGCTCGCCGAACGCGACGTCGCGGCCGTCGTCGTCAGCCACGACTTCGCGGTCATCGAGACGCTCACCGACCGCAGCTGCGTCATGCAGCTCGGCCGGATGGTCGAGCAGGGCCTGACCGACCAGCTGGTGCACGACCCCCACCACCCCTACACCCAGCGGCTCGTCGCCGCGGCACGGAGGTGACCCGATGTCCGAGACGTTGATGTCCGAGACCGTGCTGACCGCGCGCGGGCTGCGCAAGACGTTCACCCTGCACACCATCGACGGCCGCCAGGTCACCTCGCTGCGCGACGTCGATCTCGACCTGCGCGCCGGGGAGCACGTGGCGCTGGCGGGGCCGAGCGGGGCTGGCAAGTCCTCGCTGCTGCGCTGCCTGTACCGCACCTACCTGCCGGACGCTGGGTCGGTGCTGCTGCGTACCGGCGACGTCGAGCTGACCGGGCTGAGCGACCGGGCGATGGCGCGGCTGCGCGGGCGGGAGTTCGGCTACGTCGCCCAGTTCCTCACCGCCCCGCCGCGCACCGGCCCGCTCCAGGTCGTCGCGGCCACCGCCCGCAGGCGGGGCCTGGACACCGACGCCGCCACCGATGCCGCCGTCGACGCACTGCGCAGGCTGAACCTGGACGAGGCGCTGTGGGATGTCGACTGCTGCGTGCTCTCCGGCGGCGAGCGGCAGCGAGTGAACTTGGCCGCGGGCACGGTGCAGCCGCCCCGGCTGCTGCTGCTCGACGAGCCGGTGTCCGCATTGGATCCGGCGAACCGGGAGGCGGCGCTGGACCTGGTGGACTCGCTCGCCGCGTACGGGGTCGCGGTGCTCGCGGTGTTCCACGACGCGGCGGCCATGCACCGGCTCGCCAGCCGCGTGCTGGTCATGCGCGACGGTCAGATCATCCACCAGGGCACACCGGCGGAAGTACTGGAGGTGGCGGCATGAGGACTGCTCGCAGGTCCGAATCATCGGCACCGAGGACTGCTCGCAGGTCCGAACCATTGGACATGACGCAGGTGATGGAGGCGCTCGGCGGGCCGTGGACGCTGGGGGCGGCGCCACGTGACTACGTGCTCGGGCACGTCACAGCGGTGCTACCGGATGCGGTGCTCGATGACGCGCTCATCGCGGTGCGCGACGGCCGGATCGCCGCCGTCGAGCCGCACCGGCCCGGCATCGAGCCGGACGTCGACGGCCAGGGAATGCTGTGCCTGCCCGGCCTGGTCGACGTGCACAGCGACGGGCTGGAGAAGGAACGGCGACCACGCCCGGGCGCGGAGCTGCCGATGGAGTTCGCGGTGCTGTCCTTCGAGGGCAAGCTACGGGCCGCCGGGATCACCACGGTGTTCCACGGCGCCGGGTTCGAGGACAGCAAGGCGGGCGGGCTGGACCGGTCGGTGGCCACCGCCGAGCGGACCTGCGACGTCGTCGCGGACCGCACCGAAGGACTCGTCGACCACCGCATCCTGTACCGGCTGGATGTCCGCTGCCCGGACGGGCTGGCCGCGCTGCAACGCAGGCTGGGGGAGCAGGGCGACACCGCTGCGCTGGTGTCGCACGAGGACCACACTCCCGGCCAGGGGCAGTACGCCGACCGTGGCTACTACGAGCGCTACCTGAGCGGCACCAAGGGGCTGTCCGAGTCGGCGGCGCGCGCCGAGGTGGACGAGCTGATCACCGAGCGGGCCACCAAACTCGACGTCCGCGAGCGGTCGCTGGCCTGGCTGGGGGAGCTGGCGACGGCGGGCCGGATCCGGCTGCTCGGGCACGACCCCGACTCCGCCGCCGAGATCGACGACCTGCGCGCAAGGGGTGGGTCGGTGGCGGAGTTCCCCACCACGGTCGAGGCGGCCGCCGCCGCCCGCGAGCACGGGCTGCCGGTGGTGATGGGGGCGCCGAACGTGCTGCGCGGCGGGTCGCACGCGGGCAACGTCTCCGGCCGCGAGCTGGTCTCGCGCGGCCTCGTCACCGCGCTGGCCTCCGATTACCTGCCGTCGGGGTTGCTGGCGGCCGCCTTGCTGCTCGCCGACGAGATCGGACTGCCAGCCGCGGTGGGCCTGGTGACGTCGGGTGCGGCGGAGGTCGCTGGGCTGGCCGACCGGGGCGCCGTCGCGCCGGGACTGCGGGCGGACCTGACACTGGTGGCAGGCGGCAGGCGATGGCCGGACGTCCGCGCCGTGATGACCGGAGGTGAGCCATGTCCGACCTGATCGGCTGGCAGGTGCCGGAACCCGATATCCCGCGAGAGACCAGCGCTGTGCTCGCCGATGCAGCTCGCGGGCGTCGCGGCGTTCGGTGACGCGCGGCAGCGGCTCGGCCGGGCCGAGCTCGCGGCGAAAACCGGCGTCGGCGCCGACGGCACTCCGACGATGCGGATCGACGTCCTGGTTGAGGACGCCATCGCCGAGGTCGCCGCAAGGCACGGCGTCAACCTGCTCAGCGAGGAGGTCGGCCACGTCGACCGGGGATCGGCCGTCACGCTGGTCGTCGATCCGATCGACGGCACCGCCAACGCCGCCGTCGGGGTGCCGCTGTCGGCGTTCTCCGCCGCGATCGCCGTCGACGGCACCGCCACCGAGGCACTCACCTGCTGGCTGGATACCGGCCGCTGCTGGCACGCCGTCGCCGGGGAGGCGGTGTCGTATCGGACCACCGGCAGGAGGGAACTCGACGGCGCTGCGGTGAACCTGCTGCGCCCGCACCGGCGCAACGCCGACGCCTGGATGCGCGTCGCGCAGCAGGCCGGACGGATCCGGGTGCTGTCGACGAGCTGCCTTGAGACCGCCCTGGTCGCCGAGGGCACCGTTGACGCCTTCGCCGACGCGGGCTCTGACACGCACCGCATCGTCGACCTCGCGGCTGCGATGGTGCTGGTGCCCGCCGCCGGGGGAGCGATGCTCGACGCCTTCGGGCGACCGCTCGAGATCGATCCCGACCTCACCAAGCGATGGTCCGGGGTGGCCGCCGCGACGCCAGAGCTGGCCGACCGGCTCGCCGAGACCATCCAGGACACCCAGGAATAGGAAAGAGGCACGCATCGTGATCGAACTCGTCGTACTCGACATCGCGAACACCACCGTCGACGAGCACAACGCGGTCTACCGCGCGCTGGAGGAAGCCGTGGTGGCAGCGGGCGGCAGCCCCACCGCCGACGACGTGCAGCGGTGGATGGGGGCACACAAGCGCGAGGCGATCGAAGGAATGGTGACCGAGAGCACCGGCGAGCGGCCGAGCGAGCCGGCCGTCGACGCGGCCTTCGCCGACTTCCACCGCCGCCTCGACGCCGCCTACGCCGAGCGCCCGCCGGTGCCGCTGCCCGGCGTGCCCGACGCGCTCGCCAAGCTCCGCGCCGAGGGCATCAAGGTCGCGTTGAACACCGGTTTCGACCGGACCGTCATCGACACGCTGCTGCCCACCCTTGGCTGGGACGACTCCGTGCTCGACGCCGTGGTGTGCGTCGACGATGTCGCGGCTGGCAGGCCCGCGCCCTACATGATCTTCCGAGCGATGGAGCGAACCGGCGTCACCGACGTCGGTGCCGTGCTCGCGGCCGGAGACACCGTGCTCGACCTGCGTGCCGGAACCAATGCGGGCGTGGCGATGGTGGTCGGGGTGCTGACCGGCGAGCTGACCGCTGCCGGGCTCGGCACCGAACGGCACACCCACCTCGTGCCCAGCGTCGCCGACCTTCCCAGCCTGCTCGGAGTCGGTGCTCATGTCGAGTAGGTCCGCGAGCTCTGCCTCGACGTTCACGCTGCCTCGTGGTCGATGTCGTCGAGCACCGCAGGGGCGAGGCCGAGCGCGGTGGTCATGCCGATGCCGGAAGTGACGGCGACGACCCGCACGCCGTCGGCGGGGCGCTCTATCAGGAACGGGTTCAGGTTCAGCCCGGCTTCGACGTCCTCGGGGTGCTCCCGGGTGAGTCGCCGCCTGAGCGCGGGCAGGCTCGGGCAGGCGGCGAAACCGTCGTAGCGCAGCATCGAGAACCCGGTCAGTACCGCCTGGTCGACGTCGTGGCCGACGGTAACCACGATGCCTCCCGCCGCGATCCGTCCCCGGCTCGTGACGACCTCTCCCGGCGTCACGGTGTGCGCGGTCGTTGACCAGTGGAATGTCACGCCGCGCCTGGCGAGCGCGGCCGCGATGGCGTGGACCGCCTCGCGCGGGTTGACCCTGATGTCCATCGGCAGCAGCGCGCCGCCGACCACATCGCCCGATAGCCGGACCCGGTTCAGCACTGCCGAGGACGTCAGCAGCGTGACCTGTCCGCTCCTACGCTCGGCGAACTCGGTGAGCACCGCGAGCTCGTCCTCGGCGCGTGCCGCGACAAGCGTGCCCGACTCCCGCAGCCAGAAACCGGCGTCCCTGGCCAGCGTCACCCACGCGTCGCGGGCGGCGATGGCGTAGTCGAACGCGATACCGTCCTGCGCGGTGATGCAGCCGTGACCGAAGTTGCGCACGCTCGCGCCGGTCGCATGCCCGTCGCGCTCGACGACGGCGACCGAGAGGCCAC
>WHUD01000197.1 GCA_009377385.1 Actinophytocola sp.
CGTCATCTACGAGATCCACGACCGCGTACTTCTTGTGACCGTCGTCGACGTCGGTCACCGGCGAGAGATCTACCGCTGACCCGGCTCGCGTGCTCCGCCTCGTCCGCGATCTCGTCGAGCAGTTCGTGATCATGCTTCGTCATCACCGTTCCTCCTCGCTTGCGTGCGAGCACTGCCCGCAGATCAACTCCCCGGCTACGCGCGGAATCGGGGTCAGAAGGGGTCTTCAGCGTCGGGTGGTACCTGGTCACTCGTCCTCGAAGATCCCGTAGGGCACCCCGTTTGGCGTGTAGCCCGCTACGAAGTACCAGCGTCCGTCGATCACCGTCCAGTCGTCGTTGGCGTGGGTGTCGGGTTCCCGGTTGGGCCGGACGGGTGGCCGCCGCGACCATCGTTCCGCGGAGGACGGTAGCGCGAAGCCGATCGCGATGAGGTCCTCGTAAGCGGTGTATCTGTCAACGCCATAGCGTTTGGCGTAGGTCTTGATGGTGACCTTCGCGCCCGACTGAATCCAGCTCCCCGCCGATTCGCGCCGCCGCTGCTTGCGCATCCGGTGATGTCTCGGTTGCACCATGGCGCCACAGGATACCGCCGCCGAGCTCACTTCCGGCGCTTGTGGCGTGCCTGACGTTTGCGCTGTGCCTTGCTGAGCTTGCGCTTGGGCTGGCGACGCTGGCTGGTCGGGTGGCCGCGTTCGCCTGCAGGCCTCTGCCGGGTAGCCATCCTGACCCGGTGCGTGATCTCGGCGATGGCGTCGTTGTCGTCGCTCTCGTCGGCCATCCTCATCGCGGCGCCGAAGTGCTCCTCTGCTCCCTTGCGGTCGCCGAGGGTGGCGAGTGCGTCACCGGCATGCACACGGACCCAGAGGTCGTCCGGCCAGCGGGCCAGGTTGGCATCAATCCGGGCTCGCGCCTCGTCGGCGAGGTCGGCCTCGGCCAGCGCGACACAAACTTCGCCGTCGAAGAATGCCTGCTGGTCGGGGTCGACCTGGCCAAGCGCATCGCCGACCCGCTGTGCTTCGAACCCCAAGCCCGCCCTGCCGAGATCGAGGATGAGGTTCGCCAGCCAGTCGGGCAGCTGGCCAACCAGATGAGGTTCCTGCCCGAGCGCCAGAGCGAAGTCACCCGCGCGGCCGTGGAACCATCCAGCCGCTTCGATGACGGCCTCGGCGCGCTCGGCGAGCTCGGCGGGTGCCGGGATGACGTAGATCGAGGCGTCGGCGCCGGGAAGCCGGGCGGCCAGTCCGTTCGGCAGGTGTGGCCGGTCGATCCGGAGCGAGGCTCCGGCGATCGCCGCCCAGCCGTCCGGGTTGCTCGCGTTCGCCCTGGCGAGGCGCCGGTTGATGACCGACTCCGCCTCGCGGTGGTGAGCCGGGCACATGGCTTCCTTGGCTTCGGCCAATGCGCCGGGGAAGCCGAACCGGTCACCGGTGCAGGCTGGGCAACCCTGCCGTACATCGGCGACAGCGGCGAGTTCCACGATTGAGCGGTCGAGGTCGACCGGACCGAATGCGTGCTGGACGAGATCGGTGATGGCACCGAGCCCGATGGGCTCCCACTCAACTGATACCGCCGTGATCTGCGCGGCAGCGCCGAGCGCGCTGCCCGCGGCCAGATCCGAGAGAAGATCCGGAACGACGCCTCGCGCGGCCAGATCCGGGTAGCGACTGGAATTGACCGCTTCCTCGTGACCGGACGCGGTCACCACGGCAGAGCCGGCCATCGCGCTCAGGACGGCGGCGAGGGTGCTGTTACGTTCGGCGGCCAGCCGCACCAGCGACCACGTGGGTACGTATACCACGATCTCGAGATCGGCCGAACCGCCGTTGGTGGTCGCGAACCCGCGGGCTCGGTCCACGACGCCTTCGAGGGGATCCCACGTGATCACGAACAGTCGCACCGCATCGGCCATGCGAGCGAGTCCGGCGGTCAATCGGGGCCACGAGACGTTCAGCTCGATCAGTGTCTTCTCCATCGTGGGTGGCTCGGCCAGAAACTGCCGCACTCGATCGGGCAGACCCGCCAACAACGCCTTGTTCGCCCCGGTCATAGCCTGAATCTACAGCGTCTGTAGATACCAATCCGACCGAGAGTAAGCCGAACTAACTGGTCAAAACGAGTGTGCTAGTCGGCTGACTTTCGGTCTTCTTGGTACAAGCACGTCGCGGCCTGTGACGAGGCGATGACCGCGCAGGGGTCTTCGCGACCACTCCGGCGACCGCAAGCACAGGGTTGGCGTCTCTCGCCGGGGTGTCTGCACCGTCTGTTCGGCCGCCATCGGTAAGCTGCCCGGCGATAGCCCTGCCACGACGGAAGGCGTCCGCGCATGCTGGTCCTGCACGGCTTCTGGTCCCCCGAGGATGGCGTCCGCCTGTGGGCGGAGGATTCCGAGCGCACCGTCACCAGCCGCAGCCAGGCGCTGCGTTCGGCACGCCCGCACCCGTTCGCCGCCCCGGCCGAGGTGCTCGCCGAGATCCAGCCAGGCAAGCCCAGCGACGCCACCCTGCGGCTGCCGTCGCTGGCCAAGTCACCGCTGGACTCCCCGGAGCTGACCCGGGTCACGCCGCGCAGGCCTGCCAACACCGAGCCGGTGCTGTTGTCGTGGCGGGTGCCGACGATCACGCTCGCGCCCGCGGCCGCACTCACCTGGCTGACAGCGGTGGCCGATCACGCCGAGGTCCGGTACGGGGCCTCCATCGACTACCTGGCCAACCTCGCGACGTTCGCCCGCGAGCTCACCGACCGCGGCCGCGTGCTGCCCACCGTGCTGCAGGACGACGTCGGCCCCGTGGCGCGGTGGCGGCCCGCGTTGCAAGGTCCCGACGTGGTCGCGCTCGCGGCGCTGGTCACCGCGATGCCGCCGGTGTGCCGGGCCGAGACCGGCTATGCGAATGCGCACGACCTGGTCACCGACGCGCTGCACGCGCTCGCCGATGCCGCCGTCCGCGACCGGCTGACTTCCGGCGTCGACCTGGTGCCGCCGCGGCGCGGGCGTCGCCCGAAGCGTGTACCGGCGGTCGAGGCGTGGCTGGCCGCGCTGACCACACCCGACGGGCGGTTCGTCGCCGACGAGGCCGAGGTCTCCGCGCTCGAACGTGAGCTGCGGCCGTGGGCCGAGATCGGCACCGGCCGGGTCGGGCCGGCGCGCGCCACGTTCCGGCTCAGCGAGGTCGAACCACAGCGCAGCCTCGATGAACTGCTCGACGACCTGGTCGACGATGAAGAGACCGAACCGGCCGCTGACCAGCAAGGGTGGCGGTTGGAGTTCCTGCTGCAGTCCACCCAGGACCTCAGCCTGCTGGTGCCCGCCGCACAGGCCTGGTCCGACGACGGCAGCCTGAGCCGATGGCTGGACCGGCCGCAGGAGCTGCTGCTCGGCGAACTGGGCCGCGCCTGTCGCATCTACCCCGAGCTGGCGGCGGGCCTGCGGCAGGCCACCCCGCGCGCGCTCGAGCTCGACCCCGACGGCGCATACCACTTCCTGTCGGTCGCCGCTCCCGCCCTGGACGAGGCCGGTTTCGGGGTGCTGCTGCCGTCGTGGTGGGACCGCCGCGCCAAGCTCGGCCTCAAGGCATCGGCGCAGACCCCGACCGACGGCAAGGTCACCGAAGGCCACTTCGCGCGCGAATCGCTGATGGACTTCCGGTGGCAGCTCGCCATCGGGGACGACACGCTCACCGACGACGAGATCGCCGCACTCGCCGAGGCCAAGGCGCCGCTGGTCCGGCTCCGCGGCCAGTGGGTGGCGGTCGATCCCGAGCAGCTGCGTCGCGGCCTGGAGTTCCTGCAGCGCGAGCCGGACAAACCGAAGACCGCCGCCGAGATCCTTGCGCTGGCCGCCAGCCACCCCGACGATCTGGACACGCCGCTCCCAGTGACCGGCGTACAGGCCGATGGCCCGCTCGGCGAGCTGCTCGACGGCACCGCAGCCACATCGCTCGAACCGGTGCTTCCGCCGGATTCGTTCGCCGCCACCCTGCGGCCCTACCAGGAGCGGGGCCTGTCCTGGCTGGCGTTCCTGTCGTCGCTCGGGCTCGGCTCGTGCCTGGCCGACGACATGGGCCTCGGCAAGACCGTGCAGCTGCTCGCGCTGGAGTCCGCCTACCGTGCCGAGGACCCGGACACCGGCCCCACCCTGCTGCTGTGCCCGATGTCGCTGGTCGGCAACTGGCAACGCGAGGCCGCCAAGTTCGCATCGGACCTGCGGGTCTACGCCCACCACGGCCGGGAACGCCTGCGCGGCGACGCACTGCGCGAGCGGCTGACAGAGACCGACCTGATCGTCACCACCTACGCCACCGGCACTCGCGACATCGACGAGCTCGCCGGCTATGACTGGCACCGGGTGGTGCTGGACGAGGCGCAGGCGATCAAGAACAGCCTCTCGCAGACCGCCAAGGCCACGCGACAGCTCCGCGCCGAACACCGGGTCGCGCTGACCGGCACCCCGGTGGAGAATCGGCTCGCCGAGCTGTGGTCGATCATGGACTTCCTCAACCCGGGGATACTGGGTTCGTCCGAGCAGTTCCGCACCCGCTACGCCATCCCGGTTGAGCGGCACGGCGCGACCGAGCCCGCCGAGCGCCTACGCACCATCACCCGACCTTACATCCTGCGGCGACTCAAGACCGATCCGACGATCATCGACGACCTGCCGTCCAAGATCGAGATGAACCAGTACTGCCAGCTCACCGTGGAGCAGGCATCGCTATACCAGTCCATTGTGGACGACATGATGGACAAGATCGAGAACTCAGAGGGCATCGAGCGCCGCGGCAACGTGCTTGCCGCGATGGCCAAGCTCAAGCAGGTGTGCAACCACCCGGCACAGGTGCTGCACGACCGCTCGCCCGTCGGCAGGCGCTCCGGCAAGGTGATCCGGCTCGAGGAGCTGCTGGAGGAGATCCTCGCCGAGGGGGATCGGGTGCTGTGCTTCACCCAGTTCACCGCGTTCGCCGAGATGCTGCTGCCACACCTTTCCGCCCGCTTCGGCACCGACGTCGCCTACCTGCACGGCGGCACCCCGAAGAAACGACGCGACGAAATGGTCCAGCGGTTCCAGTCCGGCGAGGGGCCGCCGATCTTCTTGCTGTCGCTGAAGGCGGGTGGCACCGGCCTCAACCTCACCGCCGCCAACCACGTCATCCACCTCGACCGGTGGTGGAACCCAGCGGTGGAGAACCAGGCCACCGACCGCGCGTTCCGCATTGGGCAGCAGCGAAACGTCCAGGTCCGCAAGTTCATCTGCACCGGCACCCTCGAGGAGAAGATCGACCAGATGATCGAGGACAAGAAGGCCCTGGCCAACCTGGTCATCAGCGACGGTGAAGGTTGGCTCACCGAGCTGTCCACCGGCGAGCTGCGCAAGGTGTTCGCCCTGTCGGAGGGAGCCGTCGGTGAGTAGGCGTCGCCGGGGGACACCCCCGAACACCCGGGGGTACTCCGCCTTCCCGCCGCCATCGAAGCCCCGCGCCGTCGAGGGCGGCCTCAAGGCGCGCAGCAAGCGCGGCGCCATCGCCCAGACGTGGTGGTCCGAACGGTTCATCTCGGTGCTCGAGGACATCGGCGTCGGCACCCGGCTGCAGCGCGGCCGAAACTACGCCCGCAAGGGGCAGGTGCTCTCCCTCGACGTCGACGCAGGCTCGATCACCGCGCAGGTGCAGGGCAGCCGCGCGCGGCCGTATCGGGTGCGCGTAGGCGTCACGGCGTTCGGCAAGGCCGAATGGGCCAAACTGGAGCGCGAGCTCGCCGGCAACGCCTGGTACCTGGCCAAGCTCCTCGCCGGGGAGATGCCCGACGACATCGAGGACGTGTTCACCGGGCTCGGGCTATCGCTGTTCCCTGCCAGCGCGGGCGAGCTGTCGATGGACTGCTCATGCCCGGACTGGGAGGTGCCGTGCAAGCACCTCGCGGCGACGTTCTACCTGCTCGCGGAGTCCTTCGACGAGGACCCCTTCCGCATCCTCGCGTGGCGGGGCCGGGACAGGGAAGACCTCCTGGGCAACCTGCACGCGGCGCGCTCCGACGGCCCGCCCGCCGCCGACACCGCTGAGCACGCCGGCGCCCCGCTCGAGGACTGCCTGGACAGCTATTTCACGATGCAGGGCGAGCTACCCCGGCCGAGCCCGCACCTCACCGCCAGCGCCTCCCTGCTCGACCAGCTGCCGCCGGTCGAGGCCACACTGCGCGGCCGCTCGCTGCCGGACCTGCTGCGTGCCGCGTACCGCCGTTAGGACTTGCCGATAAATAAGCGCTTCATTTAGTGGTCCATCCGTCATGATGTG
>WHUD01000198.1 GCA_009377385.1 Actinophytocola sp.
CTCACTCAAGCTCCTTTACTGCTGAGGTCGGGCAGCCATCGGGCGACTGCCGTGACGAGGTCGTCCGCCCATCGTTGCAAGTTTTCCTCCCCGGCCTTGGGGCTCGCGCCGGTGGGGTCGCCGAGCACGCCGTTCGGGCTCACCGCCTTGATACCGGACGTACGCAGCCGATCGATCAGGGTGGCCAGGGCCTCGGTGTTGCCGGGTTCGGCGTGATCGATGCTGACATCCGATGCGCGTAGTCGCAGCATGACCGAGGTCTCGGTGTGTCCGGCGTGGCTGTCGTCGGCGGGCGCGGTCGGTTGCCAGAGGAGCACCTTGCGGTTCTCCGTGGTGAGACGGTCCACTGCCCTGCGCACCGGCTCGATGTTACCGCCATGACCGTTGACGATGATCACGCCTGCGTAGGCGTCCGCTGACCTGACCAGTTCCGTGACGAGGAGTTCCATGGCCGCCTGGCCAATGGACAGGGTGCCGGGGAAGCCTGCGTGCTCGCCGCTGGCGCCGTACGGGACTGGTGGCGCGACCGCGATGCCGGGCACGGCGGACGCGAGTCGGTGGCACAGCTCGGTGGCGATGGTGGTGTCGGTGTCCAGGGGCAGGTGCGGGCCGTGCTGTTCGGTCGCGCCGAGCGGGACGGCGAGCACCACATCCCGGTCGGCGAGGTCCGGCCACCGCGTGCTGCCCAGGTTCACCGGTCCTGCCTGGCGAGCTGGGGCAGCAGGGGCCGTGCGGTGCGGTGGCGCACGCTGCCTGCCCAGACCCCTGCGCCGTAGCTGACGTCGTCAGCGATCCGCAGCGCCAGCCAACGGGGCCCTCGGCCGGTGCGGAGCGCGTCGAGCAGGCAGGGGAGCAGGGCGGCGAGCAGGACCCTGCGCCCGCGCCGGGTGAGCAGTGCGAGGGGAAACCAGGTGCGCCGGATGGCTTCGGCCAGCATCGTGACGACGGCGAGTTGCCTCTGCGCGGCGACCGTGACCGCAGGGCCGGTGTCGAAGCCGTTGGCGCGCAGTGTCCGGACCAGCCGACCCGAGGCGGCGATGCTGCGCGGGCTGAACCGCGCCGGGGTGACGCGCCGGGGGTGCCTGCTGGCGAGCGACGCGGCGGAGGTGCCGTAGTGGTACCGCTGCCGTGCCCATGCCCGCACCGTGGACCTCGGCCGGTGCCACACCGTCGCGCTTGGCTGGTAGCGAACGACGCCGCCGGTGTCGACGATGCGCCACACCAGGTCGACGTCTTCGCCGAAGCGCATCGTCTCGTCGAATCCGCCCACGGCGGACAGCACGTCGCGGCGCATGACGAGTGCGGCGCTCGGCACGTAGCTCACCCTGCTCAGCGGCCTCACCTCCGCCGGGTGCGGGCCGAGGTCGAGGGCGCCGCGATCTGCCTCGTACCGGGAGAGGACGCCGCGTCCGGGAATGCTCCGCACACGCGGGGCAACCGCCGCCACCTCGGGGTCGTCGAACAACGGCAGGATCGCGTCGAGCCAGCCGGGGTCAGGCGCGACGTCGGCGTCAAGGAACGCCACCAGGTCCGTGGTGGCGTGGCGCCAGCCGGTGTTGCGGGCGGCCGCCGGCCCCGCCGACGCCGCATGGCGCAGCGTGGCGCAGAGCAGCGGTGCGGCGGAGCCGTCGTCGACGACGATCCGCGCCGCGACGTCGCGGGTGGCGGCCAGCACCGTGGCGACACCGTCCGGGTCGTCGCGGACCGGCACGACCACGGTGACGTCGGCGGCGCCGTAGCGGCCGGTCCCGGTACCGACGGGGTGCACCAGCCCGGCGTCGAGCAGTCGGCGGGCCAGGCGGACGTCGCGCGGGTCGTCGCCGACCGGCGCGCCAGCCAGCCACCCGTCGAGCAGGCGCGTGCCCTCGCCGGTGAGGCGCAGCAGCCGCAGCGGAGAGCCGCCGAGGACAGTCTTGCCAGTCCGGCGCAGGGATGGGTCGGCCGCGAGGATCACGGTGTGAACCCGCCGTCGGCGTGCACCACGCTTCCGGTGATGGCGCCCGCGTCCGTGCTGCACAGCCAGCACACGGTGGCGGCGACCTCGTCGGGTTCCAGGATGCGGCCGAGGAGCTGGTGGCCTGCGAAGGCGTCGGGGTCGTCGAGGTCGTAGATGCGAGCGGACTCGGCCAGCATCGCGGTGCGGGTGGAGCCGGGGGAGACGGCGGTCGCTGTGACGCCGGTGCCACGCAGGTCGTGGGCGAGGCCGCGGACGAGGCCGTAGACGGCATGTTTGGCGGCGTTGTACCCGGCGAGGTGCCGCATCCCGTGATGGGCGGCGGCTGAGGCGAGCGCGACGAACCGCCCGCTGCGGGGCTCCGGCCGCCGGAGCATTGCGGGCACGGCGGCGCGGGCGAGGTTCGCGACCCCGTGGACGCCGACGTCGAACAGCGGGTCGAAGTCGGTGGGGTCCGTCTCCCACAGCGGACGCCCGCCGGTGATGACGGCGGCCGCCGCGATGGCGGCGTCCACACCGCCGAACTCCTGCTCGGCACGGGCGACGACGTCGCGGAGCGCGTCGATGTCCTGGACATCGGCGACGACGTCGAGCACCACACCGGGGTGTGCCTTCGCCACCGACGTCAACTGCTCCTTGGTGCCGAGCGGGTAGCCGACGCGGGGGTCGTCGGCACAGCGGTCGACGGCGACGACGCGCCAGCCCGCGTCGGCCAGCCGGTGGACGGTGGCCGCGCCGATGCCGCGGGCGGCGCCGGTGACTACCGCGACCCGTGCCATCACATTCTCCTGGTGAAGCCGTCCGGCACGAGGACGTCGTCCGGCGTGAGGTCGTCGATGGACGCCTTGCCGAGCCCGTACAGCGCAGAGTCGATGCCCTGGCGCAGGATCTCCAGCACGTTGTGCACGCCCTGCTGGCCGTTCGCGGCGAGGCCCCACAGGTACGGCCTGCCGATCATGACGGCCTTCGCGCCGAGGGCGATGGCCTTGACGACGTCGCTGCCGCGCCGGATGCCGCCGTCGAGCAGCACCTCGATCTGGTCACCGACGGCGTCGGCGACGCCGGGCAGGGCGCGAATCGCGGCCGGGGTGCTGTCGAGGTTGTTGCCACCGTGGTTGGACACCGAGATCGCGGTGGCACCGATGTCGACCGCCCGCTTGGCGTCCTCCGGCCGGTAGATGCCCTTGATCATGAACGGGCCGTCCCACTGCTGGCGCAGCCAGGCGAGGTCGTCCCAGGTCGGTGGCGGGGTGCCCATCCACTCGCCGTAGGCGCCGAAGAACGGCGGCCCGGTCTCGCCTGCGGCCACGAGGTTCGGGGTGGTCAGGTCAGGCAGCTTCCCGCTGCGGGCGAATCGCCACAACCAGCCGGGGCGGGGCAGCACCACCGGAGCGAACCGGACCGCGGTCTTGAAGTCGATCTTCTCAGGCAGCGGTGGGCTGCCCCAGTCGCGGGCGGTGGCGAACACCCAGTCCAGCGTGACGATGATGCCCTTCGCCCCAGCCTGCTTGGCGCGGTCGAACCGGGCCTGCATCGCGTCGCGGGAGCCGAGCCAGTAGGCCTGGAAGAACGTCTTGTCGTTCGCCGCGACGACGTCCTCGATCGGTCGGGACCCGAACGACGACAACCCGAGCGCCGTGCCGGACGCCGCCGCCGCGCGGGCGACGGCGACCTCGCCGTCGGGGTCGACCGCCTGCACCCCGGTCGGGGAGCAGATCACCGGCAGCGAGATCTCCTGCCCCAGCACCGACGTCGCCTGGCGGCGCTCGGCGGGCAGATCGGCGATGCGCGGCCGCAAGCCGAGCTCGGCGAACGCGGTCTCGTTGTCCGCCAGCGTCACGCCCGCCTCCGACCCGGCGAGCAGCGCCAGATACACCGGCTTCGGCACACGCTTCTTCGCTCGGACCTTCGCCTCGGCGACGGTTTCGAACCACTCTTTCGTACTGGCCATCAGATGTCCTTCGTGTTCTCGGGTGGACCGTGCCTCAAGATCCACTCAGGGCAGGCCCGCCAGGGGGCTGGTGTCGCAGGCCCGATCCGGCGTACGGCCGAGCGCGGGCATGCCGAGCGCGACCGGCCGTCGGTAGGCGGTGCGGGAGTGGTCCTTGTCGGGCTTCGGGATCGCGGCTCCAGCACCGATGGCGGCGAGCGCGGGCTCGGCGTTGCCCTTGACGCACTCCGGGTCGGGGCCGTCCAGCGGCAGCCCGGTGAAGAACTTCGCCGCCATGCACCCGCCCTGGCAGGAGTCGTAGGCAGAACACGAGGTGCACGCGCCACCGGTCTGCGGGCTGCGCAGCTCCGCGAACAGCTCCGACTCCCGCCACACCTGCGCGAACCCGCCTTCATGACGGACGTTGCCGGCCAGGAACTCGTCGTGGATGGCGAACGGGCAGGCGTAGACGTCACCGACCGGGTCGATCAGGCACACCACGCGGCCAGCGCCACACAAGTTCAGCCCGGGCAGCGGGGTGGAACCGAGCGCGTTGAGGTGGAAGAACGAGTCGCCGGTGAGCACGTTCTCGCCGTTGTCGACCAGCCACTCGTATAGCTCGCGCTGCTGTTCCGGCAACGGGTGCAGCTCGTCCCACACGTCGGCGCCCCTGCCGGACGGCCGCAGCCGGGTGATGCGCAACTGCGCGCCGAACCGGTCCGCGATGGCCTTGAACTCGTCCAGCTGCGCGATGTTGTGGCGGGTCATCACCACCGAGATCTTGAACCCGGTGAACCCGGCCTCTGCGAGGTTCGACATCGCGTTCATCGCCATCACATACGAGCCAGGCCCGCGCACCGCGTCGTTGACCTCCGCCGTCGCGCCGTCGAGGGAGATCTGCACGTCAACGTAGTCCATGGCGGCCAGGCGGCGCGCCCGTTCCGGGGTGAGCCGGACGCCGTTCGTGGAGAACTTCACACCAACGTCGTGGCTCACCGCGTAGTCCAGCAGCTCCCAAAAGTCCGGCCGCACCGTGGGCTCGCCGCCGCCGATGTTGACGTAGAACACCTGCATCCGCTGCAGCTCGTCGATGACGGCCTTGCACTCCGCTGTCGACAGCTCCGCTGGGTCCCGCCTGCCCGACGACGAAAGGCAGTGCTCGCACGTCAGGTTGCAGGCGTAGGTCAGCTCCCAGGTCAAACAGATCGGCGCGTCGAGGCCGTCCTTGAAATGCTCTACCAGTTTCATCCCGTCTCCTCGCGATGACGACGCCGGATGGTGCCCGCTGCGGCCAGCCCGGCAAGGGCGTCCAGATAGCTGGAGCGCGCCTTGTCCGGGACCTCCGCCGCGGTCAGCGCCGCGTGGGCGTCCGGCTGCTCAGCCAGTTCCCGGACGACGCTGACCAGCAGCGGGGTCTTCAGAAACGACAGCCGCCTGCTCACGAAGTCGTACACCAGCGCGCCGAACGGCTCCGGTCGCACCGACACCGATGGCGCCAGCTCGTAGGGCAGGGCCGGATCGAACATCTGATCAGACGCCGTGTCAGTAGACACCGCACATGCCATCGATCGACACGTCCTCGACCAGTAGCTCCTCTTCGACCGTCTCGGCCTGGGCTACCGTCTCCGTGGTCGCCACGTCGCTCATAACCGCTCCTCCTCATCGAGTGGGTGTGTGGGGTCACGACGTTAACGGCATCGAGTGCCAAAATGGAAGGGTCATGGCAGCAGAACCGTCCGACCGATACCGTGACCGGCCCGTTCGGAGGGGTCGGCGCCCCGCGACGAGCAAGCACGAGCTGGAACGAGTCGCATTCGACCTCTTCGAGCGCGCGGGCTTCGAGGACACCACCGTCGACGACATCGCGGCCGCCGCAGGCATCGGCAGGCGCACGTTCTTCCGCTACTTCGACTCCAAGAACGACGTCGTCTGGGGCAGCTTCACCGAGCAGTTGGACGCCATGCGGGAGCAGTTCGGCCGCTGCTCTGCCGATCAGCCGATCATGGCAGCGCTGCGCGAGGTCGTCGTGAACTTCAACCGCTTCGACCCCGCTGAGGTGCCATGGCACCGCAGGCGGATGGAGCTGATCCTGCGGGTGCCCGCACTCCAGGCGCACTCCACGCTGCGCTACGCCGAGTGGCGCACCGTCGTCGCCGAGTTCGTGGCCGACCGGCTCGGGCTCGACGTTGACGCGCTCATCCCGCGCACCGTCAGCCACGCGACCCTCGGCGTCTGCATCGCCGCATACGAGCACTGGCTCACTCAGGCCGACGCGCGACTGACCGACATCCTCGACGATGCGCTGGCCAGCCTCGCGGGCGGCTTCAGCGACCTGGCATAGCGCCGTCTCCGCACGAAGGGGCGTCTGGCGCGGCTCCGGTAGCTTGTCGAG
>WHUD01000199.1 GCA_009377385.1 Actinophytocola sp.
CGACCAGCGGGCTGGCCACCGCGATCGCCAGGCCGTGCGCGGTGATGATCAGCCCTGCGGCGGTCCCGGTCACCCGCAGATCGCCACGGATGACCTCCAGCACGGGCATGACAATCGCGCCCGCCATGACGCCCAGCGTCGACGCGAGCAGGAGCACCCCCAGTGCGGGCACGTTGTGCTCGACGGTGTCCGCTGATTCGGATTCGATCACCGCTACCTCCCTGCCCTGATGGATCAACGCCAACTTACGCCACTCAGTGGCATATTACAATGAGAGGCATAGTATGAGGTAGTCTCGGACGCAGGACGACAACGAACGGTGAGGGTGATGTGCGTGGGAGCTTCCGGGGCGGCCGTGGACGCGGGCAGGCTGCCGCTGCGCGAGCGCAAGAAGCTGCGCACCCGGCAGGCGCTCGTCGACACGGCCCTGGAGCTGTTCACGGCGCGGGAGTTCGACGGCGTCACGCTCGACGAGCTGGTCGACTCGGTCGAGGTGTCGAAGCGGACGTTCTTCCGCTACTTCGCCTCGAAGGAGGACGTGGCGATCGCCGCAGAGGCGCAACTGTGGCAGGCGTACCTGGACGAGTTCGCCCGCGCCGAACCGGACGGCCCGTTCCTGACCGCGTTGCGCACGGCGCTGATCTCCGCGCTGGAGGGGATGGACGCCGACTGGGAGCGCCGCTTCATCGCAACGCGACGCCTCATCGGGCGCACGCCCGCGTTGCGCGACCACAGCACCCTCACGTCCTTCAAGACGCAGGAGCTGCTGGTGTCCGAGTTGGAGACGACGCTCGGTGTCGACAGCCGCGACGACGTCCGGCTGCGGCTGCTCGGCGAGCTGGCGCTGGGAGCCTGGCGCTGCGGCGCGAAGAACTGGGTCCGGGCCGAACGCCACAGCACCCGCCGCGGCACAGGGGCACGGGCATCGCTCATCCAGCGTGTTGAGGAAGCCTTCGACGCCATCCCCGCCAGCCTCACCCTCTGCGCGTGAACACCGAACGACCGCATGGTCGCCGTGGCCTGGCGAGCCGCATGAGGCACGCGCCTGGTCGCGACTGTGGCGCCCCTGGGCCGTGCGTGCGTGGCTACGCCGCTGACGTTGTGAAGCGCTGGGCGATGGCCCGCAGCCGTTCGGTGACGTCGTTGCCGAGCCCACCGGCCGCCGCACGCCATGCCATGACTACACCACGCTGTTGGCTGGACCCGACCGTTCTCTACGGTCGTTATGGATCTGCGCCAGCAACGGGAGTACCGAATGGCCGACGCGCGCGCCGACACCAGCTCCGCCGGAGGACGCCAGCCCCTGGCGCCCCGGCGGGGCGGCACGACATGGTCGTCGATGAACACATACAGTTCGGTCAGGAGGGTTTCCAGGTTGTTCGTCACAAAACGATCTTGGAAGCCCTCCGCCTACCTTCCTGACAGGACACGCCTTCACATGATCTTCACGGAATCATCCATCTAGGTACTCGGCGAACTCCCGCACGCTCATTCGCGCCGCGCACCGTAGCGCGCTGGCTTCTCGCCCGGTCCAGCGCCGGATCACGGCCGATTGTTCATCTGTCTCCGGGCTTGGTTTGCGGTATCGGTTGCACCAGCCCGGATGACGGTGCCAGTTGGACGCTGGCCTGCATTCGAAGCACACGCCTCGTCCGTTCATATGGACCCGCTTTGCGTGCCCGCACGCGCCGCACCGTGGCTCATCGTGCTCAGACCGCGCTACGTCGTGGTGTTCGTCGCTGTCGTCGGTCATGATCGCACTGACCTGCCATGTTCTCGGGCTCTGGTGACGGTTTCGTTTATCGCCTTCATATGGCCGTCGAAGCGCTGGTGGCCAAGCGCGGTGATGCGAACCCAACTTTCTTGATATGCCCCGCGTCGCGTTTCGACATATCCAGCGTCGCGCAGTCTCCGCACGTGCCGTGCCATCACGGGCTTGGTGACGCCGGAACATTCGCAGAGATAGCCGAATCGGTAGTGGTCGGGCGACACCAGCAGCGCCATGACGAACAGCCGCGCCGGGTTGAGCAGGATTCGATCGACGTGCTCGCGCCACTGTTGGTCCAACGACTCCCTGTGCGCGGGCATCGCCTACCTGCCCTCGGTCTCGTCGTCGCCCGATGCGCGCCTGTGCTCGGCTGGGGTGTCGATCGCGGTGGCGTCGGGTGGTGCTGGGAAGCGGGTGCGTAGCTCGCGGATTTGGGTGGCGATGTCGCTGAGCTGCTCGTCGATGTCATCGAGCCACGCGATTGCCTGGTTGATGTCCGCGAGACCGGCTGGCGGATGCTCAGCGTCCTCCTGGGATCGCTGGTCTTGATTTTCCAGCATCTCGTGCTCCTCGTGTGCCCACTGCATCAGCTCGCCGACACTGGCGGCAACTTGGCCCGTGATCGTCACCGGTGGGGCACACGCGACGCTGATCGCGATGAACAAGTGACCGTCCACCTCGACCACGCCGACGCGGATCGGAACAATCTTGTTGTCGTCGACCCGAGTGCCATGCTCTTCCCAATGCGCACGCCATTCGTAACCCTGCGGGCTCATGGGCGTATCTCCCTGCTCAGGCTGTGTGCCGCACGGTCATCCGAACTCACGGCCACGTCCTTGAGGCGGCGAGTTCCGCCGACCACTGCGGTGAGCCAGCGGCCAATGACACCTTCGCGACGCCGATCACAAACACGCCCACCTTCGCGACAGGAACGCAGATACCCGACACAGCGCGGGCACGATTCCCCCGGGTCAGCGATGAGTGGAGCGGGCCAGAACACCTCGCCGCATTGCGCCACGAGTTCCGCGCTCGCGCGGCTGCGCTCCGCGAGCGTCTTGGCGATCACGGCGTGATCGCGCGCGCGACCTGCGGTCGTGACCCACACCAGATGCTGGCGTGTTCCCGTCGCCGTCATGACCGGCTCCGGACGTCGCGCACGACGTTGGCGATGACGACGGCCCACGACACGATCCCGGCCCCGGCCATGATCGTTAGTACAAAGCCGCTCCATGTCATATCCTTGACCTCCTGTGATTCGCTGAAATCACAGTCACAGTGAGTGCCATATCGTCGCCACGACATCGGCACGACATGTGGAGACAGGAGCCGGACGGAAGGGTCGTCGTAACGATGGATAACGGCGAGGTGCCCGCACGGACAGTGCTGGAACGGCGCATACGGGAGCGCCGACTCACGTTTGAGGAGTTCGTCGAGTTCGCGGAGACGTTTGCTCGTCAGCACAACGAGCCGGGCACGCTGAGCGTGCGTCATCTGCAACGGCTCGCGGCGGGACGCGGTGAGCATGGTCGACCGATAGGCAGGCCCCGCGCCGCCACGGCACGGCTGCTCGAACGCATCTTTGGTGTGAGCATCGACGAACTGCTGTCGCCGCCCGACGCCGCGTCGCGGGTGGAGACGGACTCTGCGGCTGAACTACGGCGGATGAGGCGAGCGTCTCAACACGTTGACACGTCGGTACTGGCGTTGCTCCGCGACCAGCTCACCGCTACCCGGCGTCTTGACCGGCAGTTCGGCGCGATCGTGGCGCACGACGAGGTACTCGCGAAGATCACGCAAGTGACCAGGCTGCTGGAACACAGCCTCAGCGCGACGACGCGCGAACAGCTCGCCGCGCACCTTTCCGAACTGCACGCCCTCGCAGGATGGCAAGCGCTGGACACCGCCGATTTGAACAGCGCCTGGCATCACTACAGCACGGCCGCCACGGCTGCGGCGCAATCCGACGATCCGGCCTTCTCGGCCCACTCCACAGCCGGTCAAGCGTTCGTCCTCATTGACCTCGGAAGCACCGATGAAGCGGCCAACCTGCTTGGGGCCGTCCGCGACAAGACGCAACGTGGCACCGGACGACGTATGCGGTCCTGGCTCGCTGCCGCGCACGGCGAAGCTCTCGCTGCCGATCAGCGGCGAGCCGACAGCCTTCGCGCGTTCGATCAGGCGCGCTCGCTATTGCCTGATGGGCACGTAACCGATGATGGTCCGTACGTCGTCCTCGACGAGACTCACCTTGGGCGCTGGCGCGGCCATGCGCTCGCGAGGCTTGGCGAGCCGTCCGCTGTCGACGTCCTCGCATCGGCACTCGATCGGCTCGACGGAACGTTCGCCCGCGCGGAAGCCTCGCTCCGCGTTGATCTCGCTACCGCGTACGCGACGTTGGGGGAGCCCACGGAAGCACACCAGGAGATATCCCGAGCCAAGGCACTCGCCGGGGGTATCGGCTCGGCTCGCCAACAACGGCGCTTGCAGGCGCTGGCAGGTGCTCAGGGAGCCTGATCGCCTCAAGGTCGCCGCCGACGCTGCGCTGCTGCGTCAACCGATTCTCCCGGTCAACCCCCGAGAACCGTGCCTTGATCGTTCGGCCGTACGCTGACGCCCGTGGCTGACGAGCAACGCGGCGCGTGGCAGAAGTTCGGCGAGCGGCTGATTTACGACAATCCGTGGGTCAAGCTGGGGTTGGCTGACGTGCAGGCTCCGAACGGGGAGCGTTGGGAGTACCACGTCGTTCACCTGCACCGCATCGCGATCGCGCTCATTGTCGACGACGAGGATCGCGCGCTGATGATGTGGCGCTACCGGTTCCCGACCGATCAGTGGGGCTATGAGTTGCTCGGCGGGCTGGTGGAGGACGGCGAGGAGCCCGCCGCCACGGCTGCGCGCGAGGCGGCCGAGGAGAGCGGGTGGCGTCCGGTGGGCGAGCCCGAGCACTTGATCGGTTTCGAGCCGCTTCCTGGCCAGGTCACTGCCCCGACCGATGTGTATCTGTGGCGGCGGGCCGAGCACATCGGTGATCCGACCGACACCGAGGAAGTGGGGCGGATCGAGTGGGTGCCGCTGAGTCGCGTCCCCGAACTGGCACAGCGCCGGCAGCTGCTCGGTGCGGGTGCGATCGTGCCGCTGCTGTACTACATCGCCTTACGTGGGCAGGATGAGTCCGCTGAGCCGTCGTAACTGCCGATCGGACTTGATCTGCGCGGCGAGGCGTCGCGCCTGGCGGGAGTAGTCGAGCGCGGCGTCACGGTCGCCGTGCGCTGCGTGGGCGTAGGCGAGGTCGACCAGCATCCCGCTGCGGGCGCGGGTGAAGTCGGCAGGCAACCGGGGGAGTGCGTCGGTGAGCTGGTCGATCGCGTCGGCTTCGCCGAGGCGGGCGAGCGCGTGGCCGCGCCAACGGTCCAGGTGAGCGCCCGCCAGGAACAGGAACGGCAGCAAGGGATCGGCCGGTTCACTGGGCAGCAGGGCGTTGGCCTCGTCGAACGCAATGCGCCACTGCGGTCACCTGCCGCGGCGAGACCTTCGCCGTGCGCTGCGGCCAGCCAGGCGCGCAGCAGCGGGCTCGCAGCTGACCGTGCTGTGTCGCGGGCTGCGGCGAGCTGCGCGACGGCGGCAGCGGTCTCGCTGAGGTCGAGCAGCACCACTGCCTGTTGGGCGGTCGCATGGGCCAGCAGATGAGGTGAGCCCGCTTCGCGAGCGGCAGCCTTGGCGGCCTCGTGGTGTCGCCACGCTGGTGCGAGCGCGTTCCGGTCCAACGCCTCCCAACCGACGAGTGCCGAGGCGTCGGCGAGAACGGCGGCGAGTTCCTCGCGTCGGCCGAGCATGGTGCTGTAGTCGAGTAGCTCGGCGATCTGGTCGCTGTGGCTGCGGAGCTGGTCGAGCACGGCCACGCTGCCGTGTTTGCGGTCGAGTCTGCGAGCGCCCTCGATCTGCTGCCGGAACAGCGCGACGGTCTCGGCGTCGACGCTGCGGGCGTGCGCGAGCCGGTTACGGAGCTGCTCGGCGTCCTCGTCGACCTCTTCTGGCGGGAAGCCGAGTTCGGCGTTGGTCCGGCCGTACAGCTCGCGGAACAGCCGCCGGTAGGGCTCGCTGACCTGCTCGTGGCCGTTCTCCCATCGTGAGAGTTTGACCTTGAGCGCCGATTCGCTCATGACCGGAATGCTCCGGGCACGCGCGAGCGCGAGCAGGTCCCGGACGACTTGTTGTTGGGTGTAGTTGTCCCGTTGACGCCGCGCTGCTTGCAGCTTTGTCGCGGACATCAATTGTCCTCGGTATAACGACGCTGACCTGCGAACTTACCAACACGCGCGTTAGTAAGCCGACTTTGATCTTGCGTTCTGCCAAAATGAG
>WHUD01000019.1 GCA_009377385.1 Actinophytocola sp.
ACCCGAAGCTCAGCTACATCCATACGTAGAGGAAGAAACAACCAAACTATACAGAAACTTTCGTTTCTCTTAGTAGCGTTCTCGTCGTGGGAGCGAAGGCTGCTGAGCGGCTCGAATGGGCGGTTGACGCCCTTGACGTTCAGCCACACGACCGGCTGCTGGAGATCGGATGCGGCCATGGTGTCGCGGTCTCGCTGGTCTGCGAGCGGCTTGGCGACGGCGGCTTCATCCTCGCGCTCGATCGCTCCGAGAAGATGATCAGTATGGCGCGTACTCGTAACGCGCACTATGTCCAGTCCGGACGAGCGAGATTTCAGCTGGCCTCCCTGCACGCAGCCGACCTCGGCGACGCGGTGTTCGACACGATCTTCGCCATCCACGTGCCGGTGTTGCTACGTGGCAGCCCGAATGCCGAACTCGCGATCGTGCGCCGTCATCTGGCCGAGGGCGGGACGTTCGCGCTGCCGTACCAGCCGCTCGCCTCCGATCAGGTCATGCCGACGGCTCGGCGGCTGACGGCGATCCTGACCCGTGCCGGGTTCCGCAACGTCGACGTTGTGACGGAGGACCTGGCCTCCGCCGCTGCGGGCTGCGTGCTCGCTACGCGCTGAGCGCGCCACACACCGTCCGGAACGACGAACACGCCGCCCGGAACGACGAACACGGCGTCCGGAACGACGAACACGGCGTCGGGAGCGGGGGACACGGCGCCCCTGGCGCCGGCCGCGCTACGGCCGCGTGACGGGCTGCGCCAGCAGGCGCACGGCCTCCGTGACGGCGGCGCGGCGGGCCTGGCGGACGGCGGCGCCCAGCGGGCGGAGTGCGTCCGCACGGTGCTGGGCCGCGCTCGCGGAGACCGCGCCGCCCGGCTCGTCAGCCGACGCCAGGTCGAGGATCGCGGCGACCTCGTCCGCACGTTGCAGCACCCGCAGCGACCTGCCCGGCATCCCGTCCGGCCACCGCGGCGCAGGGGCGCGCCGCACCCGGGCACGCAGCGCGTCGTGTGCGTCCGGGCGCTCCCGCGCGACGTCCAGCTCCGCGAGCGTGGCCGCGCTTGCCCGGATCGCTTCGGTCAGCGCCTGCTCCGCCTCACCGATGCCGACGTGCTCGTCCGTGCCGCCGCCCGCGTGCGGATACACCGTCCAGCGCAGCACGTCGTCGGCAGGGGCGTCCGGGACGAGCGCCAAACCCGCGGACGCGAACACGCTCGCCTCACCCGCGTCGAGCGCCGCACCGACCAGTGCGCCGCCACCGCCGAGCCCGCGCGGATCGCCGGGTGCTGGTAGCGCGAGCGCCCCGGCGTCCGCACCCTGGGCGCGCAGGGCGGCGAGCAGTCGCGCGGCGGGTGCGGGGAACGTGCCCGTCACCGGCAGGTCGGTCTCTGCTGCCGTCGTGTCGTCGGCTGCGCCCACGTCGTGCCGCTCTGCGAGGGTGCTGAGGGCATCGAGGACGTCGTCGGCCGCGGCCTTGCCGTTGAGCCACGCGGTCGCCCAGATTGTCAGTGTCGCACTGGCCATCGCCATGACACCCCACGTTACCGAGGAACGGCGCCCACGCGGGAGTCGGCGAGAAGAACTACTCACGGTAAATCGCCGCGA
Organism: Actinophytocola sp.; assembly: GCA_009377385.1. Lineage (GTDB taxonomy): Bacteria > Actinomycetota > Actinomycetes > Mycobacteriales > Pseudonocardiaceae > Haloechinothrix_A. The sequence continues at coordinate 1,599 of WHUD01000019.1, forward strand.
CCGCGTAACGACCCGATCGCGTGAGTTCTCCGGCAACGGCGTCGGCTTCCACCCGCTTACGCAGACGCAGAAGGGCCGCATCGGCATCCTGCACTCGAACGACGGCACGCAGCACGACATCATCGGCGCGGTCAGCCCGGCGACTCCGGCGGCCCCGTCGCGGACGTCACCGACGACAACAAGTCGGCATCGTCAACACCGTCGGGTCGGCATCAACGGCCTGCCCTATGCGGGTGAGGGCGGCGTCTCGGTGGAATGAATGCTCGCCGACGCGGCGGATGCGGCTTCACCGTCCAGCTGCGCGCCGTGTAACGGCAGCGAACATCGGCGGCGCCGGGTGGGACAAACCCCCGGCGTCGCTGTCGTTTCGGGTCACTGCACGCGGTCAGTCGGCGGTGGCAGCTGGTACGTGTACTGGGTTTCCACGTCGAGCACGCCGGGCACTGCGGTCAGCGATCCGAGAGTCGACTCGTCGCACGTTCCCGTGATGGTGGAGAGCGTGTCGAGTACGGCGTCGACATCGAGTCCATGCTCGCTGAGCTGGGACGCGATGTCGGCCAGCGTCTCGGGTTCTTCGGTATCAACGGAGACGATGACCTTCCGCAGTGATGCCACCGTCGACCTCCTGTGCATCGGGGCGCGCCATCAAACGGCTTCATGGTGCCTGAACCAATCCTGCACCAACATCCGTAGAAGGCAATGGGAGCCGGGCGGCGGATTGGCTCAACCTTGCCCACAGTTCCCATGCTGTCCCCTGATGCACCTCGGCTGTCAAGGCGGCGACACCGGCGGCGTGCGGCGTCGCCATGCTGGTGCCACTGAGGGTGTTATGCCGCTGCGGCATCGGCCAGCTCGAGCGGACGTCGACGCCGGGGCCGACGACGTCAACCGCTCCGGAGTCCGGCAGCGTGCCTGATGAGAAGTCACCCACCTCCCGTTCCTGGTCGATCGCGCCGACCGCCATGATGCTCGGGCAGTTCGCCGGGTGGCCGACCGGCGCGATCAGGCCGTCGGCGCGGGCGCTCTCGTTGCCAGCGGCGGCGATGATCAGCGTGCCCTTGTTCATCGCGCGGCGCGCGGCACGCTCGAACGTCACCGAGTGCGGCTGGCCAGGCTGCACCGGCGCGCCAAGCGACATCGACACCACGACGCAGCCGTTCTGCACCGCCCAGGCGATCCCGGCGAGGATGTCGCCGTCGGTGCCCGCACCCGCGTTGTTGAGCACCTTGCCCGCGTAGATCTCGGCCGCTGGGGCGACGCCGTAGCCGGGGCCGAGGTCGGGCCTGCGCGGACCGCACGCTGTGCCGATGACGTGCGTGCCGTGCCCGTGGCCGTCGTCGACGTCCTCGCCGTCGACGAACGACCTGGTGACCATCTCGCGGCCGACGAAGTCGGGGTGATCGACGTCGATGCCGGTGTCGAGCACCGCCACCCGCACACCGGCGCCGGTCGCCGCACTCGCGGGGGCGTTGACGGCGCGCAGCCCCCAGGTGAAGCTGCCCTCCTCTGCGTCGGCGCTTGCCGGATGGGACGCCTGGGTCGAGATCGCGTAGACCATCCGGTCGGGCTCGATCATGGCGATCGGTCCTCGGGTGGCGAGCACCCCGCGCAGCGCGTCGATTTGGTCGGTAGCCGCGGTCACCACGGCGACGCCGAGGTCGGCCCACAGCACCCCGCCTGGCACGTGCGCCATTCCGTCGCCGGTCTGCGCGGTGATGTCACCGCTGTGGACCGCCCTGATGCCGGCAACGTTGGTCATGGTGCGTGTGCCCTCGTCGGTCGCGTCCTCCTCGAACAGCACGAGGTACCGCGCCACGCCACTGCCGTCACCCTGCTGTGTCATGAACCGCCACCCACTGTGTACGACCTGTCGTGTTCTGTAAGTTCATGATCGCTCAGCGTGGTGACAAAGTCACAGGGGCCGATGGGTGAATCCGCCAGAAAGGCTAACGGATAGTGATGAGTGCCTCACCTATTCGTTACAATGGTCCGAGCGCCCCGTGCCGGAGTGAACGTGATGTTGCGCGGTTTAACCTGTTCACGCCGGGCGCGATCCGGTTCGAGGTGGTAGGGGGTGAGCACGGCGCGTAGTACCTCCGTTGCTTCCATCAGGGCAAAACCCGCACCTAGACACCGGCGGACACCGCCCCCGAAGGGCAGCCAGCTACGCGGTGACGTCGAGCCGTCCAGAAACCCGAAGGGCAGCCAGCTACGCGGTGACGTCGAGCCGTCCAGAAAGCGTTCCGGCCGGAACGTCTCGGGGTCGTCGTGCTGCTCGGGGTCGCTCTGCACCACGCCGATCGCGGGCATGATCGTGGTGCCCGCAGGCACGTGGAAGCCGCCGACCGTGACGGGCTCCGTTGTGCGCCGAGCGACCTCGTAGATCACCGGCCGCAGCCGCATCGCCTCCTTGGCGACGGCCTCCAGGTAGCGGTCGTCGTCCTCGTCGGCTGCCTTGGCCGCCCGCGCCTGCGTCTCGGGGGAGCGGGAGAGCTCGTGCCAGCACCACGCCAACGCCGTCGCCGTCGTCTCGTGGCCCGCGAGCAGCAGGGTGACAAGCTGGTCGCGCAGCTCGGCGTCGGTGAGCGCGTCGTCTCCGGAGCCTGCTTGCAGCAGCCGGGAGAGCACGTCGGTGCGCTCGGCGAGGTCGGGCGCGGCGCGGCGGTCGGCGATCTCGGCGTAGAGCAGCTCGTCGGAGCGGCGCAGCAGCTCCTGGTTGCGGCGCCAGCGGCCGTAGCGCTGCATCCGCTCGTTGTGCCAGCCGAAGATGTCCAGCGCGCTGATGTCGATGACGCCGCCGAGAGTGTGGCGCAGCTCGTCGAGGCGCGGGCCGTCGCTGACGCCGAGGACCACGCGCAGGATCACCTCGAACGTCAGCCGCTGCATGCTGCCGTGGGTGCGGAACGGCCTGCCGACTGGCCAGCGAACGATCTCGCGCTCGGCGATGTCGGCCACCATGCCGCGGTAGCCGCGCAGCGCGGCGCCGGTGAACGGCGGGGTGAGCAGCGTGCGGATGCGGCGGTGCTCCTCCTCGTCGGTGGTCAGCACCGAATGCTCGCCCATCACCGGTTTGAGGATCTGGTTGCCCTCACCGGCGTGGAACGTGGTGACCGGCCCGGAGAACAGCTCCTTAATGTCGTTGGGGTCGGAGATGCTGACGACGTCGCGCTCGGGGAAGACCTGGAACGCGAAAACCGAGCCATAGCGCCGGTGCAGCAGCCGCAGCAGCCGGTGGCGCTGGGTGGCGAACAGGATCGACTGCACCGCGATCGGCAGCCGGGGACCGGGCGGTGTCGGCAGCTTGCCTGCGGTGCTGCCCTCGGAGCGGAGCGTGCTCGCTGTCATCGGACCTCCGTTGGTCGACGCCGGATGCCCCGATTTATACGCCCGTATAAACACGCTGTCCAGCAGCCGGGGCTTAGGCTGGGTGCGTGGGACATCGCGAACAGCTGCTCGCCGCGGCACGCCGGTTGTTGGAAGACAAGGGTTACGCGCACATCACCGCACGCGACCTGGTGGCGGCATCGGACACCAACCTCGCCTCGATCGGCTATCACTTCGGCTCGAAGGCGGGGCTGCTCAACGCCGCCATCGGCGAGATCTTCGACGAGTGGACCGACCAGCTCGCCCAGATCGCGATGCACGCCGCCGTGGCCGCCCCGGTCGAGCGTGCCCACGTGACCTGGTCGGCGCTGCTGAACGGGCTGGACAGCAAACGCGCGCTGCTGCTGTCGTTCATGGAGGCCTTCGCTCAGGCCGACCGCAGCGACGAGCTGCGCGCCCAGTTCGCGACCCAGTACCAGCAGATCAGGGGCCGGGTGGCCGGGCTGGTCGCTGAGTCCCTGGACGGCCAGGTCGACGCGGACGAACCGCGCGTCAGAGCGGTCGCCAGCTTCGTTATCGCGGTCTGCGACGGGCTGGCGATGCAGTGGCTGCTCGACCCGGTCAACACGCCTACGGGTGACGAGCTGCTGTCCGGGCTGGGGCTGCTGTGGCAGGCATCGACCGGGACGCCACCGGAGTAATCCCACCGCATGGGCACTTGTGCGGGAACCCGTACGCTCGGGGGCATGCAGACCTGGTCGTCCGTTCCGGTGCCGCGCGTGCCGGGAACCGCTCGTGAACTCCGGCTATACGACACTGCGACGGCGTCCGTGCGCCCCGTCGCACCTGGTCGCACCGCCCGCATGTACATCTGCGGCATCACGCCGTATGACGCCACCCACCTCGGTCACGCCGCGACCTACCTGGCCTTCGACCTGGTGTACCGGCAGTGGCTGGACGCGGGCCTCGACGTCCACTACGTGCAGAACGTCACCGACATCGACGACCCGCTGCTGGAGCGAGCCGAGCGGGACCAGGACGACTGGGTCGTGCTCGCGATGCGCGAGACGGCGCTGTTCCGCGAGGACATGGAGGCGCTGCGGGTGCTGCCGCCGAGGGACTTCATCGGAGCGGTCGAGTCCATTCCGGACATCGTCGAGATCATCGACAAGCTGCTCGCCACCGGTGCCGCCTACCGAGCGGACGACCCGGAGTACCCGGACGTCTACTTCGACCACACCGCTACCGGCCGTTTCGGCTACGAGTCCAACTACGACGAACAGCTCATGACGGAGCTGTTCCCTGAACGCGGCGGCGACCCCGACCGGCCGGGCAAGCGGCACCCGCTCGACGCGCTGCTGTGGCGGATGCGCCGCGATGGCGAGCCGTACTGGGACAGCGAGCTCGGCCAGGGCAGGCCAGGCTGGCACGTCGAGTGCAGCGTGATCGCGGTGAACCGGCTCGGGTTCGGCTTCGACGTCCAGGGCGGCGGCTCCGACCTGGCGTTCCCGCACCACGAGTTCAGCGCCGCGCACGCCGAGGCGCTGGCCGGTGATCACCCGTTCGCGCGGTTCTATGTGCACGCGGGCATGATCGGCCTCGATGGCGAGAAGATGTCGAAGTCCAAAGGCAACCTCGTGTTCGTCTCGAAGCTGCGCTCCGAGGGCGTGGAGCCCGACGCGATGCGGCTGGCGCTGTTCGCCGGGCACTACCGCGAGGATCGGCAGTGGACGTCGGAGCTCCTGGCGGACGCCACGGCGCGGCTGGCGCGCTGGCGCGAGGCGGTAGCGCTGGACGCCGGTCCGGACGTCGCCGGCACCATCGACCGGCTCCGCGAGCACCTGGCGGACGACCTCGACACACCTCGGGCGCTGGCGGCGATCGACGCCTGGGTGGACGACGCCCTCACCCGGCGCGGTGAGGACACCACCGCCCCTGCCGCGATCCGCGCCGCCGTCGACGCGCTCCTCGGCGTGGCGCTGTAGCGGCTACGGTGCGACTCGCGGCGTCGAAGGTGCGACTCGCGCGGGGTAAGGTGCGACTCGCGGCGGGGCAAGGTGCGACTCGCGGGCTACGCCGTGCCGGGAGATCCGCCGCCCCTGCGTCTGCGGAGGTAGCGCTCGAAGTCGGCGGCGATCTGCTCGCCGCTTGTCTCGGTCAGGTCGACCTCCGCGTCGCCACGCTCCTCTAGCGAGCGGACGTACTCGCTGACCTCGTCGTCCTCCTCGGCCAGCTCGGAGACCGTGCGCTGCCACTCTTCGGCCTGCTCCGGCAGCGACCCCAGCGGGATCTCAAGGTCCAGCACTTCCTCCAGCTTCCGCAGCAGCGCGAGGGTGACCTTCGGCGACGGCGACTGCGAGACGTAGTGCGGCACCGCGGCCCAGATGGAGATCGCCGGGATGCCCGCCTGCACGCAGGCGTAGTGCAGGACGCCGGTGATCCCGGTCGGGCCCTCGTAGTTGCTTGACGCGAAGCCGTGGCGCTCCGCCGACTCGGCGTCGTACGCGCTGCCGCTGATCCGCACCGGCCTGGTGTGCGCGGTGTCGGCGAGCAGCGATCCCAGCGTCACGACGGTCGACACGTCGAGCTGCTGCGCCTTCTCGATCAGCTCGTCGCAGAAGGTGCGCCACCGCAGGTTCGGCTCCGGCCCCTGCACCAGCACGAGGTCCTGGTCGACGCCGCTCGGGTCGCACCGCGACAACAACGTCGTCGGCCACTCGATCCGCCGGGTGACGCCGTCCACCATGTGGACAGTGGGTCGGCTTACCTGGAGGTCGTAGTAGTCGTCGCGACTCAGCTCGTCGATGGCGGTGGCTTCCCACGACAGCTGTAGGTGCTCGATCGCGGCACTAGCGGCCTCACCTGCGTCGTTCCAGCCTTCGAATGCCACGACCATCACGGTGGCCGAGCCAGGCGTGTCCTTGGCCGATGTCGGTTCGTGCGCTTCGGGATCGGTCACCCGCCCAGCCTACGACCCGCCGGGTCTCGCGCGGGACCGTAGTCTCATCTGTATGCACGATGCCGCAGCGCAGTCCCCGTTCCTCACCGCCGTGACGCGGCGGGTCGTCGTCGCCGACGGCGCCATGGGCACGGCGCTGCAGGCACACGATCTCTCGCTCGACGACTTCGCCGGGCTGGAGGGCTGCAACGAGATCCTCAACGTGACCAGGCCGGACGTCGTGCGCGGCATCCACAGGGGCTACCTCGACGCAGGCGCGGACGCGATCGAGACCAACACGTTCGGGGCGAATTTCGGCAACCTCGCCGAGTACGACCTCATCGAACGGATCCGCGAGCTGGCGGAGCGGGGCGCGGCCCTGGCCCGCGAGGTCGCGGACGACTACGCCACGAGCGAACACCCTCGGTTCGTGATCGGCTCCGTCGGGCCTGGCACCAAGCTGCCCACGCTGGGGCACGCGCCGTTCACCACACTGCGTGACGCCTACCGCGAGCAGGTCGCCGGGATGCTCGACGGCGGCATCGACGCCGTGATGGTCGAGACGACCCAGGACATCCTGCAGACCAAGGCCGCCATCATCGGCGGCAAGCGAGCCATGGCCGCGCACGGCGCCCTGGTGCCGATCCTGGCGTCGATCACCGTTGAGACCACCGGCACGATGCTGCTCGGCACCGAGGTCGGCGCGGCGCTCACCGCGCTGGAACCGCTCGGCATCGACGTCATCGGGCTGAACTGCGCCACCGGCCCCGCCGAGATGAGCGAGCACCTGCGGCAGCTCTCGCAGCAGGCGCCGATGCCGCTCTCAGTGCTGCCCAACGCCGGGCTGCCCGAGCTGGGTCCGGACGGCGCGGTGTACCCGCTCGGCCCGGAGGAGTTCGCCGCAGCGCTGGCCGGGTTCGTGCGCGAGTTCGGTGTCACGCTGGTGGGTGGCTGCTGCGGCACCACACCGGAGCACATCCGCGAGTTGGTTGACGCCGTAGCGGACGTCACGCCCGCCGCGCGCGAGCCACGGCTGGATGCGGGGATGTCCTCGCTGTACCAGGCGGTGCCGTTCGAGCAGGACGCCTCGGTGCTGATGATCGGGGAGCGGACCAACGCCAACGGTTCCAAGGCGTTCCGCGAGGCCATGATCGAGGAGCGCTACGGCGACTGCGTCGAGATCGCCCGCGCGCAGACGCGCGACGGTGCGCACGTGCTCGACCTCTGCGTCGACTACGTCGGCAGGGACGGCGTCGCCGACATGCGGGCGCTGGCGTCCCGGCTGGCCACGGCGTCCACGCTGCCGATCATGCTCGACTCCACCGAGCCCGAGGTGCTGGCGGCCGGGCTGGAGCACCTTGGCGGGCGGTGCGCGGTCAACTCGGTCAACTACGAGGACGGCGACGGCCCCGACTCGCGGTTCCAGCGCACCATGCGCTTGGCCGCCGAGCACGGCGCGAGCGTCGTCGCGCTCTGCATCGACGAGGACGGCCAGGCCCGCACCGCCGAGTGGAAGGTGCGGGTCGCCACCCGGTTGATCGAGGACCTGGCGACCAACTGGGGGATGCGGGTGAGCGACATCATCGTCGACTGCTTGACGTTCCCGATCTCCACCGGGCAGGAGGAGGTGCGCGGCGACGCCGTCGCCACCATCGAGGCGATCCGGGAGCTGAAGCGCCGCCATCCCGATGTGCGGACCACGCTCGGGGTGTCCAATGTGTCCTTCGGGTTGAACGCGGCTGCCCGGCAGGTGCTGAACTCGGTGTTCCTGCACGAGTGCCGTGAGGCCGGTTTGGACACCGCGATCGTGCACGCCTCCAAGATCGTGCCGATGGCCCGGATTCCGGACGAGGCCCGCGATGTCGCGCTGGACCTGGTCTACGACAGACGCCGCGAGGGCTACGACCCGCTGCAACGCCTGATGGCGCTGTTCGAGGGCAAGACGGCGGCGTCGAGCAGGGAATCGCGGGCGGCGGAGCTGGCGCGGCTGCCGCTGTTCGAGCGGCTGGAGCGGCGCATCGTCGACGGGGAGCGAACCGGCTTGACCGACGATCTGGACGCCGCGCTGGCGGAGAAGTCCGCGCTGGACATTATCAACGACACGCTGCTGGCGGGCATGAAGACCGTCGGCGAGCTGTTCGGCTCCGGACAGATGCAGCTGCCGTTCGTGCTGCAGTCCGCCGAGGTGATGAAGGCGGCGGTGGCGCACCTTGAGCCGCACATGGACAAGGCCGACGCGGGCGGCAAGGGGACCATCGTGCTGGCCACGGTCAAGGGCGACGTGCACGACATCGGCAAGAACCTGGTCGACATCATTCTGTCCAACAACGGCTACGACGTCGTCAACCTCGGTATCAAGCAGCCGGTGACCGCGATCCTGGAAGCCGCAGATGAGTCCGATGCGGACGCGATCGGGATGTCCGGGCTGCTGGTCAAGTCCACGGTGATCATGAAGGACAATCTCGCCGAGATGAACGCGCGCGGTGTCGCGGCGCGCTGGCCGGTGCTGCTCGGCGGGGCAGCGCTGACGCGGTCCTACGTGGAGAACGACCTCGACGAGCTGTACCAGGGCGATGTGCGCTACGCCCGCGACGCCTTCGAAGGTCTGCGGCTGATGGACGGCGTCATGGCCGTTAAGCGCGGCGAGCCGCGCCCGGTGGACGAGGCGGAGGAGGCGAAGCGGGCCGAGCGCAAGGCGCGGCGGGAACGGTCGCTGCGGATCGCGGCGCAGCGCAAGGCGAACGCGCCGGAGGTGACCGAGCCACCGGCGCGTTCCGACGTCGCCACCGACGTCCCGCTGCCGTCGCCGCCGTTCTGGGGCACCCGTGTGGTCAAGGGCATCCCGGTGGCGGACTACGCGGCGTTCCTGGACGAGCGAGCGACGTTCATGGGGCAGTGGGGGCTGAAGGGCTCCCGCAGCGGGCCGAGCTACGAGGAACTGGTGGAGGCCGAAGGCAGGCCTCGGCTGCGGTACTGGCTGGACCGGCTCGCCACCGACGGCGTGCTGGCACACGCGGCCGTCGTCTACGGCTACTTCCCCTGCGTCGCCGAGGGCGAGGACGTCGTGGTCCTCGCCGAGCCGGACGTCGACGCCGGCGAACGCGCCCGGTTCTCCTTCCCGCGCCAGGGGAGGGGGCGGCGGCTGTGCCTCGCGGACTACTTCCGGCCCCGAGAACGCGGCGATGTCGACGTCCTGCCGCTGACGCTGGTCACCATGGGGCAGCCGATCGCGGACTACGCCAACGAGCTGTTCGCCGCCAACGCCTACCGCGACTACCTTGAGGTTCACGGGCTCGGGGTGCAGCTCACTGAAGCGTTGGCGGAGTACTGGCACACTCGGGTACGGCGCGAGCTACGATTCGCGTCCGGCGTCGCTGTTGCCGCCGAAGACCCTGCCGACATCGAGGAGTTCTTCGCGCTTGGCTACCGCGGCGCGAGGTTCTCCCTCGGATACGGCGCCTGCCCCAACCTGGAGGACCGTTCGTTGATCATGCGACTGCTCGAACCCGAGCGCATCGGGGTGAAGCTGTCCGAGGAGTTCCAGCTACACCCGGAACAGTCGACCGACGCGATCGTGGCGCACCACCCCGAAGCCACGTACTTCAACACGTGACCGGCGTGCTTGGCGGCGGCTGGGACGCCGTGCTGTTTGATATGGACGGCACACTCATCGACTCGGAGAAGCTGTGGGACATCGCGCTCGGCGAGGCAGCCGAGCGGCTCGGCGGCGGGCTGTCGCGGGACGCGCGGGAGCGGATGCTGGGCAGCCACAGCGAGGCGACGCTGCGGGTGCTGTTCGACGACGTCGGGATCGAGCCAACCCCCGCGCTGTGGGACGACGTCGCGGGCTGGCTGGAAGCGCGGATGGGCGAGTTGCTCAGCGTCGAGCTGCCGTGGCTGCCCGGCGCGCGGGAGGCGTTGGTCGATGCGCGCCGGGCCGGTGTCCCGACGGCCTTGGTGACGTCTACGGTGCGGAACCTGGCCGACCTGGCGCTGGTCAGCATCGGGCGGGAGAACTTCGACGTCACGATCTGCGGCGACGAGGTCGACGGCCACAACAAGCCGCACCCGGAGCCCTACCTCACCGCGGCCGGGGTGCTCGGGGTCGACCCGGCCGACGCGATCGCGATCGAGGACTCGCCCACCGGAGTCGCCGCCGCGTCCGCCGCAGGGTGCACGGTCGTCGTTGTCCCCGGCGAGCTGCCCGTTGAGCCCGGCGACCGGCGGGTGTTCGTGGAGTCACTGGTCGGGCTCCGGCTGACGTGATGGGTGGAGGCACCCCGAAGGCGTCCCGGACACGCCGCTGTGACCGGCGCCGCGCGGAGGCGAGGCCGACTCGGCGGCGCGGGGGTGCGGATGCGAGGATCAGCGCGTGAAGACCTTCGATGACCTGTTCGCCGAGCTGACCGACCGCGCCGCGACCCGCCCAGAGGGGTCCGGCACCGTGACGGCACTGGACGCCGGCGTGCATGCGCAGGGCAAGAAGGTGCTCGAAGAGGCGGGCGAGGTGTGGCTCGCGGCCGAACACGAGTCCGACGACAGCCTCGCCGAGGAGATCTCGCAGCTGCTCTACCGGGTGCAGGTGCTGATGCTGGGCAGGGGACTCACGCTCGACGACGTCTACCGGTACCTGTGAGGAGGACGCCATGCTGCGCGTAGCCGTACCGAACAAGGGCGCACTGGCCGGTCCGGCGTCGGAGATGCTGACCGAGGCCGGGTACCGGCAGCGGCACGAGTCCCGCGACCTGACTGTGCTCGACCCGAACAACGACGTCGAGTTCTTCTTCCTGCGCCCGAAGGACATCCCGATCTACGTCGGCTCCGGCGAGCTCGACCTTGGCATCACCGGCCGCGACCTCGCGCTCGACTCGGCCGCGCCGATCGAGGAGCGGCTGCAGCTCGGTTTCGGCGGCTCGACGTTCCGCTACGCCGCTCCCTCTGGCAGGGAGTGGAAGCTGGACGACCTCGCGGGCAAGCGGCTGGCGACGTCGTACCCGAACCTGGTGCGCGACGACCTGGCAGCGCACGGCGTCGAGGCCGAGGTGATCCGACTGGACGGCGCGGTGGAGATCTCCATCCAGCTCGGTGTCGCAGAGGCGATCGCGGACGTCGTCGGCTCAGGAAGGACGCTGCGGCAACACGGCCTCGTCTCGTTCGGCGAGCCGATCTGCGTGTCCGAGGCGGTGCTGGTGCAGCGCGCTGGCAGCAACGGCTCGGAGAACGAGCGCGCCAAGGCGCAGCTCACCGCACGGCTGCAGGGCGTGGTGTTCGCGCAGCAGTACATGATGCTGGACTACGACTGCCCGAAGGAACTCCTCGAAGGTGCGATGGCGATCACGCCGGGCGTCGAGTCACCCACCGTTGCGCCACTCGCGGAAGACGGCTGGGTTGCGGTGCGCGCCATGGTGGCGCGCAAACACGTCAACAACATCATGGACGAACTGGCCGAGTACGGCGCGAAGGCGGTGCTGGCCTCGGACATCCGCTCCTGCCGGATGTGACCGGGCGCCGCTGGCCCGGCGGGCGGGCCAGAAGCTCAGCGGCACCGGCCCTCAGCGGCGGCGCGCCATCGTCACACCGTCGGACAGCGTCAGCAGCACAAGGTCCACCCGGTCGTCCGCGGCGGCGTGGTCGTTGAACTCCCTGATCACGCGGGTCAGCTCGTCCGGCTCGGCGTCGGCCACCTTGCCGTGCCAGAGCGTGTTGTCCACCAGCAGCACCCCGCCCGGTCGCATCCTGGGCACCAACTCCTCCCAGTAGGCGACGTAGGACTCCTTGTCGGCGTCGATGAACGCCAGGTCGATCGTGGGCTCGTCCGGTAGTGCCCGCAGCGTGTCCAGCGCGGGCGCGATGCGCACCTCGATGCGGTCGGCGACGCCTGCCTGCTGCCAGTACTCCCTGCCGATCGACGTCCACTCCTCGCTGACGTCGCAGCAGACCAGCCTGCCGTCGTCGGGGAGGCCGCGCGCGATGCACAGCGCGGAGTAGCCGGTGAAGGTGCCGACCTCGACGGCGAACCGGGCGCCGGTGAGCTGGGTCACCAGGGTCAGGAGGGTGCCCTCGTCGTGGGAGATGCGCATCCCGGCGTGCTCGGCGGCCGCGCGGTTGGTGGCGTCGATCAGGGCGCGCTGCACGGCATCGGGTTGCGTGCTGTGGGCGAGCGCGTACTCGTGCAGCCGCGGGTCGACGCTGATCGTGCGGCCGGTGTGTGAGGCGGAAACGTCGGTCATGTCCGATGATTCGGATCTGCGAGCAGTCCTCATGGCCACGACTCTACTGCCGCAGCCGACACTCAGCGGCGGGACCGCTTCGGCATCAGGTCGTAGAGGCCCTTGCGGGCGCCGGTGTCGTTGCGGTTGCGGGCGCCGGCCACCTCGTTGATGAAGTCCTCGAACACGAACTCCTCGGAGGGCTGCGGCACCGACGCCGACGGCGAGTGCTTGCGGTAGCTCTCCAGCGTCGCCGCGATCTGGTGCAGCGCCCCGGTCTGCGCGCAGTGCGGCGCGAACGTGGTGATCGGGATGCCGCGAGACGCGGCCTCGTTGACCACCACGCCCATCGGGATGTGCGGCAGCACTTGGATGCCCATGGCGTGCAGCTCCCGCATCGCCGCCTCGGCGTAGCCGGTCATCGGCCTGCGGTACAGACCGGGCACCAGGCCGTAGTACTGCACCGGCGACCGGTCGATCAACTGCTCAAGGTGGTGCACCTGGTCGCGCAGCAGCCGCAACGCCCTGATGCTGGTGCGGTCCGGCTGCACCGGCACCAGCACGCCGTGCGTCGCTGCGAGCGCGTTGTTCGTCAGCAGGTCGAGCGCTGGCGGGCAGTCGATGATCACGTGGTCGTAGTGGGCGAACTGCAGCACCCGCGCCAGCTCCCAGCCGGGCATGCGGAACTGGTCCAGCCTGCGGACCAGGTCGAACATGCCTGGCGCTGTCGGGATGACGTCGAAACAGCCGCCGTCCCCGATGGTGGCGCGCGGGTGCGAGACGACAAGCTCCTCGACCGAGCCCTTCCACATCTTGCTCAGCGCCATCGGCAGGCTCGGCTGGCCAGCCGGTGTCTCAGGGAGCCCGAGGAACTCCGTCGTCGCGTGCCCCTGCGGATCGAGATCGACCAGCAGGACGCGTTTGCCCTGCTCGGCGAGTGCTGCTGCGGCCCCCACACTGAGCGACGTCTTGCCGACGCCACCCTTCTGGTTGACCACCGAGGTGATCTGCATAACCACGGTACTTGTCCCCGATCGTGGTCGAACGATAAGTACGTTTCGGCGCGACAGTGTCGGTAGGTGTTAATCCAATCGCACGAGATCCGACGGGCGGGTCGGCGACGGTAGCCCATCGGGTCGCGTGCGATCTTCTCGACACGCATCGCACCGTAGTCGATCAGAGCATGTTCACGCTCCGGAACGCGCCCGCGACACACCCACAGTGGTCCGCTCGGCTCGCCACGCCAGCCTCAGTCGGCCCGATCGAGTACCGTCTCGTCGCCCGGATCCGGCTCCGGCCAGCCGGGGTACTCCGGCGGGGTGCCGCCGAACTCGGGGCAGCGGGCCTGGTGGTCGCACCAGCGGCACAGCTTGCTGCGGCTCGGCCGGAAGTCCCCTGACTTGCCCGCCCGCAGGATCGCCTGCCAGATCGCCTCGAGCGTGCGCTCGAACCGGCGCAGCTCCGGCTCGTCTGGCGCGTAGGTCAGCGACTGGCCGTCGGTGAGGTAGAGCAGCTTGAGCTGATGCGGTACCGCGCCATGCAGCCGCCACAGCACCAGCGCGTAGAACTTCATCTGGAACATCGCCTTGATCTCACCGATCTCGCGCGGCGCCGCCCCTGTCTTGTAGTCGACGATGCGGACCTCACCCGTCTCGGCGACGTCGATGCGGTCGACGTAGCCACGCAGCCGCACGCCGGAGCCAAGCTCGACCTCCACCCGCTCCTCACACGCCTGTGGTTCGAGCGCGCTCGGGTCCTCGAGGCCGAAGTACGTGTCGAGCAGCTCGCCAGCGGAGCCGAGCCAGTCGGTCTCTGCGTTATCACCATCGTCATCGAAGAGCGCCGTCCATTCCGGATTGTCCTCGGACAGCTGGGCCCACACCGGGTCGAGCAGTTCCTTGGCGCGGTCGGGCACCCGCTGCTCGGCAGGCAGCGCGAACAGTCGCTCGAGCACCGCGTGCACCAGCGTGCCGCGCACCTGCGCCTTGCTCGGCGTCTCCGGGATCTTGTCGACGGCACGGAAGCGATACAGCAGCGGGCACTGCTTGAAGTCGCTCGCCCTCGACGGCGAGAGCGCAGGCTTGCGCTGCTCCGCCGTGTCGGCGGCCGCTGGCAGCTCGGTGGCTGACTGCGTCATGCCCTTCCCATCCTCGGTGTCGCGACGTGCTCTCTGTCGTGGTTGGCACCCTAGAGCAGATCACCGACAACTCTCGGCACGACACGGGACACGGCTGGTAACCGACTTGGTGGCTGGTATCACGTGCGCCCTACACCGGACGCTTTACGCTTTGAGACGTGGTTGCCAGGAATGGGCCGAGCGCGCGGCGCAGGTCGATGCTCGTCGACGCGGACGGCGGGCTGCAGCTGTTCCGTGTGAGCGGCGTGCCCGTGCTGCTCGCGCCGTCCTGGTGGCTCGGCTCGCTCGTGGTCGTCGTGCTGTACGCGCCGCTGGTTGGCAGGCTGCTGCCCGGCGCGGGCGCCGCGCTGTCCTGGTCGCTTGCGGTCGCGTTCGCGCTGCTGCTCGGCGTGTCGGTGTTCGCGCACGAGCTGGGACACACCCTGGTGGCATTGCGGATGGGCATTCCGGTGCGGCGGCTGCGGTTGTTCCTGCTCGGCGGGCTGTCCGAGGTCGCGCGCAACCCGAAACGCCCTGCCCAGGAAGGTCTCGTCGCGGTCGCGGGCCCTGTGGTGTCGCTTGTGCTTGCCGGTGGCTGCGCGTTGCTGCTGCTGACGGTGCCGTCCGGGGCGACCTGGCTGTTGGTCGCGCAGTGCGCGGTGGCGAACCTCGCGGTCGCGGTGTTCAACCTGCTGCCCGGCCTGCCGCTGGACGGTGGGCGGATGCTGCGCGCGGGGGTGTGGGCGCTGAGCGGCGCGCGGGCCACCGGCACCAGGGCCGCCGTCGTCGGGGGCTGGCTTGTCGCTGCGGCGCTCGCCGTGTGGGCGCTTGAGGGGCTGGCCACCGGCAGCGAGGACCGCTGGCTGCGGCTCGGCGTCTGCGTTGTCACCGGCTGGTTCGTGCTCGCAGGGGCGAACGCGGAGCTGTCCGCCGAGCAACGTCGTAGCTGGCCGCCCGATCTGAACATCGCCGAGCTGATGCTGCCGGTGCTGCAACTGCCCGCCGAGAGCCCGGTCTCCGACGCGCTGGCCGCGTCGGCGGGCAGGGGAGTGGTGCTGGTTCGCGCCGACGGCGTCGCGGCGGGGCTGCTCGACACGGTCGAGGCGCAGCGGCTCGCCGCGCAGTCGCCGCAGGTGCCCGCCGAACAGGCCGCCGAGCAGGTGCGGGCGGACTCGGTGTTGCTGCTCTCCGAGCCCGGGGAGGAGATCGCCGAGCGGGTGCGCGAGACGGCCGCGTGGCAGTTCCTCGTCGTGGACGACGACGGCAGGCCAGCAGGGGTGCTGCGCAGGGAGGACCTGCGCCACGCGATTTCGCAACGCAGGTCACGCTAGCGCCCACCTCGCGGACACCGCCGCGCACGGTGTCTGCGACGATCAGACGTCCCGCGAAGTACGTCAGAAACCGCAGGAGGGTGTGTGTCGGGTGGTGGCCCGTTCCGGGCAGGCGACCGGGTGCAGTTGACCGACCCCAAAGGTCGTCCCTACACGATCGTGCTCGCCGACGGCGAGAAGTACCACACCCATACCGGTCAGCTCGCCCACGACGACCTCATTGGCCAGAACGAGGGCACCGTGGTGCAGTCGGCTGGCGGGACGTCGTTCCTCGCGCTGCGGCCGCTGCTGAGTGACTACGTGCTGTCCATGCCGAGGGGCGCGCAGGTCATCTACCCGAAGGACGCCGCGCAGATCCTGATGTGGGGCGACATCTACCCCGGCGCGCGGGTACTCGAAGCCGGCGCCGGGTCCGGCGCGCTGACCTGCTCGCTGCTGCGCGCCGTCGGCAGCGAGGGCAGCGTGACGTCGTACGAGGTGCGGGCGGACCACGCCGAGCACGCCGAACGCAACGTGGCGCGCTTCTTCGGCGAACGCCCGGCGAACTGGACGCTGCACGTCGGCGACATCAGCGAGCACAGCGGCCAGGTCGACCGGGTCATTCTGGACATGCTGCCGCCGTGGGAGGTGCTGCCGACCGTTGCGGAGCACCTGGTGCCCGGCGGGGTGCTCGTGGTCTATGTGGCCACGGTGACGCAGTTGTCCCGGGTCACCGAGGCGCTGCGCGACCAGCGCTGCTGGACCGAACCGCAGGCCTGGGAGACGCTGCACCGCCCGTGGCACGTCGTCGGGCTCGCGGTGCGGCCGGACCACAAGATGCAAGCGCACACGGCGTTCCTGCTTACCGTGCGCAGACTCGCGCCAGGGGTCGAGACGCCGAAGGTCCAGCGCAGGCCGAGCAGGGGTTGAGCGGCGCCACGCTCAGGCGCGGCCGAAGCACCAGCCCCCGTTCTCCTTCGCGGCGGGTATCGCGCCCTCCTGGGTCTTGCCGTTCGCGGTGATGCGGAACGGCACGCTCGCGGTATGGCCGTTGACGACGGGGTCACCGGCGACCTCGGCGTGGGCGTCCTTCGGCACCTCGGTGAAGTCGGGGGCGTCGTCGCTGCCGCAGCCGACCTCCCGCGCCAGCTCGGCGTCGCGGGTGTTGATGGCCCGTGCGGCGTCCTCGGCAAGCGCGCGCAGCTCGGCGACGTCATCGGTGCCCTCCTGCGCGGACGGGGCGCCCCCTTCGGTTTGCAGGTTGGGCTTGGGCGGCTGCTGCTCGGCCGGTGTCTCCTGCTCCGATGCCATCTGTTCCGTGGACGTGTCGTCGACGAAGTAGCCGGGCGCCCAGAAGCCGGTGATGGCCACGGCCGCGCCCGCGAGCAGCACCAGGGCGAGGGTGATGCCGACGATCAGGCCGGTCTTGCCCTTCTTCTCCGGCGGACCCGGCGGGCCGGGCGGCGGGTATCCCCCTTGCTGGCTGCCGTAGCCGGGCTGCTGGGCAGGGTAGCCGCCGGGATACGGCTGGCCGTACTGCGGCTGCTGGCCGTAGTAGCCCCGCTGACCTGGGTAGCCCTGCTGGCCATGGCCGTACTGGCCCTGCGGCCCTGGCTGCTGCGGCGGGTAGGTCATGACGACGTCCTCACGCTGTGATGGTCGGGTCAAGATCGGACACTATCGCGGGTGGCGGGGCCCGGCGCGTGGTGGCCGGGACGGCCCGGGCGTGAGTGCGTGTTGCTTTGGACCTGCAAGCAGTCCTCAGTGCCTGTTGCTCAGTCCGGTTCCGACACGGCGGTCACGAAGCACCACCGATTGCCGTCCCACCGCAGCCGCATCGCGCCGCTGCGCTGCTTTCCGTCGTCGCTGACGACGAACGGGACCGCCGCGGTGAACGCGACGATCCGCGGCGCGCCGTCGCGCGCGAACGTCACCGTATCGGAGAACCCGGCGAACAGGTCATCGGTGACCGTGGTGCGGTTGCACGCCCACGCCCGGAGCGGCGCGCTGTCGCGCTGGTTGTAGGCGGTGAGGATGTCATCCGCCGCAAGGAGCACCTGCGGCGCGCCGCCTGGCTCCGGACCCGGGAGCGGCTCGGCGCGCCGTTGGTACGTCGTCGTGTCGCCGGACGGGCTCACGGTGGTCGTGCCGACCGTCGTGTCGCGCGTGGGGTCGTCCTGCGCCATGACCAGCATGACCACGACCAGCGCCGCCGCAGAGACGATCGCGCCCCAGGCGACGACCGCGGCCACCCTGTCGGTTGACGGCGTCTGGCGGGTGGCCATCAGGAGTTGATGCCCGAGGCGCACCAGGCACTGCCATGGGGGCGGCGCAGGCTCAGCGTGACCGTCTTGCTGCTGTCGGTGCGGCGGAGGGTGAGCGCCACCGTCGCGCTGTTGCCCTTGATGCGGGGTTCGCCGCTGACCGTCACCGTCAGGTCGTCGGGGAAGCCGTCGTAGTCCGCTTGCCGTTCGTTGCTGGGATCGCAGGACACCGGCTTCACGGTTGCCGCGTCCCGGTTGTTGATGCCATCGACGACCGCCTCGGTGATGCGACGGATCTCGTCAGTGTCGGTGTCGGACTCGCCGGACTTGTCGGGCGCTGGCCGCTGTGCCTCGGAGGTCGTGGTAGGTGCGGCGTTCTCCGGCTGCTGGATTGTGCTCGGCGGCAGCGTAGAACTGCTGGGGGAGGTGTCCGCCGCGAGCATGCTCTTCCCCACCGTGTCGTCGCGGAAGAAGCCCGGCGCCCAGAACCCGGTGACCGCAACGGCCGCGCCCGCGAGCAGGACGAGGGCGAGGGTGCTGCCGACGACCAGTCCCGTCTTGCCGCCGCGCTTCGGGGGCTCCGGTGGCGGCGGGACGTCGCGGGGTGGCATGCCGTAGCCAGACCACTGGTGGGGGTACGGCTGCCCGTAGCCGCCGGGCTGACCGGGGTACGGCTGGCCGTAGCCACCGTATTGGCCCTGGTACGGCTGGTTCGGGAACTGCCCCCTGTAGTCGGGCTGGCTGTGCTGGCCTGGGTAGGGCTGACCGTATCCGCCAGAACCACCGTACGGACCGGGCTGCGGTGGATAGGTCATGGAGTTCCCCTCGTTCCTCAGCGCGGACGCCGCCGCGTCCTCTCCGCGCGCCGCGACGCGCCCGGGCCGCCGACCGTTATCGAACGGTAGCTGCGGTGTGAGTATGCGGGAGCGCCTCAGCAGGGTGGCATACCGGGAGTCGCTCCCCGCCGACGGGGACGGGGCGCCATTCGTCCGATGTCATCCGTGAGGCTTATTTTCCCGGCACAGCCCGTACGGCGCGGTGAACTGTCGGTGACGAACACCCAGATACGCGGTGTACCTGCTCGGAGCATTGCGTTCCTTCTTGGCACATGATCTTTACACGACGCGCCCGTTCTGTGACGTCGAAAGGCTTTGCATGTCGGTGATCGCCGGTACCGTTGAGGGAAATAGCGCGCGAGGAGGTGCCGCATGCAACAGGACCGCCCCGGTGGCAGGCATGAGGAAGCCGACCCAAGAGAGAGCGGCGGCACGGCGGAATCGCCTGCCGCGAGTGACGTCGAAGTCACCCAGGAACAGGAGCGGCAGATTCGGTTCCTCGAGGAGGAAGTCGCTCTGCTGCGGCGCAGGGCAGCCGGTTCGCCCAACAGCGATCGCGTCCTCGAGCAACGTCTCGCGGAGGCGTCTGAGCGAATAGCCCAGCTCACCGAACGCAACGCCAAGTTGGTCGAGACACTGCGCGACGCGCGGAGTCAGCTGATGGCGTTGCGTGAAGAGGTCGACCGGCTGGCGCAACCGCCAAGCGGGTACGGCGTGTTCCTTGAGCGCTATGAGGACGGCACCGTCGACGTGTTCACCTCAGGCCGCAAGATGCGTGTGTCGGTTTCGCCGACCGTCGAGGTCGACTCGTTGCGGCGTGGCCAGGCGCTGCGGCTCAACGAGGCGCTGACCGTCGTCGAGTCCGGCGACTTCGAGCGCACCGGCGAGGTGTACGCACTGCGCGAGGTGCTGCCTCCTGTGATCGAGGAGGGCCCGTCGCGGGCGCTCGTCGTCGGCCACGCCGACGAGGAACGGGTCGTGTGGCTGTCCGACCCGCTGACCGAGGACGTGCTCAAGTCGGGTGACTCGGTGCTCGTCGACAGCAAGGCGGGCTACGCCTACGAGCGGGTGCCGAAGGCCGAGGTCGAGGACCTCGTGCTGGAAGAGGTGCCCGACGTTCGCTACGAGGACATCGGTGGCCTTTTCCGGCAGATCGAGCAGATTCGCGACGCGGTCGAGCTACCGTTCCTGCATGCCGACCTGTACCGCAAGTACCAGCTCCGCCCGCCGAAGGGCGTGCTGCTGTACGGCCCGCCCGGCTGCGGGAAGACGCTGATCGCCAAGGCCGTCGCGAACTCGCTCGCCAAGCAGGTCGCAGAGGGCAAGGGCGAGGTGACGAGGGACGCCAAGTCGTACTTCCTCAACATCAAGGGCCCCGAGCTGCTGAACAAGTTCGTCGGCGAGACCGAGCGGCACATCAGGCTGATCTTCCAGCGGGCACGGGAGAAGGCGTCAGAGGGCACGCCGGTGATCGTGTTCTTCGACGAGATGGACTCGATCTTCCGCACCCGCGGCAGCGGTGTGTCGTCCGACGTCGAGACGACGATCGTGCCGCAGCTGCTCAGCGAGATCGACGGTGTCGAGGGCCTCGAGAACGTCATCGTCATCGGCGCGTCCAACCGCGAGGACATGATCGACCCGGCGATCCTGCGGCCAGGCAGGCTCGACGTGAAGATCAAGATCGAGCGGCCGGACGCCGAGGCGGCCAAGGACATCTTCTCCAAGTACCTGCTCGAGGGGCTGCCGATCCATGGTGACGATCTTGCCGAGTTCGGTGGCGACACCACGGCCACCATCGACGCGATGATCCAGCACACCGTCGAGCGGATGTACGAGGAGAGCGACGACAACCGCTTCCTCGAAGTCACCTACGCCAACGGCGACAAGGAGGTGCTGTACTTCCGGGACTTCAACTCGGGCGCGATGATCCAGAACATCGTGGACCGGGCGAAGAAGGCCGCGATCAAGTCGGTGCTCGAGACCAAGCAGCCAGGGCTGCGGGTGCAGCACCTGCTTGACGCGATCGTGGACGAGTTCGCCGAGAACGAGGACCTGCCCAACACCACCAACCCAGACGACTGGGCAAGGATCTCGGGCAAGAAGGGCGAGCGGATCGTCTACATCCGGACCCTGGTCACCGGCAAGAACCAGGATTCGGGCAGGGCGATCGACACCGCGACCAACACCGGTCAGTACCTGTAGGCACAGCCGGCAGGAGGCGGGGATGCCGCGCGGCAGGCGCGGTGTCCCCGCCCTGTGCTGCGCGGGGTGCCGTGCCTTTGCCGAGGAGCCGAAGGTGGCCTTGGGTACATATCCGGTACCCAAGGCCACCTTCGGCTCTCCCAGAGCCGCCAGAGCCGCGCGCCCCCGACACCGCCTGTCGGTCGGCGCGGCGAGACGGGGTGGCCGTAGGGTGGAAAGCGGGTACCCCTCTGGTGGCATGAGATTGGAGACTGCATGCGGCGGATCATGGGAACCGAGGTCGAGTACGGCATCGCCGTGCCGGGAGACGCCACGGCGAACCCCGTGCTGACGTCGACGCAGATCGTGCTTGCCTACGCCGCTGCCGTCGACATTCCGCGCTCCCGCAGGGCCCGCTGGGACTACGAGGTGGAGTCGCCGCTGCGGGACGCGCGCGGCTTTGACCTCACCGGCCCCAACACCCAGCCGCAGGACCCCGACGTCGAGGACCTCGGCGCCGCCAACGTCATCCTCACCAACGGTGCCCGGCTCTACGTCGACCACGCCCACCCGGAGTACTCCGCGCCCGAGGTCACCAACGCCTGGGACGCCGTCATCTGGGACAAAGCGGGCGAGCGGGTCATGGAGCAGGCTGCGATGAAGGCGGCGACGGTCCCCGGCCAGCCCCGGCTGCAGCTCTACAAGAACAACGTCGACGGCAAGGGCGCCAGCTACGGCACCCACGAGAACTACCTGATGGCGCGCTCGACGCCGTTCACGTCGGTGATCGGCGGGCTGACGCCGTTCTTCGTCTCCCGCCAGGTGGTCACCGGATCCGGGCGGGTCGGCATCGGTCAGCAGGGCGAGGAGGACGGCTACCAGCTCTCGCAGCGCGCCGACTACATCGAGGTCGAGGTCGGGCTTGAGACCACACTCAAGCGCGGCATCATCAACACCCGCGACGAGCCGCACGCCGACGCAGACAAGTACCGCAGGCTGCACGTCATCATCGGCGACGCCAACCTGTCGGAGTACTCGACGTACCTCAAGCTCGGCACCACCGCGCTGGTGCTCGACATGATCGAGAGTGGTGTCAGCTTCGACGACCTCAAGCTGCGCGAGCCGGTGCGCGCGGTGCGCCAGATCAGCCACGACCCCACGCTCAAGGTGACCGTCGAGCTGGCTGACGGCCGCCGGTTGACCGGACTGGACCTGCAGCGGGCCTACCACGATCGTGCGCAGGCGTTCGCGGAGCGCGAATCCAGCGAGCTGGACGACACCGACCGCCACGTGCTCCACGTCTGGGGCGAGGTGCTCGATGCGCTGGCCCGCGACCCTGACGAGTGCGCCGACCGGTTGGACTGGGTGGCCAAGCTGCGGTTGCTCGAGGGCTACCGGTCCAGGGACAAGCTGGGCTGGGCGGCGCCCCGTCTGCACCTGATCGACTTGCAGTACTCCGACGTGCGCCTCGACAAGGGCCTCTACAACCGCCTCGTCACCAGGGGCACGATGAAGCGCCTCGTCGACGAGGACGACGTGGCGCGGGCGATCATGAACCCGCCGGACGACACAAGGGCGTACTTCAGGGGCCGCGCGCTCGAGAAGTACGCCGCCTCGATCGCGGCGGCGTCCTGGGACTCGGTGATTTTCGATATCGGAAAGGAATCCCTGGTCCGCATCCCGACACTCGAACCGTTGCGTGGTACGAAATCGCACGTCGGAGCGTTGCTTGACGAGGCGGACACGGCCGAACAGCTTGTCCAAGCGCTCACATCGTGACGGTGCCGGCGTTGCGGATCTGCCGCACCGTCGGCTGTCGCAGGTAATCTGGCAGCAGAGAACTCGATCAGGAGGCGTTCATGGCGCAGGAAAAGATTGAGAAGCATGGCGGCGGAGATTCCGACGACGAAACCGAAGGCGCAGCCCCAGCGGGTCAGGAGCGCAGGGAACAGCTCGGTGAGGACGTGGACACCATCCTCGACGAGATTGACGACGTGCTAGAGGAAAACGCCGAGGACTTCGTCCGCGCCTATGTGCAAAAGGGCGGGCAGTAACCTCGCGCGCGGCCGGAGCAAGTCCGGACTAACCTGAGTTCGTCGCCAGCAGCTAGTCGAAGATGGGAATCACGAGCACGTATGGATTACACCTCGGCCGCCGCGGCACGCGGTCCGCTTTCCGCTGCCTACCTGACCACCGGCACGTCGTCGTTCACCGACTTCCTGCGCGCGCAGGCACCTGAGATGCTGCCGTCGCGGCCCGCGGGCGACGGCACGCTCACCAACGTGCCGCACGGCACCACGATTGTCGCGTTGACCTTCTCCGGCGGCGTGCTCATCGCTGGGGACAGGCGGGCAACGGCAGGCACCACGATCGCGGCCCGCGACCTGGAGAAGGTCTTCGTCACCGACGAGTACTCCGCCGTCGGCATCGCGGGCACGGCGGGCATCGCGCTTGAGATGGTGCGGCTCTACGGCGTCGAGCTCGCGCACTACGAGAAGATCGAGGGCGTCTCGCTGTCGCTGGACGGCAAGGCGAACAAGCTCGCCACCATGGTCCGCTCCAACCTCGAGGTCGCCATGGCGGGGCTGGCGGCGGTGCCGATGTTCGTCGGGTTCGACACCGACGCGCAGGACGCCGCGACCGCGGGCAGGATCATCTCCTTCGACGTCACCGGCGCCCGCTACGAGGAGCGCGCCGGTTACCATTCCATCGGCTCCGGCTCGCCGTACGCCAAGTCGGCGCTGAAGAAGCTCTACGACCCCTCGGCTGGCAAGGACGCCGCCGTGCACATCGCGATCGCCGCGCTGTGGGACGCCGCGGACGACGACACCGCGACCGGTGGGCTCGACATGGTGCGCAAGATCTACCCGCAGGTGATCACCATCACCGGCGCGGAGGGCGCCGCGACGATGGCGGAGTCCGACCTGGCCACTGTCGCCGAGGCAGTCATCACCGAGCGCAGCGAGTCGGGCGGCTAGGGCCGTCCCCGCCCCGCTGGACACCACCCCGCCCTCAAGACCCTGACGACCCCTGTCGACCACACAGAGTGGAGCCTGAACCGTGACGATGCCGCTGTATGCCTCGCCCGAGCAGCTGATGCGCGACCGCTCGGAGTATGCCCGCAAGGGCATCTCTCGCGGGCGCAGCGTCGTAGCGATGAAGTTCGCCGACGGTCTGCTTTTCGCAGCCGAGAACCCGTCGACGACGTTGCACAAGGTTTCCGAGATCTACGATCGGATCGGCTTCGCCGCCGCAGGCAGGTACAGCGAGTACGAGAGCCTGCGGCGTGCCGGTATTCGGCACGTCGACCTGCAGGGCTACGCCTACGACCCCAGGGACGTCTCCGCCCGCCAGCTCGCCAACGTCTACGCGCAGACCCTTGGCTCGATCTTCACCGAGCAGGTCAAGCCGTTCGAGGTGGAGCTCGCCGTCGGGGAAGTGGGAGCGCAGGCCGCCGACGACCAGCTCTTCCGGCTGACCTACGACGGCTCCATCGTCGACGAGCCGCAGTTCCTGGTGATGGGCGGCCAGACCGACCCGGTTGTCGCCAAGCTGAAGGACAGCTACGCCGACGGGTCGAGCCTGCGCGACGCGATCGGGCTCGCCGTCGCCGCGCTCAAGGCCGGCCTGAGCAACGGTGCGGAGCTGGGCAAGCTGGAAGTGGCCGTGCTGGAGCGGCATCGGCCGAAGCGGGCCTTCCGCAGGCTCACCGGTGCCGTGCTGGACGACCTGCTGCCCGGTGGCTCAGGCGGCGCCTCAGGGGGCAAGGGCAAGGCCAAGAGCAAGGCCCCCGACAAAACGTCAGACGAGGCCAAGTCAGAGGGTGCCGAGCGGGATACGTCTGAGTAACCCGCCCGCCAGGGTGGTGATCACCCTGGGCGACGAGTTACGAAACAGCGGCTCCGCCTAATTGGCTCACCGCATTTCGCCCGCGAGCACATAGCATTGGGGTTATGCAGCGTCGGATATACGGCCTCGAGACCGAGTTCGGGGTCACGTGCACCTTTCACGGCCAGCGCAGACTCTCGCCAGACGAGGTCGCGCGGTACCTGTTCCGCAGGGTCGTGTCGTGGGGTCGCTCGTCCAATGTGTTCCTGTCGAACGGCTCCCGGTTGTATCTCGACGTGGGCTCGCACCCCGAGTACGCGACTGCCGAGTGTGACGACCTGACCCAGCTCGTCACCCACGACAAGGCAGGCGAGCGGATCCTGGAGGATCTGCTCGTCGACGCCGAGCGCAGGCTGGCTGACGAGGGCATCGGCGGCGACATCTACCTGTTCAAGAACAACACCGACTCTGCAGGCAACTCCTACGGCTGCCACGAGAACTACCTGGTCGGACGCTCGGGGGAGTTCTCCCGCATCGCGGACGTGCTGTTGCCGTTCCTTGTCAGCCGCCAGCTCATCTGCGGAGCGGGTAAGGTGCTGCAGACCCCGCGAGGCGCGGTGTACTGCCTGTCGCAGCGGGCGGAGCACATCTGGGAGGGCGTCTCGAGCGCGACAACCCGGTCCCGGCCGATCATCAACACCCGCGACGAGCCACACGCCGACGCGGAGCGATACCGCAGGCTGCACGTCATCGTCGGCGACTCGAACATGGCGGAGCCGACGACGCTGCTCAAGGTGGGCACAGCCAACATCGTGCTGCAGATGATCGAGGAAGGCGTGCAGTTCAAGGACTTCACGCTGGACAACCCGATCCGCGCAATCAGGGAGATCAGTCACGACCTCACCGGGCGAAGGCGGGTGCGGCTCGCAGGCGGCAGGGAGGCCTCCGCACTCGACATCCAGCGCGAGTACCACGCCCGCGCGGTGCGCCACGTCGAGGCCAACGGCGCGACCCCGACCACGGCGCAGGTCATCGACCTGTGGGGGAGGGCCCTCGAAGCCGTTGAGACGCAGGACTACAGCGATATCGACACCGAGGTGGACTGGGCCATCAAGCACCGGCTCATCGAGCGGTACCGCGCCAAGCACGGCCTCGACCTGTCCAGCCCGCGCATCGCCCAGCTCGACCTCGCCTACCACGACATCCGCCGTGGCAGGGGCCTGTTCGACATGCTGCAGCGCAAGGGCCTCGTCAGGCGGGTCACCGACGACGGCGAGATCGAGCTCGCCAAGGACACCCCGCCGCAGTCCACCCGCGCGAAGCTGCGTGGCGACTTCATCGCGGCGGCGCAGGCGGCGCAGCGCGACTTCACCGTCGACTGGGTGCACCTCAAGCTGAACGACCAGGCGCAGCGCACCGTGCTGTGCAAGGACCCGTTCCGCAACGTCGACGAGCGAGTGGAGCGGTTGATCGCGAGTTTGTGACCCGAATCGGGTGACCCCGCGGTCGCCGCGCAGCCCGGTGCGGCTCGGTAGCGGGGTGGTTACGCAGGGAAGTCGTCGCGAATTCGTGCGTCTGTTCGACGGAGAGTCGTTGCCGCGGACACCCCGACCCGAGCTACAGTCGGACTCGTGTCAACCGCCCGTGCTGAACGCCTGGTGAATCTGGTACTAGCGCTGCTGTCGACGCGCCAGTACCTGACCGCCGAGCGCATCCGAGGCATCGTGGGAGGTTACGCCGACGCGCCGAGCGACGAGGCGTTCTTCCGGATGTTCGAACGCGACAAGGGTGAGCTGCGCGAACTCGGCATTCCGATCGAAACCGGCCGCAACTCGGCGTTCGACGGCGTCGACGGCTACCGCATTGCTCGCAGGGATTACGAGCTGGGAGAGATCGACCTCGCCCCGGACGAGGCCGCCGCCGTCGGACTCGCGGTGCGGCTGTGGGACTCGCCCGAGCTGACCGGACAGGCGCACGGCGCGCTGGTCAAGCTGCGGGCGGCCGGAGTGGAGATCGACGAGTCCGCCAGGGCGCCGATCCAGCCACGGGTGCGCACCGATGCGGCGTTCGCGCCCCTGCTGGCCGCAGTGCGTGAGGGCAGGGCGGTGCGGTTCGAGTACCGTCGCGCCGGGTCGGCCGAACGGCGGCAGCGCACGCTCGAGCCGTGGGGCGTCGTCTCATGGCGGGGCAGGTGGTACGTCGTCGGGCACGACCGCGACCGCGCCGCCACTCGCTGCTTCCGGCTGTCCCGGGTGACCGGAACTGTCACGCCGCTCGGCGCACCGGGCGTTGTGGACCGACCAGCCGACCTGAATCTGCTCGAGATCGTGGCCGGCAGCGCCACATCGGAGCAGGCGCCCGTCGCCACCGCGCGGCTGTGGGCCGCCAACGACGCCGCAGCGGGCATCCGGCGTGGCGCGCGGGTCATCGGGAAGCGCGAGGTCGACGGCGTGCAGGGCGATGAACTGGAACTCGACGTCTACTACCCGGACAGCCTCGCCCGCTGGATCGCGGGCTACGGCCCGGACGTGCTGGTGATTGAACCGGACGTGCTGGCAAAGGCGGTGCACGAACGCCTCGTCGTGCTGGCAGAGGGGACGTCTCACGAGGGGGGAAGGAGCAGGGGATGAAGACTGTCGGGGCGCGGATGCCCCGGCTGCTCGCGCTGGTGCCGTATCTGCTGGCGCGGCCGGGTATCGACATCGAGGAGGCAGCGGCCGACTTCGGGGTGACAGGCAAGCAGCTGCGCAAAGACCTCGAGCTGCTGTGGATGTGCGGGCTGCCCGGCTACGGGCCGGGTGACCTGATCGACCTGTCATTCGAGGGCGACACGGTGACGGTCACCTACGACGCCGGGATGCGGCGCCCGCTGCGGCTCACCGGCGGGGAGGCCACCGCGATGCTGTTCGCGCTGCGGGCGCTCGCCGAGACGCCGGGGGTCGCTGACGGCGACGCGGTGCGGCGCGCGATCGCCAAGATCGAGGCGGCGGCGGGGGAGGCGCAGCCTGCCGGGGTCGTCGTCGGCCTCGGCGTGCGGGAGGCCGAGCGCACCGCTGCGACCCGCAAGGAGGTGCAGCGCGCGCTCACCAAGGAGCGGGCGCTGCGGATGACCTACTACACCGCGTCGGCCGACCGGATCGGCGACCGCGTCGTCGACCCGATGCGGCTGCTCATCGTGGAGGGCAACAGCTACCTGGAGGCCTGGTGCCGCCGCGCGGACGCGGTACGGCTGTTCCGGCTGGACCGCATCGACGCCATCGAGGTGCTGGCCGAACCGGCGACGCCGCCGCGCGACGCCGAGCGGCACGACGTCAGCGACGGCCTGTTCGCCACCCGGCCTGGCCAGCCGGAGGCCGTGCTCGTGCTCGTGCCGGACGCCCGCTGGGTCGCCGAGTACTACGCCTGCGAGGAGCTTGCCGAGCTCGACGGCGGCAGGCTGCGGGTGCGGATGCGCTACGGCGACGAGAGCTGGCTGCTCAGGCTGGTGCTCGGCATGGGAGGCGAGATCGCCGTCGAGGAACCTGCCGAGCTGGCGGAACGGGTGCGTGAGCGGGCGGCTGCCGGTGTGGCGCGGGCCGGTACGCTCGCCGCTTGCCATGCTGACTAAGGTGATCATCGTGCTCGATCCAGCCGACGGTTACCTCCTCAGCGCCATCGTGTTGCTTGCCGGTGGGCTCGCGTTCGCGATCGTGGTGTTGTATGTCGTGCGGTCCATCCGGCGGTTCACCTCGCTGAACAAGGCGGTGAGGGCCGTGTGGCGCGGTGAGCTGATGTTGCTCCGCGCGCGCACGGCCGCGCTCAAGATCGCGTTCCGGCAACGGTGGCCAAACTCGGATCGAGCGGCTCCGCACACGTGACACCCGGCCGCAGGGCCGTAGACTGGTCCGTGACTAACATGAGAGGAGGGCCACCATGGGTTCGTTGTCACCGTGGCACCTGGCCATTCTGCTGGCCGTGTTGATTCTGTTGTTCGGCGCGAAGAAGCTGCCCGACGCGGCGCGCGGTCTCGGCAGGTCGCTGAAGATCCTCAAGGCCGAGACGAAGGGCCTGCGCGAGGACGAGGACGAGTCGGCGTCGAGCGCGTCCGGCGCGACAAACCCCGACAGCAGGCAATTGCCGAGCAACACGACGACAGACAGCACCGGCGACGACCAGAAGGTGGCTGACCTGCAGCGACAGCTCGACGAGCTGAAGCAGCAGGACCAGAAGCACAAGAACGCCAGCTAAGCGGAACGCACGCGCGAGAAGAACGGAATCAGATTCGGTGGCGGAGCCTGCGACCTCCGAGCACGCCGGTCGCCGCGGGAAGCGGCGCAGGCGCAGCCGTCGGCACAATCCCGACGGCACGATGACGCTGATCGAGCACGTCTACGAGTTCCGGCGGCGGCTGTCCTACGCGCTGCTGGCGATCATCGCGGGCGGCATCGTCGGCTTCATATGGTTCGACAACGGCGTCGCCGGCCTCGTCTCGCTCGGTGACCTGATCCGGGGTCCGTACTGTGGCCTTCCCTCGGACATGCTGGTCGACTTCGGCAGTGGCGGCACCCAGCAGTGTCAGCTGCTGCAGACCGAACCGTTCGAGGCGTTCATGATCCGCCTCAAGGTCGGCATCGCGGCGGGTTCGGTGCTGTTCGCGCCGTTCTGGCTGTATCAGCTCTGGGCGTTCATCGCGCCGGGGCTGTACCCGAGCGAACGCAAGTACGCCAGGATCTTCGTCGCGCTGGCATCTGTGCTGTTCGCGGCAGGTGCGGTGCTCGCGTACCTGATCACGCCGTTCGCGCTGCGCATGCTCGTCGGCATCGGCGCTGAGAACTTCCAGACCGCGCTCACCGGGTCGAAGTACATCTCGTTCATCCTCACCCTGCTGATCGTCTTCGGGGTGAGTTTCGAGGTGCCGCTGCTGATCGTGATGCTCAACCGGGTCGGCGTCGTCCGCTACGACCAACTGAAACGGTGGCGGCGCGGGATCATCATGGCGATGTTCGTGTTCGCCGCGATCATCACGCCCGCCGACCCGTTCTCCATGCTGGCGCTCGCGCTGGCGCTGGTGCTGCTGTTCGAGCTGGCGATCCAGGTCGCGCGGGTACACGACAAGAAGCTCGCCCGCCAGCGGGAACACCTCGGCTGGGACTCGCTCTCCGACGACGAGGCGGCCCCCTTCGAGTACCAGCCGAGCGGCGCTGACGGCGACGCTTCCGACGAGCAGCGGCGCGGCAGCACCGACGATGTCACCTGATGGCCCCCGCGCGGGTGAGGCGCGCGCCGCATGCGCGCGGGGCGCCGAATGTGAAACCCTGGCGGCGTGGCTGACCGACTGACGTCTCCTGCCGCCGCGTATCGCGAAGCACGCCTCCGCTCGGCGTATCCCCAGCTCACCGCCTTCGCGTCGGCTGCGGCATTCGAGTTCGACCCGTTCCAGCGCCAGGGCTGCGAGGCGTTGGAGGACGGGCACGGCGTGCTGCTCTGCGCGCCTACCGGTGCGGGCAAGACGGTGGTTGGCGAGTTCGCGGTGCACCTCGCGCTAACTGAAGGGCGTAAGTGCTTCTACACCACGCCCATCAAGGCGTTGTCCAACCAGAAATACACCGAGCTGGTCGCGCGCTACGATGCCGACACCGTCGGGCTGCTGACCGGTGACGTCTCCATCAACGGCAACGCGCAGATCGTGGTGATGACCACCGAGGTGCTGCGCAACATGCTGTACGCGGGCTCGTCAACGGTCACCGACCTCGGCTACGTCGTGATGGACGAGATCCACTACCTCGCCGACCGGTTCCGGGGCGCGGTGTGGGAGGAAGTGATCCTGCACCTGCCGGAATATGTGCGCGTCGTCGGGCTGTCGGCAACGGTCAGCAACGCCGAGGAGTTCGGCGACTGGCTGGTCACGGTCAGGGGCGACACCACGGTCGTTGTCGACGAGCACCGGCCCGTGCCGCTGTGGCAGCACATGATGATCGGCAACCGGTTGTTCGACCTGTTTGCCGACAGGGCGGACGACGCGCGCGGGGACGATGCGCGGCACGACCGGATCAACCCGTCGCTGCTGCGTAAGGCGCAGGAGATCGGCAGGGCGTACGGGCCTGCCGCGCTGCGGGGCAGGAACCGTAAACGCGGCGGTTACCCGCGCGGGCCGCGCTACCGGCCGCCGTCGCGCGTCGACGTCATCGAGCGGCTGGACCGCAACGGGTTGCTGCCCGCGATCGCGTTCATCTTCTCCCGCGCCGGCTGTGACGCCGCCGTCGACCAGTGCTGCCGGGCAGGGCTGCGGCTCAACGGCCCCGACGAGATCGAGCAGGCCCGGCAGATCATCGACGAACGCACCCGCGACCTGCCGGAAAGCGACCTCGGCGTGCTCGGCTACTGGGAGTGGCGGGACGCGCTCGAACGCGGCATCGCCGCCCACCACGCCGGGCTGCTGCCCGCGTTCAAGGAGACCGTCGAGGAGCTGTTCGTCCGTGGCCTGGTGAAGGCCGTGTTCGCCACCGAGACGCTGGCGCTCGGCATCAACATGCCCGCGCGCACCGTCGTGCTGGAACGGCTGGTCAAGTACAACGGCGAGGCGCACGTCGACCTCACGCCAGGCGAGTACACCCAGCTCACCGGGCGCGCGGGTCGGCGGGGCATCGACGTCGAGGGTCACGCCGTCGTGCTGTGGCAGCCCGACATCGACCCGAAGCAGGTCGCGGGCCTCGCCTCGACTCGCACCTACCCGCTGCGGTCCTCGTTCAAGCCCGGCTACAACATGGCAGTCAACCTGGTCGCGCAGGTGGGCGCGACCGAGGCGCGGGAGCTGCTGGAACAGTCGTTCGCCCAGTTCCAGGCCGATCGATCGGTCGTAG
The DNA here is from genome assembly GCA_009377385.1 of Actinophytocola sp. Classification (GTDB taxonomy): domain Bacteria; phylum Actinomycetota; class Actinomycetes; order Mycobacteriales; family Pseudonocardiaceae; genus Haloechinothrix_A. Next base: position 33,444 of record WHUD01000019.1, read on the forward strand.
GGCTGTCCCGCAAGATCGAGCGCAACAAGGAGGCGCTCGGAGGCTACGCCGAGGCCGTTGCCGCCGACTTCGACGACCTGCGCGACTACGCGGCGCTGCGCAAGCGGATCTCGGACCGGGAGAAGCTGCTCAGCAAGCAGAACACCGCGTCGCGGCGGCAGGAGACGGCGCGCTCGCTTGAGCAGCTGCGCAAAGGCGACGTCATCGCGGTGCCGTCAGGCAGGCGCGCGGGCATCGCCGTTGTCGTCGACCCAGGGCTCGACCCGGTGGCAGAGCCCCGGCCGATCGTGGTGACCGAGGACCGCTGGTCGGGGCCGCTGTCCGCGGCCGACTTCCCCGCGCCGGTTGACAAGCTCGGCCGAATCCGGCTGCCCAAGCGGGTGGAACTGCGCTCGCCGAAGACCCGCCGCGACATCGCGTCGCACCTGCGTGACAGCGGCATCGTGGCGCCGGGGCGGCGGCACAAACAGCGCGGGGACGCCAACTCCGATCCCGAGCTGGTGAGCCTCCGCAAGGCGTTGCGGTCGCATTCCGCGCACGGACTGCCGGACAGGGAAGCCAGCCTGCGCTGGGTAGAGCGCTACGAACGTCTCGTCGCGGAGAACCGCAAGCTGGAGGAGAAGGTCGCCGCGACGACGCACTCGTTGGTGCGGGCGTTCGACCGAATCAGGGCGCTGCTCACCGAGCGCGGCTACCTCGCGGCGGACGGCAACACCGTTACCGACGACGGCGCGCGGCTGGCCCGCATCTACAGCGAGTCCGACCTGCTCGCGGCGGAATGCGTGCGGCACGAGCTGTGGCGCGACCTGCAGCCTGCCGAGCTGGCTGCCGTGGTGTCCACGCTGGTGTTCGAGGCCCGCAGGGACAGCGCGGGGGAGTCGCGGCTGCCTGCTGGCGCGGTGAGTGACGCCTGGCAGCGCACGGCGGCGCTGTGGTCCGAGCTGGTCGACGACGAACGCAGGCACCGGCTCGGCCGTACCCGCGAGCCGGACGCCGGGTTCGCGTGGCCGGTATATCGCTGGGCGCGCGGGGAGTCGCTGGAGAAGGTGCTCACTACGGCGGAGCAGAACGGCCAGGAGCTATCTGCGGGTGACTTCGTGCGCTGGTGCCGTCAGGTGATCGACATGCTGGAACAGCTCAGGGACGTGCTCGGCAAGGCGGACCCGGTTGGCGCCGCCGCAGGCACGGCGGCGCGGTCGCTGCGACGGGGAGTTGTCGCGGCGGGCAGTGTGTGAGTGGTATGAGTAGCACGCGAGACGAGCCGAACGGGGCGTTCGGTGCACAATGCGTGCCGAACGCCCCGTTCGGCTCGGCAGCGGAGGCTTCACTGGGCGTACACCGCGTGGTGTGGTTGGATCACGCAGCAACGGACTTGGTAACTGGCGGAGGCGACATGAGCACGCCGTATGGCGGCAATGACCCGCAGGGTGATCCGCAGCAGTGTGGGCAGCAACCCTACAGCGACCCGGCGGCGGGTGGCCAGCAGTCGAGTGGCGACCCTGCGCCAGGGTACGGCCAATCGTCCCAACCCGGCCAGGAGCAATGGGCGCAGCAGCCTTACGGCCACCCGGGCCAGGACCAGTGGGCCCAGCAATGGGGGCAGTACCCCGCCGGCTACCCACACCAGGGGCAGGAGCAGTGGGCCCAGCAGCCTTACGGCCAGCCGCCGCCCGGTGGGACCTACCCGCCGCAGCAGCCCGGCGGAACGTACCCGCCGGGTGGTCCGCAGCCACAGCATCCCGGCGGGACGTACCCGCCACAGCCGCCGCCCGGCGGAACGTATCCGCCGAGCGGGCCGCAGCCGCAGCAGCCATGGGCCCAGCCCGGCCAGCCGTGGCCGCAGCAGCCGTACGGCGCGCCATACGGCCATCCACCGGGCGGGCAGCCCGGCGGTTTCGGCCAGTACCCGCCCGGCCTTGAGCCGGAGCAGCAGAAGAAGTCGAAGGCGCCGCTGTGGATCGGCATCGGCGTGCTGGCGCTGCTCATCGCCGTCGTCGCGGTGCTCGGCTTCATCGCGCCGGGGTTCTTCTTCAAGGAGAAGGTCTTCGACGCAGCCGCCGTCGAGCAGGGCGTCGAGAAGATCCTGACCGACGAGGGTGTCGAGTTCGAGCAGGGCAGCGCGTCCTGCCCCACCGACCAGCCTGTGCGGCAGAACCACACGTTCACCTGCACCGTCACCATCGACGGTGAGCAGAAGGACGTCCCGATCAAGGTCGTCGACGCCGAGGCATCGCCACCGAAGTACCAGGTCGAGACTCCCTGACCCTGACGCGGAAATTCGGTGGCGCGCCCGCTCGCGGCTGCGGGACGATCCGGACATGACGGATCGTTCGATCAGGACACTCGACGCCACCGAGATCCGGTCGGCGCACACCCTGTTCCGTGCCTCGCTGCACCATCCACCGGCGGCCGACGAGGCGTGGCAGCGCTCGCAGCGCACCTACCAGGACGGCCGTACCCTCGGCGCGTTCGAGAACGACACCATGGTCGGCACCGCGCGGTGGATCGACACCACGCTCACCGTGCCGGGCGGCACGGTGCCGATGGCCGCCGTGACCGGCGTCGGGGTGCGTGCCGACCGCACCCGGCGCGGCGTGCTGACCGACCTGATGACCGCCCAGCTCACGGACTGCGCCGAACGGGGCATTCCGGTGGCGGGACTGCACGCGAGTGAAGCCGTCATCTACGGCCGCTACGGCTACGGCATCGCCACGCACGAGCGCAGCAGGCGGATAACGCGCCACCGCGCCGAGGTCCGCGCGAACGCGCCTACCGACGGCGAGGTCGAACTGTACGACCTCGACGCCGCCCTTGAGCTGATGCCGGACGTCTACGCGCGCGTGGCGCGCTCGCGGGCGGGCATGCTGGACCGCACGGAGCACTTCTGGCCGATGTGGGAGGGCCACTACCGCACCGAGTCCGGGCTGATGCGGCTCGCGGTGCACCATGGCAGCGACGGGCCGGATGGCTATGCCTCCTACCGCGTCATCATCGAGGACCCCGCGAACGACGTGGCCGCCATGCGTGTGGAGGACATGGTCGCCGCGGCCCCGGCCGCCTACGCCGACCTGTGGCGTGCGCTGCTCCGGGTAGACCTGGTGTCCCGGATCGAGTCGCAGTGGCAGCCGCTCGACGCGCCGCTGGAAGCACTGCTCACCGACTACCGCGCCGTCACGACGACGGCCGTCCAGGACGACCTGTGGCTGCGGCTGGTCGACGTGCCGGCCGCGCTGAACGCCCGAACCTACGCAGGGGACGACGCGGTGGTGCTCGCGGTGTCCGATCCGGTGCTGAAGCGTAACTCCGGCCGCTACCGGCTCTCCGCGTCCGGCTGCGAGTCGACGTCCGAGCCCGCGCAGCTCACCCTCGACGTCGACACGCTCGGGATGCTCTACCTCGGGGGCTGGCGGGTCGCCGACCTGGCGGCGGTCGGCAGGATCGACGTCACCGACGCGGACGCGCTCGGCGCGGTTGACCGGCTGGTCGCCACGGACAGTTCGCCCTGGTGCGGTACCTTCTTCTAGTCGTCACCGATCTGGCGTAGCGTTTAGGCCACCCGGCCTAAGAAGGAGCACTGCCGTGGGCGCGAGGTCAGTCGCCACGCTGCTTGTGATGGTCGTCGCGGCGCTGAGCACCGGTTGCAGCCCCCGGAACGTGATACCGGTGACGCCGAGCCCATCGCCGACGTCGAGCGTCGGGTCCGTGACGGCGACACCGCCGGCCGTCGGCCGGTCAGCCGGTCAGACGGCGAGGATGTTCGACCACACCGTCGTGCAGGACGACGTCTACACCCTGCTCGCAAGGCACTACCGGATCGACGACGTCGAGCTGGTGGTTTGCCCGCCGAACCGGCCGGTGGAGCGCGGCACGGCGTTCCGCTGCACCGCGACGATCGCGGGCGAGCAGAAGTCGGTGCGGATCACGGTGACCAGCGACAAGGGCGACTACCAGGTCGCAAGGCCGAAGTAGTCCGCTTTCAGCCGCCGAGCGCGGCCAGCAGCCGGTCGACCGAACCGCCAAGGTTCCAGCGCTCGGTCAGCTCGGCCACCCGCTCCGGGTCGGCAGGCGCGTCCGGCACCCGATCGTCGCGGGAGAACGTCACCGGCGCGTCCGGCACCACGGCGACCACCGTCGGCGCGACCGCGAGGTAGTCGGCCGCTGCTGCTAGCTGGGTACGCGCCCGCGTCGGCACGTCGGGGTGCTCCTCGCGGGCGGCGGCAAGCAGCCCCGGCAGCGACCCGAACCGGGTGATCAGCTTCGCCGCCGTCTTCTCCCCAATGCCGGTGACGCCGGGCAGGCCATCGGACGGATCGCCCCGTAGCACCGCCATCGCCGCGTACGCCGCGCCCGCGTTCTCCTCCGGCACGCCGTAGCGCTCCGCGATGTCGGCTGGCCCGAGGACCTCGGCCTTGGCCCAGCCCTTGCCGACGTAGATCACCGACGCCGGGGTCGGGTCGGTCCGCACCAGCTGGAACAGGTCCCTGTCGCCGGTGATGACCTCGACAGGGTTGCTGCTCTCCCGCGCGGTGAGGGTGCCGATGACGTCGTCGGCTTCGTAGCCCGCCGCCTCGGCGGTGGCCAGCCCACACGCCTCAAGGAGGTCCAGGATGATCGGCACCTGGGGGCTCAGCGTGTCGGGCACCTCTTCGGCGTCGACCTCGGCGTCGTCCCCTTCCTCGGCGACCCGGTGGGCTTTGTAGCTGGGTAGCAGGTCGACGCGGAACTGCGGGCGCCAGTCGGCGTCAAGGCAGGCGACCAAGCGCTCCGGCTTGCGGTCGGTGAGGATGCGCGCCACGGTGTCGGCGAAGCCACGGACGGCGTTGACCGGCGTGCCGTCCGGCGCGCGCAGCGACTCGGGCAGCGCGAAGAACGAGCGGAAGTACAGGCTGGCGGCGTCGAGCAGGACGAGTGGGGCACTCATGCGGTGCAGCTTGCCATAGCCCGGCGCGCGGCGGGTCGCCCCACGTGCGATGCGAGGGTCGCGGCTAGGCTCGGGGCATGTCCCGTCGTTCACTCCACACTCCGGCCCCAAGCCCGTCCCGCCTGCGCGCCAGGATCGACCGTGCCCGCGCCGCCGCGGCTGCCGCCGACGCCGACGCGCTGCTCATCGCGCCCGGTTCCGATCTGCGCTACCTGATCGGACAGGCGGGGGGCTCGTTCGAACGCCTGTCGACGCTCGTGGTGCCCGCGGGGGAGGCGCCGGCCGCGCTGGTGCTGCCCGCGCTGGAGGCGGCCGGGTTCGCGGACGTGCCGTTCGACGACCTCGGCGTCGAGGTCGCCACCTGGGTGGACGGGCAGGACCCGTACCGGATCGTCGCCGACCTTGCGGGGCGCGGCGGCGCGGTGAAGCGGGTCGCGGTGAGCGACAACACCATTGCGCTGCACGTGCTGACGCTACGGGGCGCGTTGGACGCCGAGCAGCTGCTGGCAGGGCCGATCGTGCGGGAGCTGCGGATGCGCAAGGACCACGACGAGATCGCCGCGCTGCGCACCGCAGCGGCCGCGATCGACCGGGTGCACGCCCGGGTGCCGTCGCTGCTCCGCGCGGGCCGCACCGAGGCGGAGGTCGGCGCGGACATCGCCGCCGCGATCGTCGAGGAAGGCCACACCGAGGCGGAGTTCATCATCGTCGGGTCAGGACCGAACGGCGCCAGCCCGCACCACGACGTGTCCGATCGGGTGATCGAGTCGGGCGACGTCGTTGTCGTCGACATCGGCGGTCCGATCCCGGAGGGCTACAACTCCGACTGCACCCGGACCTACGCGGTCGGCCAGCCCGCACAGCCCGATGTGCTTGACACCTACGCGGTGCTGGAGCAGGCGCAGCGAGCCGCGGTGCAGGCGGTGCGGCCCGGCGTGCCCGCGTCGGCCATCGACGCGGCGGCGAGGGAGCCGATCACCGATGCGGGCTTCGGCGAACGGTTCATCCACCGCACCGGCCACGGCATCGGCCTCGACGTGCACGAGGAGCCGTACATGATGGCGGGCAACGAGCTGCCGCTGGAACCGGGCATGGCGTTCAGCGTCGAGCCGGGCATCTACCACGACGGCCGCTGGGGCGCGCGGATCGAGGACATCGTCGTCGTCACCGAGGACGGTGTCGAACCGCTCAACACGCAGCCGCACGGGCTCACGGTGGTTGAGTGATGAGTGCCCCGCTCGAGCCCACCGATCAGGCGATCGCGCGAGAGCTCAACGCGAACGGCCGCAGCAGCTTCACCGATCTGGCTGAACGGGTGGGGCTGTCGGTGTCCGCAGTGCATCAGCGGGTGCGCAGGCTGGAGCAGCGCGGCGTGATCAAGGGCTATACGGCGCGGCTTGACGGGGAGCAGATCGGCCTACCGCTGACGGCGTTGATCTCGCTGACGCCGAACGATCCCGCCGCGCCGGACGACTACCCGCAGCGGCTGGAACACATCCGGGAGATCGAGTCGTGCTATTCGGTCGCGGGGGACGAGTCGTACGTTCTGCTGGTGCGGGTGCCGTCCCCTGCCGGGTTGGAGGACCTGCTGCGCCGCATTCGCGAGTCGGCGAAGGTGTCGACGCGGACGACGGTGGTGCTGTCCACGCCGTTCGAGGGGCGTCCAGCGGCGTTGTGACCGGCGCTCACCGCACCGGGGCGCCTGCCCGCGTCGTGTCTGGCTGCGTCTGGCCGTCCGCGTCGGGCTGCCTGCGCTGGGCTGCCTGCGCTGGGCTGCCTGCGCTGAATGACGCCTTCCCTGCGTCCGGCACAGCGAAAGCGTCGTTCACCGCACTGGGCGCCAGCGCTGCGTGCTCTCCCCGACTGCGGACGCCCTGCGGTCCGGATGGTCGTGCAGCAGGATGCTCAGTCGCCGGTACGCGGTGAGGAACTCGGTGCGGGACTCGTTGTACTCACCCGCTGCCGCGTGCTCCAGGCCCGCGCCGATCGCCGCCTGCGCTGCGGGCTCCGCCGCGGCCAGGAGGTCCGTCATTCCGGCCGCCGTTGTGCGCAGCCGCGCGAGCAACTGAGCCATCTGCGGATGTCCCTCACCCACGGTGAGAGCAGGCACCACGACGTGTAGCTGGTCACGCAGCAGCGACAACGATGTACGGAGCGTGGCGCCGGATCGGCGTGCGGGTGCGTTCACCGGAACCTCCAGGGGCAGGGACACGCAGGGCTCGGTAACGAGACCGGGTGGGGTCGCCGTTATGACGCCTGCTCAGGGCAACACCGTAGGGTGCAAGTTGCCGTCATCGCCTTCACGGCACGCCGCCTGGCTGGTCGTGTCTGCGAGAAATTCGGTCAGACACTGGCCGATCTGGGCGTGACCTGCGGCGTTGAGGTGAAACGACTCCTGAACGGCGTGCGACGCGCGATGGACGTCGCCCAGGTCGTCCCACCGTACCGTCAGCCGGGTGAACCACTCGCTGCTGGCGTTCGCACCGCCGGTGCACGCCTCGTGCCCGTAACCGGCGCGCGACAGGTCAAGGAAGCGCGCGCCAACGGTCTCGGCGGCCTCGCGCACCCCCCGGCTCAGTTCCGGCACGGCGGTGCTGCGGATCCACTCCAGGTCGGCCCTGCGGAACGGGCAGCCGTCCGTGTTGCGCAGGAACTCCGGGATCTTCGGGCTGACCGGGGACGGATAGGACTGCACGACGAGTTGGTAGTCGTCGCGGTCGTAGCCGTTTTGGGCCAGGACCTTGCGGACATCCCGCAGCGCGGCGACCACCTTCGGCACCATCGCGTCGATGGTCGACGTCCAGTCGCGCCGCAGCGCGTCGGTGCACAGCGGGCCGCCGTACCAGGCCTTCGCGCAGGCGCTCAGGTGGTGGGACAAGTGCGGATCGTCGTTGGCGCCGATCGCCACGAGGACGACGTCGATCTCGTTGGTCTTGGCGAGTTCGCGCAGGCGCTTCGTCTGGGATCCCTCGCCGTACTTGGTGTGCTTGGTGAGCCGGGCTTGCTGCGTCGCGGCGCCAGAGCAGGCGAGGTTCACGGTGCGCTCGATGCCGGGCACTGACGTCTGGTGCACGGCGGCCTTGGGGGAGCGATGGCACCAGTTGCCGTCTTGGCCGTTGGTCCGTGCCGTGTAGATTCCGGTGCCTTCCCCGGACACGGAGCTGTCGCCGAGGCTGACCATGGTGATCGGTCCGCGCGGTTCGGGGGCCGGCTCAGGGAGCGGCGTGGATCTGCGGTTCGGCTTGGTGTCGGCGATGATCACGACCGCGGCCACGCAGGCCACGAGAAGAACGACGAGCCCGCCGTGCCACGGGCGAATCCGAATCTGCCGCATCGCCCGTGATCGTACGTCCGCCCGCGTGTCCCTCGCCTGTGCGGCGTGTCCCCCGTTCCCGACACTGTGTCCCCCGTTCCCGACGTCGTGTTCCCCGTTCGCGGCGTTGCGTTCGTCGTTCGTGGCGCTGTGTCCCCCGTTCGCGGCGCTGCGTTCGTCGTGTCTTGCCCTGCAGTGCGGCGACGGCGGTGTCTATGGCGGGTTCGTGGGACGGCCAGCGGTGGGTTCGACGCCGAGAACGAGCGACGTGGCGCTATCTGCGGCGGCCTCCATCCGCTGGGCGCCAACCGATCCGGGCCAATCGGACTCAAATTGGCGCTGGGCGGGTGGAGGGGCGAACGGAGCGCGACGCGACGTCGCGTGCCGGGAACACGGCGTCCGGAACGGGGGACACGACGTCGGGAACGGGGGACACGACGTCGTGAGCGGGGGACACGCCGGCCGGAGTGGCGAACACGGCGTCGGGGGCGGGGGACACGGCGCAAGTCGCGGGGCTACACACGGGAGGCGCGGTACGCGCCGGGGGCGGTGCCGGTCCAGCGCTTGAAGGCGCGGTGGAAGGCGCTCGGGTCGGCGTAGCCGAGCCGGGCGGCGATGTCCTCCACGGTGTCGTCGCTGCCGGTGAGGGCGGCGATCGCGACGTCGCGGCGGACGTCGTCGCGGTGCTGCCGGAAGCTGGCGCCCTCCTCGGCGAGCTTGCGCCGCAAGGTCTGCGGGCTCAGCGACAACTGCGCGGCGACGGCGTCCAGCGACGGCAGCCCGGCGGGAGGGGCGTGCTCCAGGATGCGGCGCACCGACTGGCCGACGCCCGTGCTGTAGTCCGGGGCCGCCGCCAGGTCAGCGGGCGCGTGCCGTAGGAACTCCGCGAGCGCCGCCCGGTCACGCACGACGGGCATCGCGAGGTACTTCCGGTCGAACGTCGCCGCCGTGGTGCCGCCGCGCCGGAAGGTCGAGCGGCAGCCGAACGCCAGGTCGTACTCGTCCCGGTGGGGTGGCGCGGGATAGCCGAACTCCATGCCACGCAACGGAATCCGCCGTCCGATCAGCCAGCTGCAGAACCCGTGCCAGATGATCATGATGCCTTCGCACATGAAGTGGTCCGGGTCGCGCACGCCGCGAATGTCCAGGTCCACCCGCGCATCGTCGCCGCGATACCGCACCCGGAACCGGGGTGTGCCGGGGAACAGCTCGTAGAACGTCGTCGCGCGCCGGAGCGCCGAGAGCAGGTCCCGCGAATGCACTGCGGCGTGGCACATCATCGCGAACGTGCCGCGTGGGCTGCGATGTGGTCCGAGGCCGAGGAACTCGTCGTCGAGCGTCGCGATGAGCACGCGCACCAGCCGCGCCGCCTGCTCCGCGGTGACGCGCGCACGGTGGTCGTCGAGCAGCGCGGGCGCGATGCCCGCGCGGTGCAGTAGCGGCTCCAGTGCGATGCCTTTGCGCCGGGCCCCGGCGAGGGCGCCTCGGATGTGGTGGATTGAGATCGTGCGCGCGGACATGGTTACCGCGACAGTACCTATGCCGCGTCTCACACAGGTGATCGGTCGGTTCGATCTCGGTGCCGACGCTGGTCAGGGTCACGCCAGGACGGTACTGAGCGGTACGGACAGTTATACCGAGCAGTAGCGTCCTGGTCACGCCGCGTCGCGGCACGTGACCGTAATGGCATGCGAAGCAGTCAGGGTAGCGCTGGCGCGCGCCTGCTCGGGGTCGGCGGCTATCGGCCGGAGAACACGCTCACCAACGAGGAGTTGGCCACCCGATTCGGGAAGTCGGCTGATTGGGTGGCCGCGCGTACAGGCATGCGCGCTAGAGCCCTGGCCGCCAAGGACGAACGGATTCCGGACATGGCCGCCGTGGCTGGTGCGGCAGCGCTGAAGGACGCCGGGCTGACCGAGGACGACGTCGACCTGGTGATCGCGGCGTGCTGCAGCGCGGAGACGCCGATGCCGAGCGTATCGGCCGAGACCGCCGGGATCCTGGGCATCAAGTCAGCGGGCGTTTTCGACGTCAACTCGGCCTGCGCCGGGTTCTGCTACGCCACCGCCGTCGCGTCCGACCTGGTACGCGCGGGTTCGGCCAGCCGGGTGCTCGTCATCGGCGCGGAACGGATGAGCACCTGGATCGACGAGGAAGACCTCGGCACCGCCATCATATTCGGCGACGGCGCGGGCGCCGCCATGGTGGGCGCGTCGGACGAACTTGGCATCGGACCCGTGGTGTGGGGCAGCGACGGCACCGGGTGCGACCTGATCACCATCGACGCCGCCGACCGCCACCTGCGCATGCAGGGCAGGCAGGTGTTCCGCTGGGCGACGACGGAGATCCACCCGGTGGCGCTCACCGCGTGTGAGAACGCGGGCGTCGCGCCGGACGAGCTGGCGGCGATCATCCCGCACCAGGCGAACCTGCGCATTGTCGACGCCATCGCGGCCAAGCTCGGCGCGGACAACGCCGTGGTGGCCCACGACGGCGAGGAGACCGGCAACACGTCGGCGGCGTCGATTCCGCTGGCGTTGGCGCGGTTGCGGGAGACTGGCCAGGTCGGCACCGGGGACCTGGCGTTGCTGATCGGGTTCGGGGCCGGACTCGCCTACGCCGCCCAGGTGGTTCGGGTGCCGTAACCACCCCGAGGCCGGAGGCTTGTGCGGCGGACGCGAACCGCGTTCACTGGAACCTGCGGCGGTTTTCGCGACACGCCGCAGGGGAGGCTTGACATGTCGGGTGCGGCCGCACTTCCGGAGGCGGTGTCTGTCCGGTATGCCCGGGAGCAGTACGCCCTTGGCTACGCCCACGGCCGTGCGGACTACGACGCCGACCGCGCGGAGGCGCTGTCGTTCGCGCGGTTCTTCGCGGCCAGGTGCGAGGACATCGGCGAGCTGGTCGACGTCTACGACGCCTACCGCGACTGGGAGGCGAGCCGCTAAGGTTCCCTGACGACGTCGCTGGGGTCGATGTCGTTGCGGAGTCCCAGGTAGACGGGGTGGCGGAGCCGGTCGTCGCGGGTCCAGCGGTCGAAGCTGACCTGCACCACGACCTCGGGATTCACCCACCGCGCGTCCCGGAGGTGATCGGCGGGTACCGGGGTGTCGAACGGGCTGGTGTCCCGCGCCAGCGGCGCCAGCCGTTCGCCGAGCAGTCGCAACGTCGCCTCGTCGAAGCCGGTGCCGACCCGGCCCGCGTACGCCAGGCCGTCCGCGGTGCCGACGCCGACAAGCAGCGAGCCGATCCTGCCCTCCCGCACGCCCTTGCCAGGCCGCCAGCCGCCGACGACGACCTCCTGCTGACGCAGGTGCTTGATCTTGCGCCAGTCCGGCGACCGGGTGCCTGGCAGGTACCCGGAGTTGAGCCGCTTCGCCACGATCCCCTCCAAACCCTGCTGCTCGGCGGCCTGCAGCACGGCCTTCCCAGTGGCGTCCAGGAACGCGGGCGGGGTGTGCCAGGACGGACCGGCCAGCTCCAGACCGGCCAGGACACGGCGACGCTCCTGGTAGGGGACGCCGAGCAGCGACCTGCCGTCGAGATGCAGGACGTCGAAGATCAGGTACGTGATCGGCGTGCTCGTAGCGAGGCGCAGGGCGGCGTCGCCGGTGGCGTGCATCCGGGGCTGCAGCGCGGCGAAGCTCGGCGTGCCGTCCGCGAACGCGACGATCTCGCCGTCCAGCACCGCGCCCCTGCGCGGCAGGTCCTTGGCGAGCGCGGCCAACTCGGGGTAGGAGCTGGTGATGTCGCGCGCTGACCGGCCGATGAGCCGCACTCGCGCGTCCTCAACGTAGGCGAGCGCGCGCTGGCCGTCCCACTTCAGCTCGTACCCCCAGCCCTCGTCGGAGGCGGGCAGGCCGGTGCCGCCCGCGAGCATAGGCAGCAGCCCACGCGGCGGCGGCATCCGCTCGCGGTGGATCATCCATTGCTTGTCGTCGGTGCGGAACAGCGCGAACCCGCCGGAGTACCGTGAGCCGTGCAGTACGACCTTGACCTCGCGGTCGGTCCACGCGAGGCAGTCATACGTGCCACTGTCGGCGATGCGCATCGTGCCTGCGCCGTACTCACCCCGGGGGATTGTTCCGGCGAATGTGGCATACGCCAGGGGATGGTCCTCGGTGCGGATGGCGAGGTGGTTGACAGCCGGGTCATCGGGTATCCCCTTGGGGACGGCCCAGGACGCGAGCACGCCATCGCGTTCTAACCGCAGGTCATAGTGCAGCCGCCTGGCGTGGTGTTCCTGCACGACGAACTTCGGCGGCCTGCCGGGGTCCACAGTGGGCTCCTCGGCGGGGTCGTCGTCGGTGGGCATGGGCTCCGGCGTGCGGCCGGGATGGCGCTTGCGCCGGTACTCGTGCAGGCTCACGGCACCGGCCTACCGGCACCGTGCCGGTTGCGCAACCCAGTTGCCGAAGTGACCAGGAAGGTTGCGCTGGGTACCGTAAGTGGGGGGAGGCCCGTCGCCCGGGGAGGAGGAAGCGATGCGAGCCATGTGGAAGGGCACCATCAGCTTTGGTCTGGTGACCATTCCGATCAAGCTGTATGCCGCGACCGAGACGAAGAACGTGTCCTTCCGGCAGGTGCACGCCAGCGATGGTGGGCGCATCCAGTACAAACGGGTGTGCAGCATCGACGGCGACGAGGTGCCCTACTCAGACATCGCAAAGGGCTACGAGCTGGACAGCGGCGACATGGTCGTGCTGACCAGCGATGACATGGCGCAGTTGCCGCTGTCGTCTTCGCACAGCATCGACGTCCTTGAGTTCGTTCCGCTGGAGTCGGTCGACCCGCTGTACTACGACCGCGGCTACTACCTCGAGCCGGACAAGGCCGCGGCGAAGCCGTACGTGCTGCTCCGCGACGCGCTCGCGGACTCGGGCAAGGTGGCCATCGTCAAGATCGCGCTGCGGCAGCGGGAGTCGCTGGCGCTGCTGCGGGTGACATCGGACGTCCTCGTGCTGCAGACGATGCTGTGGCCGGACGAGGTGCGCACGGCGGACTTCGGCTTCCTCGACGAGGCGGAGCCCGAGGTGCGCCCGGACGAGATGTCCATGGCGGGGATGCTGATCGAGTCGCTGTCCTCGGACGTCTTCGAGCCGGACAAGCATCACGACGAGTACCGCGAGGCTGTGCTGTCGCTTGTGCAGGCCAAGGCAGAGGGCCAGGAGGTGTTCGCGGCGCCGGAGAGCGAGAGCACTGAGGTCATCGACCTGATGACGGCGTTGCAGGCCAGCGTAGACAGCGCTGCCAGCGCCAGCTCCGGGAAGTCGGGTGCGTCGCGGAAGTCAAGCAACGGCGGTCGTGCGGCGTCGGGCGGTCAGAAGTCCACCCGCAAGTCCGGCTCCAAGTCGTCGAGCGGGAGCAAGGACTCCAAGGCGAAGTCCTCGTCGACGTCGAAGCGCACCAAGAGCACGACGTCGAAGCGCTCGGCGTCGTAGCGCGGCTCAGGCGGCGATCAGCTGGCGGCCAACCACGCAGCCGCAGTCGATCACCTCGTCACAGCGCTGGGTGACATCGTGGCGGGCGGGGTCGAGTGCTGTGCAGGCGGGCTCGGTGCACTCAATGCCGCCGTTGTGGTGCTCGATGAGCGCGCCGTGGCAGTGGTCGAGTTCCTCGACGCAGCCGGTGCATGCCACGCTGATCAACTCCTCGCTTGCCGTTTCGGGGTCCGACGGGTCTTTCGTATCACCCGGACGGCGCGAGGCCGGTGATCTGGCGCGGCGTGTCGCTCAGCAGCGAGGGATCGGGTACCGGCTCGACGGCCCGCTGCGGGCGTTGAGCGGTGACGAACTGGTCACCCGGTAGGCGCGAAACGGTGGCGACCGGCGCGTGGAAGCGGTCGCTGTCGATGTTCATGGTGACGCCGCCGTGGGTTTCGTTGTGGTCGCCCTGGTATTGCTTGCCGCGCTGGCCGCGTGCCCACTGGTTGTTCGGGATGTCCTGCCAGTCGAGCAGCGAGGAGTCGCCGTCCCAGCGCGCGATCCAGAGCGCGTCCGGCCGGGCGTGGCGGGTGGAGTAGTACGCCTCGGAGAGGTGCTTGGCCCCGGAGTACAGGTGCGCGTACACGCCGGATAGGTAGCCGTTGCGGTGCAACGTGTTGGTCCAGGCCGACAGGTACCGCAGCACCGTGGTGCGGCAGCGCGCGTTGTCGGCGTCGTAGTGCTCCATGTCGCCGTAGATGGCACTGCCCGGCAGGATTCCGACGGCCTTCGCCTGCTTGATCGCGTCGGCGGCGGACGCGCTGCCCTGCTTTCTTGGGCGCGCCGGGTCGATGTTGACCGAGCCTGCGCCCCGGATGGTGCATGGCGCCTGTAGGCCCATGTAGATCGGGATGATGCGCCACGGCATGTGAGAGACCTCGGTGACCCAGTCTGCGGTCAACTCCGGCTGGGCGCAGGTGCGGTTCGGCCCGCCGATGTAGACGCCGACACCGCGATACGGCGATGACCGCCAGGCGCGCATCTTGTCGAGGGCGGGCGCGGTGCAGGTGTCGAAGGCGTGGCCGACGAGGGTGGTCGTCGTCGCGGGCTTGGGGTAGCGGACGGTGGTGGCGGGTTCGGCGGACGCGACCGGTGCGCTGACGAGGGATGCGCCAAGCACAAGGGCGGCGAGCGCGGTGACCGCGCGGCGGGCACGGTTCATGGGAGACCTCCGGGATGATGTTCCCGAAGTTGGCGCACATCGGCAGCCGGAGGCACGAGACAAATATCCTATTCCACGCGCTGTCCTGCCCTGGTCACTAGCGGGAACCGGGCGGACGCGAGACGCTGAGGGCATGACGCGGGTGGCGGTGAGTGTCGAAGGGCGGCGGCTCAGCCTGTCCAATCTGGACAAGGTGCTGTATCCGGAGACTGGGTTCACCAAGCGCGACGTGATCGACTACTACCGGCAGGTCGCGCCGCTGATGCTGCCGCACGTCGCGAGTAGGGCGGCGACGCTGCGGCGGTTCCCTGACGGTGTGACGGGGCAGTGGTTCTACGAGAAGGACGTCTCCCGTCACGCCCCCGACTGGCTGCGTACCGCGCGGCTGGCCAACAGCCGCGACGATGGCTCAGGACCCAACGACTACCCGGTACTGGACGACCTCGCCTCGCTGGTGTGGGCGGCGAACCTCGCCGCGCTGGAGCTGCACGTTCCACAGTGGACCGTCACGGCGGAGGGTGAGCGGTCGACCCCTGACCGGCTGGTGTTCGACCTCGACCCGGGCGCGCCCGCCACGATCGTGGAGTGCTGCCGGGTGGCGGAGTCGCTGCGCGAGGTGCTGACTGCCGACGGGCTGACTCCGGTGCCGAAGACCAGTGGCTCCAAGGGAATGCAGCTCTACTGCGCGGTGCGCGCCGAGAGCCCTGACGATACATCCCGTTACGCCAAGGCGGTGGCGCAGCGGCTCGCCAGTGAGCGGCCGAAGCGGGTCGTGGCGACCATGACGCGGTCCGCGCGCACCGGGAAGGTGTTCATCGACTGGAGCCAGAACAACCCGGCCAAGACCACGGTGGCGCCGTACTCGCTGCGCGCCAAGGGGTCGCGCAGTAATTGGCTAGGTCGTTCTCGGGCGTGTCGCGGTTGGCTTGG
>WHUD01000001.1:0-50309 GCA_009377385.1 Actinophytocola sp.
CCCCGCCGAGCTGGGATGAGATGGTCGACAGGCTCGTAAGCAGGGGCACCGAGTCCTCCGCCGACGTCAGCAGGCGGCTGGCGACCGCAAAGCAGGAGCTGGCGGCGCAGCGGGAGTTCGACGAGGTCATTGTCAACGCCGACCTGCAGCGGACCGTCAAGCAGTTGCTAACCTTGATACTTGGAGACGCGCCTGACACGGGCGCGACATCGACTATCCCAGCACAGGAGCGTTGCGAGTGACCACCACGCTTGGTCTGTCGGGCGACAAGCTCGAAGGCATCACGAACCCGCCGATCGACGACCTGCTCGACAAGGTCAGCTCGAAGTACGCCTTGGTGATCTACTCGGCGAAGCGCGCACGGCAGATCAACGACTACTACGCGCAGCTCGGCGAGGGCCTGCTCGAGTACGTCGGCCCACTGGTCGAACCCGGCCCGAGGGAGAAGCCGCTCTCCATCGCGCTGCGGGAGATCCACTCCGGCCTGCTTGAGCACACCGAAGGCGAGTGAGCCCGAGCGGCTCGCCCGTCGGTTCAGGACACCCCATGGCTCGTGAGCCGCGTCCCGGCGCCCGCGTCGTGCTCGGCGTCGGCGGCGGCATCGCGGCGTACAAGACCTGCGAGGTGTTGCGCGGGCTGACCGAGTCCGGCCACGACGTCCAGGTCGTGCCGACGGCGGCCGCGCTGAACTTCGTCGGGGCCGCCACCTTCGAGGCGCTGTCCGGCAACCCGGTGCGCACCGGAGTGTTCTCCAACGTGCCCGAGGTGGAGCATGTCCGCACTGGCCAGCAGGCCGACCTCGTCGTGGTCGCGCCCGCCACCGCTGACCTGCTCGCCAAGGCCGCCACCGGCCTCGCGGACGACCTGCTCACCAACACGCTGCTCACCGCGCGCTGCCCGGTGGCCTTCTTCCCCGCGATGCACACCGAGATGTGGGAGCATCCCGCGACCCAGGCCAACGTCGCCACGCTGCGGGAGCGGGGCGCGATCGTGCCCGAGCCGGACTCCGGCAGGCTCACGGGCGTGGACACCGGCAAGGGCCGCCTCGCCGACCCTGCCGAGATCATCGATCTCGCACAGCTCCTGCTCGCCAACCCCGGCGCGCTGCCGCGCGACCTCACCGGGATGCACGTCGTCGTCTCAGCTGGCGGAACCCGGGAGCCGCTGGATCCGGTGCGCTACCTCGGCAACCGCTCGTCCGGCAAGCAGGGCTACGCGCTCGCGCGGGTGGCCGCCGCACGGGGTGCCCGGGTCACGCTGGTCGCCGCGCACACGGTGTCGCTGCCGACACCTGCCGGAGTGGAGCTGGTCAGCGTCTCCACCGCCGCTCAGCTCGGCGACGCCGTGCTCGACGTCGGCGCGCAGGCCGACGTCGTCGTCATGGCGGCGGCCGTCGCCGACTTCCGGCCGAGTGAGCTGGCCCAGTACAAGATCAAGAAGACCGACGGCGAACCGGCCCCTGTGGTGCTGGAGCGCAACGCCGACGTCCTCGCCGAGCTGGTGCGTCATCGGCGTCCGGAGCAGATCATCGTCGGGTTCGCCGCCGAGACCGGCGACGTCACCGGCGACGTGCTACACCACGCCCGCGCCAAGCTACGCCGCAAGGGCAGCGCCCTGCTGGTCGTCAACGCCGTCGGTGAGGGCCAGGCGTTCGAGGTCGAGGACAACGCTGGCTGGCTGCTCGCCGCGAACGGCGACGAAACCCAGATCCCATTCGGCTCGAAATCGCAACTGGCCGCCGCGGTGTGGGACGCCGTTGCCTCGCTGCGCCAGCCGTGATGCACTCGCGGCGTTATGAGCGCGAATGCGCGTAATCTGATCCCTAGCGCGGATAGCGCGTAGGGCGAAGAATCGAGGCATGACCGTGACCGCATCGCAGAGGAAGCTGTTCAGTTCCGAGTCGGTGACCGAAGGGCACCCGGACAAGATCTGTGACGCCATCAGCGACTCGGTGCTCGACGCGCTGCTGGCACAGGACCCGCAGAGCAGGGTCGCGGTCGAGACGCTGATCACCACCGGCCAGGTGCACGTCGCCGGCGAGGTAACCACCCAGGCGTACGCGGATATTCCGACCATCGTGCGGGGCACGGTGCTCGACATCGGCTACGACAGCTCAGCCAAGGGCTTCGACGGGACGTCCTGCGGGGTCAATGTCGCCATCGGCTCGCAGTCGCCCGACATCGCCCAGGGCGTCGACACCGCGTACGAGTCGCGGCTCGAGAATGCGCTCGACGAGCTGGACCGGCAGGGCGCTGGCGACCAGGGGCTGATGTTCGGCTACGCCTGCACCGACACCCCCGAGCTGATGCCGCTGCCGATCGCGCTGGCTCACCGGCTCTCCCGCAGGCTCAGCGCGGTGCGCAAGAACGACGTGCTCGGCTACCTGCGCCCGGACGGTAAGACCCAGGTGACCATCGAGTACGCCGGTGACCAGCCGGTGCGGCTCGACACCGTTGTCATCTCCACCCAGCACGCCGAGGACGTCGACCTCGACACGCTGGCCACCGACCTGCGGGCGCAGGTGATCGCTCCCGAGCTGGCGGAGCTGGCGCTGGACTCCGACGACATGCGGGTGCTCATCAACCCGACAGGCCGGTTCGTCGTCGGTGGCCCGATGGGTGACGCGGGGCTGACTGGCCGCAAGATCATCGTCGACACCTACGGCGGCATGGCCCGCCACGGCGGCGGCGCGTTCTCCGGCAAGGACCCGTCGAAGGTGGATCGGTCCGCCGCGTACGCGATGCGCTGGGTCGCCAAGAACGCCGTGACCGCCGGGCTCGCCAGCCGCATCGAGGTGCAGGTCGCCTACGCCATCGGCAAGGCGTCTCCCGTCGGGTTGTTCGTGGAGACCTTCGGCACCGAGACCGTTGACCCCGCCAAGATCCAGCAGGCCATCACCGAGGTGTTCGATCTGCGGCCCGCCGCGCTGATCCGGGACCTCGACCTGCTCCGCCCGATCTACGCGCAGACGGCGGCGTACGGTCACTTCGGCAGGCTCGACGTCGATCTGCCGTGGGAGCGGACCGACCGCGCCGACGCGCTGAAGCAGGCCGCTGGCGGCTGACCGGAGCGGCGGCGGCTGCTGGCCGCTGCTGGCGGCTGACCGGATCGGCGGGCCAACAGTGCTGTCGGCGGCTGCTGCTATCGTCGGCCGGTGACATGGTCGACACACGAGGCGTTTCCGCTGTTCACGCGGGTGCCGTGAGCACGGAGCGGTAGTGGCCACCGCGCGAGCAACGCGCAAGGGGGAGCGGCGCCCGGCACCGCTGCTGCCCGTCGCGCGGATCTACGTCGACGTCGGACTGCCGCACCTTGACCGCACCTTCGACTACCGCGTCGCTGACACCGAGCACGATGACGCCGTCGTCGGCTGCCGAGTGCGGGTGCGGTTCGCGGGCCAGCTCGTCGACGGCTACCTCGTCGAACGCGCGGACACCACCGACCACACGGGACGACTCGCGTACCTGGAACGCGTCGTCTCGCCGGAGCCGGTGCTCTCGCCCGAGATCGCCACCCTCGCCCGCGCTGTCGCGGACAAGTACGCGGGCACCATGGTCGACGTCCTCCGGCTGGCGATCCCGCCCCGCCACGCCAGGGTGGAAAAAGAACCCGTGTCCCCCGTTCCGGACGCCGTGTCCCCCGTTCCGGGCGCTGTGTCCCCCGTTCCCGACGTCGTGTCCCACGGCTGGGGCGGCTACCAGCACGGCGACGCGCTGCTGACCGCGCTCGGCGGTGGTGCGCGAGCACGGGCGGTGTGGCAGGCGCTGCCCGGTGAGGACTGGCCCGCCCGGCTCGCGGAGGCCGCCAGCGCCGTCGCTGCCAGCGGCAGGGGCACCGTCATCGTCGTCCCGGACTACCGCGACGTCGCTCGCCTCCACGCCGCGTGCGCCGCACTGCTCGGCGACCAGCAGGTCGTCGCGCTGTCAGCCGATCTCGGGCCAGCCGAGCGCTACCGCCGCTGGCTGCGCGCCCGCAGGGGCGTCGCGCGGGTCGTCATCGGCACCAGGGCGGCGATGTTCGCGCCGATGACCGACCTCGGGCTGCTCGTGGTGTGGGACGACGGCGACGACTTGCACGCCGAACCCCGCGCGCCCTACCCGCACGTGCGCGACGTGCTGGTGCAGCGGGCTCACCTGTCCGGCGCGTCGCTGCTGGTGGCGGGCTTCGCCCGCACAGCGGAGGCGCAACTGCTGGTGGAAAGCGGCTGGGCGCACCCCGTTGTGCCGGACCGCACCAGCCTGCGCTCCCGCGCGCCGAGGGTGACCGCCTTCGGCGAGGACTTCGACCTGGCGCGCGATGAGGCCGCCCGCGCTGCACGGCTGCCGGCCGTGGCGTTCGAGGCGGCCCGCGCCGCCTTGAAGGCAGGCGCTCCGGTGCTGGTGCAGGTGCCCCGGCGGGGCTACGTGCCGTCGCTGGCGTGCGGGTCCTGCCGCACCCCTGCCCGCTGCCGACGCTGCGCCGGGCCGCTCGCCGTGCCTGCCGGGCAGCCGGACGGCCAGCAGGAGACCGCCCGAGCGCCCGCCTGCGGCTGGTGCGGCGTGCCGGAGTCGCGGTTCCGCTGCTCCGCGTGCGGCTCCGCGCAGCTGCGGGCGCAGATCATCGGGGCACGTCGCACCGCGGAGGAGCTGGGCAGAGCGTTCCCCGGCGTCACGGTGCGCACCTCCGGCGGCAGCGAAGTGCTCGCGCACGTCGACGGCTCAGCCGAGTTGGTCATCGCCACCCCCGGCGCGGAACCAGTCGCCGACGGCGGCTACGGCACGGCACTGCTGCTGGACGGCTGGGCGCTGCTCGGCAGGCAGGACCTGCGCGCGGGGGAGGAGACGCTGCGCCGCTGGATGACCGCCGCCGCGCTGGTGCGGCCCGGCGAGCAGGGCGGCAGGGTCGTCGTCGGCGCGGACGTCGGGCTGGTTCCGGTGCAGGCGCTGATCCGGTGGGAACCGGCGTGGCACGCCGAGCGGGAGCTCGCCGAACGGCGTGAGCTGGGCTTCCCGCCAGCCGTGCGGATGGCCAGCCTGGAAGGCGAGCCGGAGCCGCTGGCCGCCGCGCTGGACGAAGTCACGCTGCCCGAGTCTGCCGAGGTGCTCGGGCCGGTGCCGGTCATGACACCGCAGCGGCAGGGCGAGCAGCGCGAGCTGGAACGGGTGCTGCTGCGGGTGCCGAACGCCGACGGCAAGTCCCTCGCCGCCGCGCTCGCCGCGCTGCAGGCTGGCAGGGGAGCGCGGAAGGAACCGGACACCGTGCGGGTGCGGCTCGACCCGCTGAGCCCGATCTGATCGCTCAGGATCACACCTGCACGGCCACCGCGCTGCGCTCGTCGTCGCCGCCCGTAGACTCGGCTGCACTATGCGTGTGGTCTTCGCGGGGACACCCGAGGTGGCAGTCCCGTCCTTACTCGCCCTGCTCGCGTCCGAGCGGCACGAGGTCGTCGCCGTCGTCACCCGCCCAGACGCGCGGGCGGGCAGGGGGCGCAAGCTGGTGCGCTCACCGGTCGGCGCGAGTGCCGACGAGCACGGCATCGAGGTGCTCACCCCCGCCGAGGCAGGCGCTCCCGAGTTCCTGGCGCGGCTGCGCGAGCTTGCGCCCGACGCCTGCCCGACCGTGGCCTACGGCGCGCTGCTGCCGCAGTCCGCGCTGGACATCCCCGCGCACGGCTGGATCAACCTGCACTTCTCGCTGCTGCCCGCCTGGCGCGGCGCCGCCCCGGTGCAGGCCGCGATCAAGGCGGGTGACGAGATCACCGGCGCGTCGACGTTCCAGATCGTGCCGGAGCTGGACGCTGGCCCGGTGTACGGCGTCGTGACCGAGCCGGTGCGCGGCGACGACACGGCCGGCGCGCTGCTCGGCAGGCTCGCGGAGTCCGGCGCGGTGCTGCTGCGGTCCACACTGGACGGTGTCGAGGACGGCACGCTGCGCGCCGTGCCGCAGCAGGGCGACGGCTCCAGCTACGCGCCCAAGGTGACCGTGGAGCAGGCCCACATCGCGTTCAACACCCCCGCCATCGCGGTCGACCGACACGTCCGCTCGGTCACGCCCGAACCGGGCGCGTGGGCCGAGTTCCGAGACGAACGCCTCAAGCTCGGGCCGGTGCGGATCGCGCCGGACGCCGACGGCCTCGCGCCGGGCGAGATCACGGCCGAGCGGCACCGGGTGCTGGTCGGCACCGCGACCGACCCGGTCGAGCTGACCGAGGTGCAGGCCCGGGGCAAGAAGCGGATGGCAGCAGAGGACTGGGCACGCGGCACCCGCATCGACGAAGGAGAACAGCTCCGATGAGGCACGACCGGCGCAAGCCACCCCGGCCCGACCGGAGCCGTCCCGCCCGCCGCAAGGAAGGGCCACGGACACCGCCAAAGGTCGACCCGGCGCGGCAGGCAGCGTTCGACGTCTTGCGCGCGGTCAGCGAGCGCGACGCCTACGCCAACCTGGTGCTGCCCGACCTGCTGCGGGAACGCCGCGTCACCGGCCGCGACGCCGCGCTGGCCACCGAGCTGGCCTACGGCACCTGCCGCGCGCGAGGGCTGCTTGACGAGATCATCGCGGCCTGCAGCGATCGTGGACTGTCCAGTGTGGACTCCGCAGTGCTCGACGTGCTGCGGCTCGGCGCGTACCAGCTGCTGCGGACCAGGGTGCCGGAGCACGCCGCCGTGACGTCGAGCGTGGATCTCGCGCGGGCCGCGGCCGGTTCGTATGTCACCGGGTTCGTGAACGCCATGCTGCGCAGGATCTCGGAGAAGGACGAGCAGCAGTGGGTCGACGAGCTCGCGCCGTCGCCCGAGCAGGACCGGATCGGCAACGTCGCGCTGCGCACCGCGCATCCCCGCTGGATCGCGCGGGCCTTCGCCGAGGCGCTCGGCACCTCCGGCGACGAGCTGACCGCCGCGCTGCAGGCCGACGACACGCGCCCCGACGTCCATCTGGTCGCGCGGCCCGGTGCGATCAGCGCCGACGAGCTCGCGGCGATCACCGGGGGTGACGTCGCGCCGTACTCGCCGTACGGGGTGCGGCTGCCGCCGGGTTCCGGTGACCTCACCGAGTCCGAGCCGATGCGCGAAGGGCTGGCCGCCGTGCAGGACGAGGGCAGTCAGCTCTGCGCGCGGGCAGTCACCACCGTGCCGCTGGACGGCTCCGACGAGCGGTGGCTCGACCTGTGCGCCGGTCCGGGCGGCAAGGCCGCATTGCTCGGCGCGCTGGCCTCGATCCAGGGCGCGACGGTCGACGCCGTGGAGAAGGCCGAGCACCGCGCGAAGTTGGTGGAGCATGCAATCGAAGGCCTCCCGATAACGGTGCACGTCGCCGACGGTCGCGACCCCGGCCTTTCACCTGGCTACGACCGGGTGTTGGTCGACGCGCCCTGCACCGGGCTCGGCGCGCTCCGCAGGCGTCCGGAGGCGCGCTGGCGGCGGCAGCCCTCGGACGTCTCAGGGCTGACCAAGCTGCAGGCGGAGCTGCTGACGTCGGCGCTCGACCTGACGCGGGTCGGCGGCGTGGTGTGTTACGTCGTGTGCTCGCCGCACCTGGCGGAAACCGACGGCGTCGTCCGTGAGATCGCGCGCCGCAGTGGCGCGGAGATCCTGGACGCCCGCGAGCAGTTCCCCGACATGCCCGACCTCGGCGATGGCCCGTTCGTGCAACTCTGGCCGCACCGCCACGGCACGGACGCGATGTTCTGCGCCCTGCTGCGCAAGGCGCGTTAAGCGTCACACCTGCCCGCACCCCTGCCGTGCTCCAGACGCCGGAATCGTAGACTACGTACCGTGACGAACCGCCCGATGATCGCGCCCAGCATCCTGTCCGCCGACTTCACCCGCCTCGGCGAGGAGATCACCTCGATCGCGGGCGATGGCGACAACCGGGCCGACTGGGTGCACGTCGACGTCATGGACGGCCACTTCGTCCCGAACCTCACGATCGGCCTGCCGGTGGTGCGTTCGCTGCTGACGACGTCCGACGTGCCGCTCGACTGCCACCTGATGATCGAGGACCCCGACCGGTGGGCGCCGGGCTACGCCGAGTCGGGCGCGTACAACGTCACCGTGCACGCCGAGGCCGCCCGCGACCCGATCATGCTGGCCAAGAACCTGCGGGCGGCCGGGTCGCGCGCCGGGCTCTCGGTCAAGCCGAAGACCCCGCTTGACGACTACGTCGAGGTGCTCAAGCACTACGACACGCTGCTGGTGATGTCGGTCGAGCCCGGCTTCGGCGGGCAGTCGTTCATCCCCGAGGTGCTGGACAAGGTCCGCACCGCGCGCAGGCTCGTCGACACCGGACACCTGACGCTGCTGGTGGAGATCGACGGCGGCATCAACAACGACACCATCGAACAGGCTGCCGAGGCCGGGGTGGACTGCTTCGTCGCGGGCACCGCCGTCTACGGCGCCGACGACCCCGGCAAGGCGGTCGCGGCGCTGCGGGAGCAGGCGGCGTCGGCGGGATGCCGGCACAGGGGCGCACAGGACGGCCCCGGCTGATGACCCCGGAACAGGCCATGCGGGACGCGATCGCGCTCAGCGAGGCCGTGCGGGGAACGACGAGCCCGAATCCGCCCGTCGGGGCGGTGATCTGCAATACGTGCGGCGTGCCGGTCGGACGCGGCGCCACCCAGCCGCCCGGCGGGCCCCACGCCGAGGTCATGGCGCTGCGCGACGCCGGGGACCGCGCCAGGGGCGGCACCGCCTACGTCACCCTGGAACCCTGCGCCCACCACGGCCGCACCCCGCCATGCACCGACGCGTTGCTGGCCGTCGGTGTCCGCGCGGTGCACTACGCCGTCGCAGACCCTAGCCCGCTCGCCCAGGGCGGCGCGGCCGTGCTGGAGCGGGCGGGCGTCACCACGAGCGCGGGCCTGCTCGCCGAGGACGTCCGGCGTGGTCCGCTGCGCGCGTGGCTGCACTACATTCGCACCGGCCGCCCGCACGTCACCTGGAAGTACGCCGCGACGCTGGACGGCAGGGTCGCCGCAGCCGACGGCACCAGCCGGTGGATCTCCGGCGAGCAAGCCCGCGCCGAGGTCCACGCGCTGCGCACCCAGGTCGACGCCATCGTCGCGGGCACGGGCACGGTCCTCACCGACGACCCGCAGCTCACCGCCCGCGACGCCGAGGGCCGCCCGCTGCCACGCCAACCGCTGCGCGTCGTGGTCGGCACCACCGCGCTCCCCGAGACCGCGCGGGTGCTCGACGACAGCGCCGAGACCGTGATCGTCGCCACCCACGACCCGGACAAGGTGCTCGCGGAACTCGCCGAGCGGGGCGTCGTCGACGTGCTGCTGGAAGGCGGCCCGACGCTGGCAGGGGCGTTCGCTGCAGCTGGCAGGATCGACCGGCTGCTCGGCTATCTCGCCCCCGCGCTCGCTGGTGCGGGTCCGGCCGCCCTCGGGGATGCTGGAGTGTCAACGGTCACCGACATGCACCGGTGGGTGGTCGAAGAGGTCACCATGACAGGGGATGATGTGCGGGTCAGCGCGATACCGGCTGCCCGGCAGGACTAGGAGGTAGGCGTGTTCACCGGAATCGTCGAGGAGATCGGTGAGGTCATCGGCATCGAACAGGTGCCGAACGCCGCCCGGCTGAGCCTGTCAGGACCCCTGGTGACCACCGACGCGGAGCACGGCGACTCGATCGCGGTCAACGGCGTCTGCCTCACGGTGGTCGACGTCTCCGGCTCCACCTTCACGGTGGACGTCGTGCACGAGACGCTGGAGCGTTCCAGCCTGGCCAAGGTGCACGTCGGCGACGGCGTGAACCTGGAGCGCGCCGCCGCGGTCGGCGGCAGGCTCGGCGGGCACATCATGCAGGGCCACGTCGACGGCACCGGCACCTACCTCGCCCGCGACGGCTACGGCATGACGCGGTTCGCGCTGCCGAGGAACCTGTCCCGTTACGTCGTGGAGAAGGGCTCGATCGCGGTGGACGGCGTGTCGCTGACGGTGGCGTCGGTGACCGACGATGAGTTCGCGGTCGCGCTGATCCCCACCACCCTCGAGATGACCAACCTGGGTACCAAGACACCAGGCGATCCGGTGAACCTGGAAGTCGACGTGCTTGCCAAGTACGTGGAACGGCTGATCGCGGCGCCCGCCGGGAATGCCAGCGCCCATCCCGGCGCTCAATCCGGTGGCGGCCCTGGCGATAATGTCGGCGAGAAGGAGTGAGCATGGACAAGTTCGCCGAGATCGAGCGCGCGGTCGCCGATATCGCCGATGGCAAGCCTGTCGTCGTGGTTGACGACGAGGACCGCGAGAACGAGGGCGACCTGATCTTCGCCGCGGAGAAAGCGACGCCGGAGCTGGTCGCGTTCATGGTGCGCTACACCTCCGGCTATATCTGCGTCCCGCTGACGGAGTACGACGCCGATCGGCTGAACCTGCCGCCGATGTTCTACGCCAACCAGGACGTGCGCGGCACCGCCTACACCGTGACCGTCGACGCCAAGGAAGGCGTCAGCACCGGCATCTCGGCCGCCGACCGCTCGCACACCATCCGGCTGCTCGCCGACCGCACCGCCACCGCGGACGACTTCAACCGGCCGGGGCACGTTGTGCCGCTGCGCGCCAAGGAGGGCGGCGTGCTGCGGCGGCCCGGCCACACCGAGGCGTCGGTCGACCTCGCCCGGATGGCGGAACTGCGGCCGGCGGGTGTGCTCTGCGAGATCGTGTCGCAGAAGGACGAAGGCGACATGGCTCGCTTCGATGAGCTGACGGTGTTCGCCGACGAGCACGACCTCGCGCTGATCACCATCGCGGACCTGATCGCGTACCGCAGGCGCAACGAGAAGCAGGTGGAGCGGGTCGCGGAGGCGCGCATCCCGCTGCGTCACGGCACGTTCCGCGCCATCGGCTACGACAGCCTGCTCGATGGGATCGAGCACATCGCGTTCGTATACGGCGAGATCGGCGACGGCGAGGATGTCCTGGTCAGGGCGCACTCGGAGTGCCTGACCGGCGACGTGTTCGGCTCGCTACGCTGCGACTGCGGCCCCCAGCTCGACGCCGCGCTGCACGCGGTGGCCAAGGAGGGCAGGGGTGTCGTCCTCTACATCCGGGGTCACGAGGGCAGGGGAATCGGCCTGATGCACAAGCTGCAGGCGTACCAGCTCCAGGACGGCGGCGAGGACACCGTCGACGCCAACCTCAAGCTCGGCGTGCCCGCCGACGCGCGCGACTACGGCACCGGCGCGCAGATCCTGCGCGACATGGGCATCAAGTCGATGCGGCTGCTGACCAACAACCCGGCGAAGCGGATCGGCCTTGAGGGCTACGGCCTGCGGGTCACCGGTCGCGAGCCGCTGCCGGTGTCACCGAACCCGGAGAACCTGCGGTACCTGCAGACCAAGCGCGACCGCATGGGCCACGACCTGACACATCTGGAGCACCTGGACGACGTGGGCGCGCAGGTGGAAGACACGAGCCAGGCCGGCGGCAAGGATGGGGGAGTACCGGCATGAGTGGGGAGGGACGTCCCGAGGTCGCGCTCGAACCGGGCGCGTACGAGCACGTCCGGCTCGGCATCGTGTCCACCCGCTGGCACCCCGAGATCACCGAGAGCCTGCTCGACCGCGCGCTGGCGGCCGCGAAAGAGGCCCGGCTCGACGTCGAACCGACGGTTGTGCACGTCGCGGGTGCGGTGGAGCTGCCGGTCGCGGCGCAGGCGCTGGCAAGGGACCACGACGCCGTCGTGGCACTCGGCGTCGTCATCCGGGGCGGCACACCGCACTTCGAGTACGTCTGCGACGCGGTGACCCAGGGCCTCACCCGCGTGGCGCTCGACGAGAACACCCCGGTGGGCAACGGCGTGCTCACCTGTGACACCGAACAGCAGGCGCTGGAGCGCGCCGGGCTGCCCGACTCCGTCGAGGACAAGGGCTACGAGGCCACGGTCGCCGCGCTCGACGCCGCGCACGTGCTGCGCTCGCTGCGCAGGCGCTGGACCGAGAGCAAGGGGATGGCGTGACGGTGGCTGACGACACCCAGGGCACCCAGGGCACTGACCAGCGGCTTGACGAGCCGGTGCGGTTCCGGCCGTTCCGCTCGGTGATCATGGCGAGTGTGCTCGCTGTGCTGATCCTGATCGCGTTCACCATCGTGGGGCTGCTGCTGCGCCAGTCGGACACCGGCGCTGTATTCCGGACGTCCGACCAGGTCGCGATGATCATCCTCGGGGTGTTGCTCGCGGCAGGCACGATGCTGTGGGCCGTGCCGAGGGTGCGGGCGGACGCCGAGGGCATCGAGGTCCGCAACGTGCTGACATCGCGGCGGTTCGCCTGGCGCGAGGTACTGGCGATCAGCTTCCCAGACGGGGCGGCGTTTGCCCGCCTTGAGCTGCCGGACGACGAGTACTACACCGTGATGGCCGTGCAGGCCGTCGACGGCTGGCGCGCGGTCACCGCCGTCCGCACGCTCCGCGCGTTGCACAAGCGGGCCGTGCAGGAATAGGCACGCGGTAGGGGCGCATCGGGCTTTCGCATCAGAGCGCGACGATGCGCACCCGGTCGTCGAATCGCGTGAAGTCGCCGACGTTGAGGGTCACGAGGGCATCGACGCCGTGCGTCAGCATCGTGGCGACGATGTTCGCGTCATGCACTTGTTTGCCCCCGCGGTCGACCTCGGCGACAAGCTCGAGCAAGCGGGTATGGACCTTCTCGTTCTCAGCGAGCAGGCGCATGCGTTCCGCCAACGCCCTGACGTTGCCGACCGAGTCCGCCAGGCTGAGCCCCAGCCCGTTCCGCGCCTCGGGGCGCGTCGCTACCGAGAGGTACTCGCGCAAAATCTGACCGCTGGTGTACAAAGTCGTCCCACGCGCGGGCCATTCGTCCAGCGCGGCACGCGCGCGGGCGTGCTCCGCGCGGCCAGCGTCTGTGGCGGCGAGCAACACGTTGGTGTCGAGGACGATTCGGTCAGCCACCTTCGTCGTCATAGATGTCCTCTCGCCGCCAGGTTGCCTTCACGGATGTCGTCGTGGTGACCAACTGGATAGGGGCCGGTGCCTGGGCAGGCACGGGCTCTGCGGCGGCGTTCTCAAGGATCTCCAGCACCTCTTGCTGCATCGATCGACCATGCCGCTCCGCTCGTTCACGCAGCGCCGAGAGCGTGGACTCCGGCACGTTGCGGACGTGGATGGCAGGCATGCCTTCATGGTAGCGCTAGCGCTAGCACTAGGCTAGTTGCGGGCAGCTGGGGCAGGGTTCGCCGCCCAGGGCATGTTCACACCGCCAGGTCCGCCACCACAGGGGCGTGGTCGGACACGCCGGTGCCCTTGCGCTCGTCGCGGTCGACGTAGCAGTCCGTGACCGCCGTCGTGAAGGCGGGATTGCCGTACACCAGGTCGATCCGCATGCCGTTGTTGTTCGGGAACGCGAGCTGGCGGTAGTCCCAGTAGGTGTACGGATGGTCGTGCTTCAACGCGCGCGGGAACACGTCCGTGAGCCCGGCCTCCCGCAACGCGGCCAGCGCGGTGCGCTCCGGCTCGGTCACGTGGGTGCTCTCCGCGAACCGGCTCACGTCCCACACGTCGTCGTCGGTTGGCGCGACGTTGAAGTCCCCGAGCACGGCGAACGGACGCGCGTCGGCTAGCTCAGCAACCGCCGTGGCGCGCAGCGCCTCGAGCCAGCGGAGCTTGTACTCGTAGTGCGGGTGCGACGGCTCGCGGCCGTTGGGGACGTACACCGACCACACCCGCACGCCGTCGCAGGTCGCGCCGATCGCGCGCGGCTCCGTGGTCTCGAACAGCGCGCCGTCGGCCAGGTAGCCGGGCTCATCGGTCAGCCCCCGCGTCACATCCGCGAACCCCACCCTGGACAGGATCGCGACGCCGTTCCACCGTCCGGTGCCGTGCGCGGCGATGTCGTAGCCCAGCTCGGCGACCTCAGCGGCCGGGAACGCCTCAGTTGCGCACTTGGTCTCCTGCAGGCACAGCACGTCCGGCTTGGCCCGTTCCAGCCACCCGAGCAGCCGGGGCAGCCGGGGCCGCACCGAGTTCACGTTCCACGTAGCGATCCGCACGATCCGACCCTAACTACCGGCTCCACCGCACCCGCACCAGATCGGGCCATGCCCGCAGCGCGTCGGCGTCCCCGATGGTCGCCAGCGCATCGAGCGGGCGACGGTTCCACAGCGCGAGGTAGACATCCTCCGCGCTGCCGCGCACGGTGACGTCCGCCCCGCCAACGGCACCACTCGCGGGCAGATCCGTCACTCGTTCGGTGACGACCGGCTCGGTGCTGACCCGCAGCAGCCAGCCCACCCCGGTGTCGCTGGCATGCAGCGCGATGGTGACCGGCGCGTCGCTGCGGAGCTTGCCGGAGCGGCGGACGACGAACCCGGTCACCAGCTCGTCGATCCCGTCGGTGGCGACGGCGGGGTCCACCGGGGTCGGGCCGTCCGCCGCCAGTTCGACGTCGACGCCGTGCATCGTGGTCTCGTGCGTCTGCCTGCGGGCCCAGAACACCAGCGGTGACGGCGCAGGCAGGAACGACCAGCACTCCAGCTCGGCAGGCGCCGACTCGATGGCGTTAATCAGCGCGGCGTGGCCCTCCCGGAACCAGTCAAGCAGCGCGTCGTCCGCCGGGCGGCGGTCGGCGTCGCGGTGCGGGTCAGCGCCGGGCTCGACCGCCTCGCCGGGCGAGGTCAGCGCCTCCCGCACGTGGCGGGTGGCCCAGCGGTGCACTCCGCTGGTGTGGAAGACGAGGTCGCGCACCGTCCAGTCCGGGCAGCTCGGCACCGCCGCGTCGAAATCCGCCCGCTCGACGGCCGAGACCAGCCGCTCGCCCGCGTCGCGCAGCGCGGCGACGTACTCCGGTATCTCCATGCTTGGCAAGCATGCCAGAGCCCACCGACGGTTCCGGTTCGGCCTGCGGAGCGTGATCGGGTGGGGGCGGTATGCGGTCGGTGCCCCGACGTAGGCTGGTGCCGTGGCTGACCTGTCCACTACTCGTCATGCGTCCCTGTCCCGTGGGGCGTCGCGCAACGGCTCGTTCCGCCCGTCGCCGGGAAGCATCCCTGACGCGCCGGGCGTGTACAAGTTCCGCGACGCCGACCGCAGGGTGATCTACGTCGGCAAGGCGAAGAGCCTGCGCAGCAGGCTCAGCAGCTACTTCGCCGACCCCACCGGGCTGCACCCGAGAACGCGGCAGATGGTCAGCACGGCGGCCGACGTCGAGTGGACCGTTGTCACCACCGAGGTCGAGGCGCTCCAGCTGGAGTACAACTGGATCAAGGAGTTCGACCCCCGGTTCAACGTCCGCTACCGCGACGACAAGTCGTACCCCGTGCTCGCGGTGACGCTGAACGAGGAATTCCCCCGCCCGCATGTCTACCGGGGGCCACGCAAGAAAGGCGTGCGCTACTTCGGCCCTTACGCGCACGCCTGGGCGATCCGCGAGACTCTCGACCTGCTGCTGCGGGTGTTCCCGGCCCGCACCTGCTCCAATGGCGTGTTCCGCAGGCACAAGCAGATCGGACGCCCCTGCCTGCTCGGCTACATCGACAAGTGCGCCGCGCCCTGCGTCGGCGAGGTGAGCCCGGAACGGCACCGGGAGATCGTCGAGCAGCTGTGCGACTTCCTCGCGGGGCGCACCGAGAGCATGGTGCGCGACCTGGAGCGGGAGATGACCGCAGCGTCCGAGTCGCTTGACTTCGAGCGTGCCGCCCGGTTGCGGGACGACATCGCCGCGCTGCGCAGGGCGATGGAGAAGCAGGCCGTGGTGTTCTCCGACGGCACAGACGCCGACGTCGTCGCGTTCGCGCACGACGAGCTGGAAGCGGCGGTCCAGGTCTTCCACGTGCGCGGTGGCAGGGTGCGCGGCCAGCGCGGCTGGGTGGTCGACCGCGACGAGGCGCCTGAGGAGACGACCGGCACCGACGCGGTCCGCGCGCAGTTGGTGGAGCAGTTCCTCGCCCAGTTCTACGGCGAGCAGGCCGAGCTGGCAGCCCAGGCCGAGGGCAGCGGTCCGCCGGTGCCGCGCGAGGTGCTGGTCCCCGCGTTGCCGGACGACGCCGATGCCGTTGCGGAGTGGCTGTCCGGGCTGCGCGGCTCGAAGGTGCGACTGCGGGTGCCGCAGCGCGGCGACAAGCGCGCGCTGGCCGAGACGGTGGAGCGCAACGCGAAGGAGGCGCTGACGCAGCACAAGCTCCGCAGGGCGTCCGACCTCACGTCCCGCTCCGCCGCGCTGAACGAGCTGCAGGACCTGCTCGGCCTCGACACCGCCCCGCTGCGGATCGAGTGCGTCGACATCAGCCACATCCAGGGCTCGGACGTCGTCGCGTCGCTGGTGGTCTTCGAAGACGGCATTCCGCGCAAGTCGGAGTACCGCCGGTTCGCGATCAAGGAGGCGGCGGAGAAGGGCGACGTCGCCTCGATCGCCGAGGTGGTGCGCCGCCGCTTCGCCCGGTACCTCGCGGAGGCGGAGGGAGCCGAGACGTCGGACACCACCGACGCCCCTGAGCCGCCGGACCCCAAGCAGCGCAAGTTCGCCTACCCGCCGAACCTGCTCGTCGTGGACGGCGCCGGCCCGCAGGCCACGGCAGCCGCAGACGTCCTCGGCGACCTCGGCATCACCGACATCGCCGTGATCGGCCTCGCCAAACGGCTGGAGGAGGTGTGGCTGCCCGCAGACGAGTTCCCGGTCATACTGCCGCGTACCGCCGATGCGCTGTACCTGCTGCAGCGGGTGCGCGACGAGGCCCACCGGTTCGCGATCCGGTATCACAGGGACAAACGGGCCAAGCGCGTGCGAGCATCAGAACTCGACGCCGTGCCGGGGCTGGGGAAGGCCCGCAAGGCCGCGCTGATCAAGCACTTCGGCTCGGTCAAGAAGCTCAAGCAGGCACGGGTCGACGACATCGCCGATGTCAAGGGATTCGGCCGGACCACAGCGGAAACGGTCTACGCGGCGCTGCACGGCACGCCACAGGACAAGGACGGACAACAGTGAACATGAGCCAGAACAGCACGCAGGGCGACGGCTCTGGCATGGAGGTCGCGGTCGTCACCGGGCTGTCAGGGGCGGGGCGCAGCACGGCGGCGAAGTGCCTTGAAGATCTCGGCTGGTTCGTCGTCGACAACCTGCCGCCCGAGCTGATCATCACGATGGTGGAGCTCGGCGCGCAGGCACGCGGCGCGATCACCAAGGTCGCCGTCGTGATGGACGTCCGATCGCGGGCGTTCACCGACGACCTCTCCGCCGTGATCAAGGAGCTGGACGCGCAGGGCTACAAGCCGCGCGTGCTGTTCCTCGAAGCGACAGACGAGGTGCTGATCAGGCGGTTCGAGCAGGTGCGGCGCACTCACCCGATGCAGGGCGACGGCAGGCTGTCGGACGGCATCGTCGCGGAACGCACGCTGCTCGCGCCGCTGCGCGACGAGGCGGACCTGGTGCTTGAGACGTCCTCGCTGTCGGTCCACGACCTGCGCGCCAAGATCGAGGAGACCTTCGGCAGCGAGGCGAGCCTGCGCACCAAGATCACCGTGCTGTCGTTCGGCTACAAGTACGGCCTGCCGATGGACGCCGACCTCGTCGTGGACGTCCGGTTCCTGCCGAACCCGTTCTGGATCCCCGAGCTTCGCGACTTCACCGGACTCGACACAGAGGTGAGCAACTACGTGCTCACCCAAGAGGGTGCGGAGGACTTCCTCACCCGCTACCAGGAGCTGCTGCGGATCGTCGGGGCGGGCTACCGCAGAGAGGGCAAGCGCTACCTGACGCTCGCGGTCGGCTGCACCGGCGGCAAGCACCGCAGCGTCGCGATGTCGGAGGACCTCGCCCGGCGGCTCTCGGCCGAGGACGACTCGCTGTCGGTCAAGGTCGTGCACCGGGACTTGGGCCGTGAGTAGGGAAGACGCGAACCGCCCGCTGCGCGCGGTCGCACTCGGCGGCGGGCACGGCCTGCACGCCACGCTGTGCGCGCTGCGGCAGCTGACCCCGGACGTCACGGCCGTGGTGACCGTCGCGGACGACGGCGGCTCATCCGGCAGGCTGCGCAGCGAACTGGGCGTGCTCCCGCCGGGTGATCTTCGGCAGGCGTTGTCCGCGCTCGCGACGGCGGAGGACGGTGACGCGCTGTGGGCGCGGGTGTTCCAGCGCCGGTTCGGCGGCAGCGGCGCGCTCGCGGGCCACGCGGTGGGAAACCTGCTGCTCGCCGGGCTGTTCGAGGAGGTGGACGACCCGGTGCGGGCGCTCGACGAAGCCTGCGCGCTGCTGGGAATCTCCGGGCGCGTGCTGCCGATGTCGACCGACCCGCTGTGCATCGAGGCCGAGGTGTCCGGGCTCAACGGTTCCGACGAGCCGAGCACCATCCGGGGGCAGGTCGCGGTCGCGAGCACACCCGGCAGGGTGAGACGAATCTCGCTACACAACGCCCGGAACCGGGACGTCGCGCCGCAGGCCTGCGCCGCAGCGGTCGACTCGGTGCTCGACGCGGACGTCGTCGTTCTCGGTCCTGGATCCTGGTTCACCAGCGTGCTGGTGCACCTGATGTTGCCCGGCCTGCGCGATGCGCTGGTCCGTACGGCGGCGCGTAAGGTGGTTGTGCTGAATCTGGTGCCGCAGCCGGGGGAGACGGCTGGGTACTCGCCGGAACAGCACGTCGACGTGCTCCGCGCGCAGGCTCCCGAGTTGCGGGTGGACGCGGTGATCGCCGATCGTGGGTCGGTTCCCGCTCCCACACGGCTATACCGCGCCGCCGACGAGATCGGGGCGCGGGCGGTGCTCGCCGACGTGGCCGACCCGAGCGTGTCCGGCAGGCACGCTCCGGATGCGCTCGCGGCGAGTGTGCGAGAGGCTTTCGGGATTCACGGGGCGCCAGGCGCGTAACGCGCAGCGGCAACATCCGAAAGGGTGAGCGAAAGGAAGTGGAGGGGCTATGGCGATGACCGCCGCCGTCAAGGACGAGCTGAGCAGGCTGGAGTTCACCAAGATCGGGCCGAGGCGTTCCGAGGTGGCGTCGATGTTGCGATTCGCGGGTGGCCTGCACATCGTGAGCGGCAGGGTGGTCGTCGAGGCCGAGCTGGACACCGGCTCGGTCGCGCGCAGGCTGCGCAAGGAGATCCACGAGCTGTACGGGCATCAGTCCGACGTCCACGTCATCTCGTCGAGCGGCCTGCGCAAGGGCACCCGGTACGTCGTGCGCGTCGTCAAGGACGGCGAGGGCCTTGCGCGGCAGACCGGACTGATCGACCAGCGAGGGCGGCCGGTGCGTGGCCTGCCCGCCGCCGTCGTCTCCGGCGGAATCGCCGACGCCGAGGCGGCATGGCGCGGCGCCTTCCTCGCGCACGGTTCGCTCACCGAGCCGGGTCGCTCGTCGTCGCTTGAGATCACCTGCCCAGGGCCGGAGGCGGCGCTAGCGCTGGTCGGCGCGGCGCGCCGGATCGGCATCCAGGCGAAGTCACGCGAAGTCAGGGGAACGGACCGGGTCGTCGTCCGCGACGGGGACGCCATCGGCGTGCTGTTGACCAGGCTCGGTGCGCACACCAGTGTGCTGCGCTGGGAGGAGCACCGGATGCGCCGCGAGGTGCGGGCGACGGCGAACCGGCTGGCGAACTTCGACGACGCGAACCTGCGGCGGTCCGCGCGGGCGGCGGTCGCCGCGGCGGCAAGGGTGGAGCGCGCGATGGACATCCTCGGCGAGAGCGCCCCCGAGCACCTGTTGTCCGCTGGCAGGCTTCGGCTGTCGAACCGGCAGTCGTCGCTCGAGGAGCTTGGCCAGCTCGCCGACCCGCCGATGACCAAGGACGCTGTGGCAGGCCGGATCCGCAGGTTGCTCGCACTGGCGGACAAGCGCGCCAAGGATCTGGGCATCCCGGACACCGAGTCCGCCGTCACCGAGGAGATGCTCGAAGCCGAAGCGTGACGGCCGGTCACCACCGGTAACGGTGAACGGCGGGCCCAGGTGCGGCGAGCTGGAGGCTGGCAGGCTACCGTCTGACGTCGTGCGTGAGGATGCGAGCGGGATGATCGTCGACGGCGGCCTTGCCCGCAGGCTCAAGGCGCTCGCGTGCACCGCCCCGTTGCACGACCTCGATGCCCGCAAGGCGAAGCTGGACTGGGCCGACGCCACGGCATACCAGATGGCCGAGATCGCGTTGCACACCATCGACCAGGTCACCGTGGCGATGGACTTCGACACCGGCGCGAGCCACGAGGTGATCGTGCGCAGGCTGTTGCCGTTCATCGCGGCGCAGGCGCCGCACCGGGGGAAGGCCGAGCACGAGAAGGTGGCTCGCTGGGTGCTGGACAACCTGCTCAACGTCGGCACGGTGGATCGCGGGTTCCGCAGCATCTATGGCACCGTCGGCCCCGACGGCGCCTACGAGCGCAGGGCGTTCGACTTCAAGCTGCTCGTCGAGCTGTCCGCGCCGAACGGTGAGATCTACCTGCGCGCCACCGACGAGGCGATCAACGTGCTTGTCGGGGCGCTGGACACCGATGTCGAGTCCGCGCAGATCGCCGCGGAGGTGAAGCTGGAGAACCTGATCAAGCGCGGCAGGCTGGCCGACGCCAAGCTGGCCGCCGAGCAGGCTCGCTACCGCACCGTGCAGTACGGCGAGACGTTGCGGACGATCCTGGACGCCACCCGCCGCGACGTCCGCTCAGTCGACTGGGAACACGCCGTGCCTGAGCTGCTCGACTCGGCACTGGAGCACATCGAGTCGCGGTTCCAGGCGGAGAACGCAATTCTGCGCAACATCACCAAGGCCCGCGACGAGGCGGAGGACCCCGGCCGCAAACGTAGCGCTGCCGAGTTGGTGGAGATCGTCACCGACTGCATCACTCGCCACACCCAGCTCCAGGCCAGGCTGCAGGCCGCTGGCGCCTACTTCCGCGCCGAGCAGGACCGGCAGCAGTTCGCCGGGCCGCCCCGCAAGGGCGGCGTCGACGTCTTCGGGCAGATACTGGTGCCCACCATGGGACTCGGCGTCGGCGACGCCAAAGCGACGGTGGAGGCGTACTTCCGCGCGGCCAGTGGGCCGAGCACCCCGGGCGTCGCCACGCTGCCGTCGCTGGTGTCGATGCTGCTGCGGCCGGCCCCGGAGCGCAGCACGCTGGTCGGTGAGCTGCCGGAACCGGAGCTGGCGCCCGCCGAGGACACTGATCGGTTCAGCCAGGAGCACTGGCGGCGCGCCGACGAGCTGCTCGACCTCACCGAGGTGCCGCGCAGGCTCTCCGGGCTGCTGGAGGAGGCCCGCGAGACCGACGCCGAGCTGGCGCGGCTGGTCGCGCTGCGGGTGCTGCACGCCTACAGCCCCGAGGTCGGTGCCGCGGTGCGCACCGGAGAGGCCACCGCGCTGATCGCCGTCGACGACGGCACCCCGCTGGACGACCCGGAGTTCGGCGGCATCGACCTGCTGGTCGTTGCGGCGATGGTGTCGGCGGAGCTGGCGGAGCCCGGCGCGGATCCCGACGACGCCCCCGCCCCAGCCGAGGAGGTCGCGTGAGCCCAAAGGACGCAGCGAAGAACGCCGAGGCGGCGGCACGCCTGATCGCCTACGGGTTGCGGCCGAAGCAGTTGCCGGCCCGCGACGCGAGCTACGCCGAGCTGGTGCGCCGCTACGGCGAGGACCGCGAGTTCACCCAGCTCACCCACGCGGTCGCGGCCGGGCTCGGGCTGATGGTGCTCGACGTCAGCAACCAGGCCGGCGCGGTGCTCGCCGCGACCGACGAGTCCGCGTTCGAGATCAAGATGGACAGCTACGCGCGGCAAAGCAAGATCCGCGAACGCCGCGAGACCGAGAAGGTCATGCACGGCGTCATCCACCTCGCGGTTGCGGCGCTGGCGTTCCCGCGTCCGGACGATCTCGGCAACGACACGTACGTCGGCCGCGTCAGCGTCGACCAAGTCGACGCCGTGGTGCGGGAAGCCTGCCGCATCCTCGACGAACGCGCCGAACAGGCCGAGGCCAACGACGACCCGCCGTCCGACGCGCCCGAGCTGGAGCAGGCGTGGCGCGCGTACGCGCGGCGGCCGGAGACCGCGACAACCAAGGACGGCAGGCTCGCGCCGGACACCACCCGAGGCATGATCAGCAGGGCGTTGCGGTTCCTGGCCGAGCAGGGCTTCCTGGTGCACGTCAACGCCGACGGCGGCGGCACCTACCGGACGACGCCGCGCTACCAGGTGCAGGTGCGGGAACTGGCGGCCGACGCCGCGTTCACAGAGCTGCTTGAACTCGACGTGGTGGCGATCTCCGGCGAGGACGGGTCACTGCGCGCTGGCACAACCGGGACTCTCTAGGAGGCTGCTGCGATGTACGAGCTATCCCGGGTGCGGCTGCACTCCGTTGGCCCAGCGGGCGCCCGGTACCAGGACGTGGTGCTCGACCTCAGCGGCGTGGGCGAGCCGGTCAGCTCGCCATCGCAGGAGGCGCTGTTCAGCGCGGGCGTGCACCTGGACAACGAGCAGGCAGGCCCGCCGAGGCGGCCCTCTCCAGCGAGCGTGCTGTTCCTGGAGAACGGTGGCGGCAAGTCGGTGCTGATCAAGCTGATCTTCTCGGTGATGCTGCCCGGCCGCAGGCAGGTCGTTGGTACCACCAACACCCGGGTGCTTGAGAAGTTCGTCGGTGCCAAGGACGTCGCGCACGTGGTGCTGGAGTGGCAGCACACCCAAACGGGGCAGCGCGTGATCACCGGCAAGGTCTCGGAGTGGCGCGGGCACGTCGTCTCCTCCGATCCCGCGAACCTGCTCGACTCCTGGTACTGCTTCCGGCCCAGCGTGTCGTTGCAGCTCGACTCGCTGCCGCTGACCGAGGACAACCGGCTGCTGACGATGTCGGCGTTCAAGGACCGGCTCGACGCGCAGTACCGCGAGGCCACCGAGATCGAGCTGTTCTGGACCCGCAAGCACCACGAGTGGACCGAACACCTCGGCATGGTCGGGCTGGACACCGAACTGTTCCGCTACCAGCGCGCGATGAACGCGGGGGAGGGCGAGGCCGCCGATGCGTTCTCGTTCGGCACCGACGAGGCGTTCGTGGAGTTCCTGCTGCGCGCGGTGCTTGACGAGCAAGCGCCCGCCGACCTGGCCGATGTGGTGCGCAACTACGCAGACAGCCTGAGCCAGCGCGGCGAGCTGATGACCGAGCGGAGCTTCGTGTCCGGCGCGATGGAGCTGCTGACGCCGCTCGTCGAGTCGGAGTCGTTCGCGTCGGCGTCCCGCTTGCTCGCGGAGACCGCCGCACGGGAGGCCGGTGAGTTCGCCGCGGCCGTCATCGCCCGCGACACCGCGGAGAAGGAACGGCTGGGCGGGCTGTCGCAGCAGGTGGACGAGCTGCGCGACGCCGAACGCCTCGCCGAGGGTGACCTGCGCAGGCGCAACGCCGTTGTCACCGAGCTGCGCCGGGTCGTGGCGGGACTGCGGCTGGACGCCGCGCAGGCCGACTCCGACCGGCTCGCCGAGCAGGTCGCCGAGGCCCGCACGACGGCGCGCGCCTGGCGGGCGACGTCGACTGTGCTGGGCCACATGGCCGCCGCGCGCAAGGCGGACGCCACCCGCAAGCTGGTCGGCAGCCGGGAGCAGCGTGCGCAGCCCGCGCTGGCCGCCAAGGAAGAGGCCGCGACGGCACTGGCGCGCGGCTTGCTCGCCATCGCCGAGGGCGCAGGGGCGGACGCCGACGCCGCCGAACACGAGGCCGACGAGGCGCGTACCGCCGCCACCGAGGCACAGCGCGAGCGCGACGCCGCCACCAGGGCCGCCGCCGAGCACGGCGCCCGCGCGGACTCCCTGCAGACCCGCGTCGACGAGGTCAACGAGAGCGTCAAGGAGGCGATCGCGGCGGGCGCGCTGCCAGCGGGCACCGAGGTCGCCGACGCCGAGCGGCAGGCCCGCGCCGCCGCCGAGGACGCCGAGGCCGCCTTGGTGCGGTCCGAACGCGAGCTTGAGCGGGTGGAGTCCGAACTCGCCGACGCACAGGACACGCTGCACGGCCTCGACCAGCGGCAGTCCGCGGCGGCCACCGCGCGAGAGCACGCCGACGCCGAACTCGCCACCGCCCAGCGCAGGGCCGATGCGCTGGCGGGCGAGCCGAGGCTGGCCGAGGTGCTCGGCGTCGACGACGTCCGGCTGGACTCCGACCTTGAGGCGCTACGGGCACGGCTGGCCGAGGCACGCAGCGAGACCGAGCGGGCGCAGACCGAGCGGTGGGTCGCCGCGTCGAACGACGAACGCGCATTGGCCGCACTTGGCAGCGGCGGACTGCTGCCCGCACCCGACGACGTCCGCGAGGCGTTGGATCTGCTGGAGCAGCACGGCATCACGGCGTGGTCCGGCTTGCGGTTCCTGTCCACACTGGACGCCGAGAGCAGGCGGACCGCGCTGCGGCGGCATCCGCACCTTGTCTCCGGTGTGCTGATCAACGACCCCGCCCGGCTGGCGCAGGCCGAGCAGGTGCTCACCGAGGCCACGTTGCTGCCCAGCGCGGTGCTCGCCGTGGGCGTCACCAGCACGATCACCTCGGACGGCACCGACGCGGCCGCCGGTGCCGAGTTCATCGTGCCGCCGAACCCCGCGCTGTACGACGAGGACGCGGCGGAGGAGACGCGGGAGGCGATCTCGGCGCGGCAGTCCAGCAGGCAGGAGGAGATCGCGCGGCTGGGCGAGCGCGCCGAGGCCGACGCCGCGCTGGAGTGGAAGCTGGCCGCCTGGCGGGAGGACTACCCCGCTGGCGCCCTGACGACGCTGGCCGAGCGCGCGGACACCACCAATTCCGAGCACGACTCCGCCACCGCCGCCGCGCGGCAGCAGCGCGCCACCGTGGACCGGCTCACCGAACGGCGGACGGAACTGCGCGCCGAGGTCCCCGCGCTGCGCGACGCCGCACGGAAAGCCGCGTCGGACCTGGGCATCATCGGTGAGCTCGCCACCGCCGCAGCCAGGATCGGGCAGTGGACGGACGAGTGCGCCACCGCGCGGGAAGCGGCCGAGCAGGCGCGACAGGAAGCGGAGACGGCGGAGGTGTCCGCGACGCGCTGGCGGGAACGGGTCGCCGAGGCGCAGCGGAAGGCCGACGAGTACAAGCGGACGGCCTCCAGCGCGCGGGCGGAGCTGGCCGAGGTGCCTGGCGGCGGCTCGGTGAGTACGGACCAGCCGGTGCCGGAGGAGCCGGTCGCTGTGCTGCGGCAGAGCTTCACGGCGGCAGCTGCGGCGTACGCGAAGGTGGAGGTCGGCAACGACCTGCGCGCCGAGCTGGACCATGCGGAGCACGCCGAGGCGACCGCGCGCGCCGCGCTTGAGGCGCTCGACCCTGACGTCCGGATGCTGGCGACGAAGCTGCTCGACACCCCGGACGGCTCGGACGCCGCCGCGCGGGAGGCGGCGGAACGCCGTGCTGAGCGGGCGCTGCAGGCGTTGGAGATGGAGCGCGGCGACGCGATCGGCGTCCTCGCAGCGCGCAGGGCGGAGTACGAGGCGCTGCCGGCCGCGCCGTCCGTTTTGGACTCGATGGAGCGGCCGAGCTCGATCGCCTACGGCATGGACCTGATCGAGTCCGCGACGGAAGAGGTCTCGTCCGCCGCGCGTGAGGCGGAGGAGTTGCAGGCCGCCCGGGCGGAGGCAGAGCACGCGCTGCAGACGGCGGAGGCCGCCGCGACCGGCTTCGGCATGCTCGCGGAGTCGTTGACCGCCGTCGCCGAGGGGCACACCGGAGAGGACGTCACCCCGGACGACGGCGACGTCGAGACCGCGCGAGAGCGGGCGCAGACGCTGACCAGCAAGCTCAGCACCGCGCAGGCCGCGGTGACAGACGCCGAGAAGAAGGTGCGCGGTTACGTCGATGAGCTGGTGCAGTACGCGGCGGAGAAGCGGTTCGAGGAGCTGGGCAGCCCGGTGCGTAGGCAGATCATCTCGGTGCGCCGCGATTCGCTGCCCGAGCACGCCGAGGAGTGGGTCGCCGCGCTGCGGCCCCGGCTGCGCACGCTGACCGGCGACCTCGACCAGATCGACCGGCACCGCTCGGGCATCGTCACCCGGCTGCAGGGCATGGTCGAAGGCGGGCTCCGGGTGCTGCGGGCGGCGCAGCGGC
The DNA here is from genome assembly GCA_009377385.1 of Actinophytocola sp. Lineage (GTDB taxonomy): Bacteria > Actinomycetota > Actinomycetes > Mycobacteriales > Pseudonocardiaceae > Haloechinothrix_A. The sequence continues at coordinate 26,004 of WHUD01000001.1, forward strand.
TGTCGCGGCTGCCGGACGGCCTCGGCGACTGGTCGGGCAGCGAGTTCCTGCGCATCCGGTTCACGGAGCCGGACGAGTCGCAGCTCGCCGAGCAGTTGGGGGAGGTCGTCGACGAGGCGGCGGCGTTGCAGGTGCGGGACGCGAAACGCGGCAAGGGCGGTAAGGACAGCAAGACCGACGGGATGTCGTTGCTGCTGCGCGGCGTGCGGGCGGCCGTGCCGAAGGGCTTCCGGATCGACATGCTCAAGCCGGACTCGGTGCTGCGCACGGAACGGCAGCGGGTGTCCGAGATCCGCGACGTCTTCTCCGGTGGTCAGCAGCTCACGGCGGCGATCATCCTGTACTGCACGATGGCCGCGCTGCGCGCCAACGACAAGGGACGCCTGCGCGACCGGCACTCCGGCGTGCTGTTCCTCGACAACCCGATCGGCCGCGCCTCGGCGGGCTACCTGCTCGAACTGCAGCGCGCCGTCGCGGAGGCACTGGGCGTGCAGCTGATCTACACGACGGGCCTGTTCGACGCCGGGGCGCTGAGCGAGTTCCCGTTGATCATCCGGATGCGCAACGACGCCGACCTCCGCGCTGGCCGCAAGTACCTGTCGGTCGACGCCACGATCCGCAATGCCCTCGACGAGCTTGGCGAGGAGGACGGCGTCGCGCGGCTGTCTGCGACTCGTGTGTACCAGCGCACCGGCTGATCGCTGGGTCAGCACGGCGGAGCGCGCTGCTGTCTGCTCGGCGACCATCGTCAGAAGGGTGGGTCGTCGGGTTGTCGGGGTTCGGGTATGCCGGGTGGGCCTGGACTGTCCTGTGTGGACTCCGGGTTGTCTGCTTCGGTGGCTGGTTTCGTCGTCGTTGTTCGTGGTTTCGGTTCTGCTGTAGTTCCTGGTTGTCGTCTTGGTTTCAGCACGGGTCTGCGTTGTCGGGTGATGCGGTGCCCGGTGGGGGTGGTGATGGTGACGGTCTGCTTGTCGGGGCTGAAGTCGATGCGCCAGCCGGGTTCTTCTTTGAGGTTGTTGTGGTGGGCGCAGGCGGCTTCGCCGTTGTTGACGCTGGTGTCACCGCCGTGGTGGCGGGGTTGGATGTGGTCGAAGTGGCAGTGTTGGGCGGTGCGGTGACAGCCGGGGATGGCGCATTCGCGGTCGCGGGTGTGGATGACTTCGCGGATGGTGGCGTTGGGGCGGTAGCGGCTGCGGCCGAGGTCGAGGGGCGCGCCGGTGGCGGGGTCGCAGACGACTTTGCGCCAGATGCTGTTCGGGTTGGTCATGAGGTGGCGGGCGATCGGTGCGGGGATATGGCCGTAGCCGGCGAGTTCGCAGCCGTCGTCACTGATGTCGAGGGCGGTGTCGAGGGGCATGTGCAGGTAGACCATCGCCGCCGGTGACGCCCCGCCTGTCTCACTGGTGGTGGGGTGCAGGAGGCGGTCGGTGAGGATGTCGGCGCGGAGTTGGTCGAGGCTGCGCTGCTCACCACGGTGTCGGAGGCGGCGGGCTTCGGTGTCGATGCTGGCGTAGGCGGCCTGCGCGGCTTCGGCGGGTAACTGAGCGGTGAGCCGGGACATGCTGTCCTCACCGGGTAGGAGTTCGACCTTGCGGCCGGTGCGGGCGCGGCGGGCACGGTCGGTGAGCCCGTCGGGGTCGACGGTGTGCACGGCGCGGCGGGCGGTGCGGCGGATCTCGGTGGGGTTCTTGCCCGCGAGGTGACCGGCGAGACGGGCGTCGACCCGGCGGGCGGTGTCGTCGTCGAGATGGACGGTGAGGTCGAGGACGCGGCTGGCGGGATAGGGCTCGACGTGCCCGTCGTGCATCGCGGCGAGCAACACGGGGTGGCGGTGGCGGAGTTGGTGGGCCTGGGTGAGGCGGTCGGCGGCCTGGTGGCGGGTGATCCGCAGCGTGTAGGCGATCTCGTCCTCGGTGCCGGGGGCGTCGTCGCGGAGGCGGGCGAACCGGGCCAGCAGCCTCGCTTCGAGGGCCCCTGCGCGGGCGCGCAGCTTGCGCAGCGAGTCGAGCGCGGCGAGGGTTTCGGCATCGGTGAGGGCGTCGAGGTCGGCGTCGTCGAGGGTGAGCGCGTCGTGGTCGTGCCATTCGGGGTCGCGGGGCAGAAAGCCCTGCGACCGATCCAACCGAAGGGTATCGCTCACATGTTCGATCATATCCACGGTTAGACAACGACGGCACGGCATGACCGAAGGTCAACCCAGGCGTGCGATTACCACGAATGGACGAGCGCCCGTTGATCTCCGCCGCTTCGAGTTTCGGCACGTCGCCGGGTCTGCGCGGGGTATCCGCCTCCCATGCGGGTGAGGCATCTTACCGTCGCGTAGCTTTACACTGACCGACGTCGTTATGCCGTTACCCGACGAGGAGGTTTCCGTGGCTGAACCGACCGCGCAGAGTTCGATCGACATCGCGGCGTCGCCCGAGCTCGTGTACGAACTGGTCTCTGACGTGCCGAACCTCCCGGACTGGGCGGCCGAGATCCAGCGCTGCACGTGGACCGGAGGTGCGACCGGCCCTGCCGTCGGCGCCAGGTTCACGGGGCGCAACGAGCACAAGAAGCGCAAGTGGGGCAGCCTCTGCGTCGTGACGGCGGCGGATCCGGGCAGGGAGTTCGGCTTCCAGGTGCGGATCGCTGGCGTGCCGTCCGCGCTATGGCGGTACCAGATCGAACCGACCGACACCGGCTGCCGGGTCACCGAGAGCACGCGACGTCTCACGCCCCGGCCGGTGGCGCTGGCGGTGAACCGGCTCCTGCTCGGCATCAGGGACCGAGATGACCACAACCAGGCCAACATCGAGCGCACCCTGGCCGGGCTCAAGGAACACGCCGAGTCGCAAGCGGCCAAGCGGGCCTGACACTCAACGTCGCACCGGAACCGGATACACCACCGGCCGCGTTGGCGACATTACGCGCCGGGCAGTCGGCAGCCCAGTGCGCCAGCGCCTTGTGGTCGGGATCGTCGAGCGTCATGGTCCTCCCTGCGCCTGCCGGTACACCCAGAGTGCCGAGGACGTCCCGCCTGGCTACCCCGGTTCACCGCACCGGCTCAGCGGAGCCATCCGCGCCGAGTCGACATGGCGTCACCACAGTGCCGATCGGCTCCCGCACCCACCAGGCGCCTGTTTCCTTCCGTTCTGCGCGAGTTGTGTAGCGGTAGTGGAACAGCCGCGCCCGCACCAGCGCGGGCGGCTCGTCGGGGAACGGGTTGTGGCGCACCAACTTGAGCGTCGTGCGGTCGCCGGTGAGCAGCCTGCCGACCAGCGCGGGCAACCAGCCGGAACCGTAGCGCGGGGACAGCGAGGCGAACCACAGCAACCAGTCCAGCCGGAGGTGGTACGGAGCGATCTGCGGCGGACGTCGATGGGGATCGCCCGGCTTGCCCTTGAATTCGTACTCGCGCCACTCCGGGTCGTCGGCGTCGGCGGCGCCCTCGATGATCACCTCGTTGCGCTGCCGGGTGACCGAGCCGAACGCGCCGTAGGTGTTGACAAGGTGGAACTTGTTGAAGCTGTAATTCATCAACTGGGTGCCGCCGATCAGGTTGCGGATCGGCCAGTAGCTGAGCACGACGGTCAGCACCGTCACGCCGATCACGACGCCGCTGAACCACGTCGTCGGCGCGGCGAGGTCGTCAGGCGCTGACCAGACAAGAGAACCGTCCACAGCGGACACCGCGATGGTGATCGTGACGACGTTCAGCCAAGCGAAGTTGCCGGACGCCACCAGCCAGCACTGCGTCACGATGATGATGGCGGCGGCGACGGTCGCGGCGGGCTGCGGCGCGAACAGCACGAACGGCACCACGAGCTGCGTCGCGTGGTTGGCGGCGACCTCGACCCGGTGCAGCGGCTTCGGCAACTGGTGGAAGTACCAGCTCAGCGGGCCGGGCATCGGCTGCGTCTCGTGGTGGTAGTAGAGGCAGGTCAGGTCACGCCAGCATGGGTCGCCGCGCATCTTGATCATCCCGGCGCCGAACTCGACGCGGAACAGCAGCCACAGCAGCAACCACAGCGTCAGCACCGGCGGCTCGACGGACGCCGGGCCGAGGAAGATCGCCAGGAAGCCGGTCTCGAGTAGCAGCGACTCCCAGCCGAACGAGTACCAGATCTGCCCGACGTTGACGATCGACAGGTACAGCACCCACGGCACCGTCCACAGCAGCATGTAGCCCCACACCGGCAGCAGGTCCGCGAGCCCGAGCAGCAGCGCAGCCGACACGACGACGCCGAGCCACGCCACCGCGGCGAAGGACCGGTCGGAGTAGTGCCAGTGGAACAGGCTCGGGGCCTCGCGGAAGGTGCGCTTGGCCAGGTAGCGCGGGATCGGCAGCAGGCCGCGCTCACCGAGCAGCGCACGGAACTGGTTGACGGCCACCAGGAACGCCACCAGGTAGAGGGCAGCGAGCATGCGCTGGAACACCAGGCGTGATGTCCAGTACGTCGGGTCCGCGAACCAGTCCCAGCTCACCGCCCCGATTCTCGCGCGATGACCGGCATCGCGCAGCAGCCACTACGAGGCGCCGCGTGCGTCGTGTCCCCCGTTCACGACGCCGAGTTCCACGTTCGGTGCGGCACGAGCCGGCTACGACGCGCTGTGGGTGGCGACGCTGTGGGTAGCGACGCGGTGCGGGGCGGTCCGCAGCGGGTGCCGCAGCTCGACACCGCTCGGACGGGCGAAGATGAGCACCGCGAGCACCGTGCACGCGATGGTGAGGATGCCGCCGCCGAGCAGCGACCACCTGGCGCCGAACAGGTCAGCCACCCAGCCGATCACCGGTGCACCTGCCGGGGTACCGCCCATCAGGATCATCACGTACAGCGACAGCACCCTGCCGCGCATGTGGGCAGGCACGGTCGTCTGGATGTAGCCGTTGGCAGCGGTGAGCACGGTCATGGTCATCACGCCGATCGGCACGAGCGAGACGGCGAACAGCGCGTAGTTCGGCATCAGCCCCGCGGTCACCTCGAGCACGCCGAACGCCACCGCGCCGCCGACGACCAGTCGCTGTCTCGGCGTCGTCCTGCGTGCCGCGAGCAGTGCGCCGGAGAGGCTGCCGATGGCGAGGATCGAGCCGAGCAGGCCGTATGCGTGCGGGCCCTTGTCGTAGATCGCGGTGGCCATCAGGGCCGTCGTCATCTGGAAGTTCAGCCCGAACGTGCCGACCCCGAAGACCACAAGCAGCACCAGCATCAGGTCGGGCCGGCCGCGCACATAGCGCACGCCCTCGGCGAGCCTGGCGAACGCGCCGCCGTCCGACGTCGATGCCGCTGCGGGGGCAGGGCCGCTCAGCAGTAGCAACGCCAGCACCGGCGCGCCGAACGAGACGGCGTTGAGCAGGAACACCGGCCCTGTGCCGATGGTGCCGATCAGCACGCCCGCGAGGCCGGGGCCGATGAGCCGGGCGGCGTTGAACGACGCGCTGTTGAGGGCGACGGCGTTCGCGAGCTCGCCGTTGTCGACCAGCTCGCCGACGAATGCCTGCCGCGCCGGGTTGTCCAGGGCGGTGCCGACGCCGAGCAGGAACGCGAGCACGTAGACGTGCCAGATCTGGGCCGTTCCTGTGACGACGAGGACGCCGAGGGTGAGGCCGGTCGCTCCCATGAAGGCGTTGGTCGCCAGCAGCAGCTTGCGCTTCGGCAGCCGGTCCGCCAGCAGTCCGCCGAACGGTGTGACCAGCAGGAACGGCAGGAACTGGAGTCCGGTGGTGATGCCGACGGCTTCCGCGCCGCCGCCGAGCACGACGAGCACAAGCCAGTCCTGCGCCACCCGCTGCATCCAGGTGCCGATATTGGAGACCACCATGCCGAACCAGAACAGCCGGTAGTCGCGGTGGCGCAGTGATCGGAACATGGACCTGGATGAGGGGGCTTTGCGCAGCAGCGGAAACTCCTTCACGGCTCGGTGTGGCGGTGATCGGAAGCCGGCGACGCTGGTAAGCAGGCCAGCTAGTAGTTACTCTAGCTCCTTAGCCTTGCTAAGTAAAAACCTCGGGACTGTCTCGTTGACCACATCTGTCCCGCTGGCGAACAGCGGAACGGCCCCTGGATCACATGACGTCTCGTTGCTCCACGCGCCGTTCTCGTCGGCGCAGCGCACACCGGCCGCGCGCGGTGTGACGTCTCTCTGCGCACCAAGGCAATCCGCCGATGCCACGGCGCCGAATCCGCCTACGCACAGACGTGGGGCCGCGCCTATGCCAGGCATAGACGCGGCCCCGTGCGACGGCGGTGGTCAGTGCGCGGCGGCCTTCTCCGCTCCCGCACCGGTCAGCGACCGGACCTCCATCTCGGCGTACTTCTGCTCGTCGTGCTCCGACGAGAGCATCGTGCCGAGCCAGCCGAGGAAGAACGACGCCGGGATCGACACCAGGCCAGGGTTGGCCAGCGGGAACCAGTCGAAGTCGGCGTTCGGCAGCATCGCCTCTGAGTCACCGGACACCGCAGGCGAGAACACGATCAGCACGATGGTGATCGTCAGCCCGCCGTAGATGCTCCACAGCGCGCCCGAGGTGTTGAACCGCTTCCAGAACAGCGAGTACAGCAGCGTCGGCAGGTTCGCCGACGCCGCCACCGCGAAGGCCAGCGCGACAAGGAACGCCACGTTCTGGTTCTTGGCGAGGATGCCGCCGACGATGGCGACCGCGCCGATGACACACGCGGTGATCCTGGCGACGCGCACCTCGTCCTGTTTGCTGTCGACCTTGCCCCTCTTGATCACGTTGGCGTAGATGTCATGCGCGAACGACGCCGACGCGGTGATCGTCAGCCCCGCCACGACCGCGAGGATGGTCGCGAACGCCACCGCCGCGATGAACCCGAGCAGCACCGGACCGCCGAGTGCCTGCGCGAGCAGCGGCGCGGCCGCGTTCTCCTCGCCGGGTGCGTTCGCGATGACGTCGGAGCCGACGATCGCGCCAGCGCCGTAGCCGAGCACCAGCGTGAACAGGTAGAACAGCCCGATCAGCCCGATCGCCCACACCACGGAGCGCCGTGCTTCCTTGGCCGTGGGCACGGTGTAGAAGCGCATCAGCACGTGCGGCAGCCCCGCGGTGCCGAGCACAAGTGCGATCGCGAGCGACAGGAAGTCGAGCTGGGTCATCGCGTCCGCGCCGTACTGCGCACCGGGGCTGAGCAGGCTCTCGCCGCCCTTTCCTGCCTTGTCGACGGCGCCCTGCAGCAGCGCGGAAAGGTTCAGCCCGTACTTGGCGAGCACCCACACCGTCATGAGCGCGGCACCACTGATCAGCAGCGCGGCCTTGATGATCTGCACCCATGTGGTGCCCTTCATGCCGCCGACGAGCACGTAGATGATCATCACGACGCCGACGACAGCGATCACGATCGACTGGCCAACGCCGCTCGAGATGCCGAGCAGGACCGACACCAGGATGCCAGCGCCCGCCATCTGGGCGAGCAGGTAGAAGAAGCTCACCGCGAGCGTCGACGTCGCGGCCGCCGCGCGCACCGGGCGCTGCCGCATCCGGAACGCCAGCACGTCGCCCATCGTGAACTTGCCGGTGTTGCGCAGCAGCTCGGCGACAAGCAGCAGCGCGACGAGCCACGCCACGAGGAACCCGATCGAGTACAGGAAGCCGTCGTAGCCGTAGATCGCGATGGCGCCCGCGATGCCGAGGAACGACGCCGCCGACAGATAGTCGCCGGAGATCGCGATGCCGTTCTGCGGCCCGGAGAACGCCCTGCCTGCCGCGTAGTAGTCCGACGCCGTCTTGGTGTTGCGGCTCGCCCGCAGCACGACGACCAGCGTGATCACGACGAACGTCGTGAAGATGCCGATGTTGAGCGCTGGGCTTGAGCCCTGCAGTTCCTGCGCCAGGATCATCGCGACTCCCCCTCGACCTCGTACCTGAGCCGGTCGGCGACCGGGTCAAGGTTCCGGTTGGCGAAGCGCACGTACAGCGCGGTGATCGCGAACGTCGAGACGAACTGCAGCAGGCCTAGCACCAGCCCGACGTTGATGTTGCCGACGAGCTTGGTGGCCATGAACCCGTGCGCGTAGTCGGCGAGCAGCACGTACAGCAGGTACCAGCCGAGGAACAGTCCGGTCATGGGGAACACGAAGCCGCGTAACCTGCGGCGGAGCTCGGCGAAGTCGGCACTGCGGTGGACGTCGGTCCACACTTCGTCAGTGACCTCGCGCTCGGAGACAGTCACGAGAGACCTCCTCATCGAAGTCAGGTGGTTCGGGCCACGTTAGGGAGGTCACAAGGGCGGTGGAATCGCAAGACGACCAACCGTCAGCGCGTGCGACGAACGGTCAATGAGCGGTTCGGCCGCGCCGCCGAGCGGTGATCCTCGGCGAGGTGCAGCCGCAGCATGGCGGGCATCGACCACGCGGGGGGCCTGCCGCGCAGCGACACCAGCACCATCGTCAGGAACGCGAGCGGCACCGTCCACGGCGCCGGTTGGGCGAGCAGGATCGCCTGCCAGCCGGAAACGCCGGGCCCGAACAGCGTGACGGCGATGGCGCCTGACGACGCCAGCAGCCCGGCGAGCACACCGCTGACCGCACCGGCCGCCGTGAGCCTCGGCCACCAGATGCCGAGCACCAGCATCGGCGAGAACGTCGAAGCCGCCACGGTGAACGCCCAGGTCACCAGCACCCCGGCGTCCAGGTGCTTGGCGAACAGCGCGAGGCCGACGACGATCGCCGCCAGCGCGACGACGGTGGCCCGCAGCCTGCCGAGACCGGCGGGCGCCAGGTCGTGCGCGACGGCGCCGGACGCCGCGAGCAGCAGCCCGAGCGAGGTGGCAAGGAACGCCGCGAACGCGCCGCCGGTGAGCAGCGCCGTGAACAGCGCGCCCTGCCAGCCGGTGTCGACCTGCATCGGCAGCGCGACGACGGCGGTGTCGGTCGCGCCAGCCAGATAGAGCTGCGGCACAAGCACGCTGCCGAGCACGCCGTAGATGCCAGGGAACAGGTAGAACACGCTGAGCAGCGCCACCGTGATCGCGGCCGTGCGTCTCGCGGCGCGGCCATCGGGGCTGGTGTGGAACCGCATGATCACGTGCGGCAGCCCCATGGTGCCGAGCATGGTCGCGATCAGCACCGCGAGCGTGCCGAGCAGCGGATACCCCGCGCCCGCGAAGTTCAGCAGCGGGCGCTGCCAGTCCGGCCCGCCCGGCTGGCTGATGCCGCCCACCTCGGGCACCCGCGCGCCCTCCGGGAAGACCAGCGTGCTGTCCGCTGGCACGTGGTGTGTTCCCTCGGACAGCCGCACCGGTGCGCCCTCCTGGGTGAACGCGGTGACCGGGTCCGTGACGTCCAGGGTGACGTCGACCCGGAACGTGACCGGGGTGTCGTGCGGGAAGTGCGTGTACTCGGTCGGCTGCACCGCCGCGTCGCGCATGCTCGCGCCAGCGGTCAGCACCAGCCAGATCGCGGGCACGATGAACAACACCAGCTTGAGGCAGAACTGGAACGCCTGCACGTACGTCGCGGCGCGCATCCCGCCGAGCGCGAGCGTCGCGGCGACCGCCGTCCCGGCGAGCACGACGCCGACCCAGTACGGCGTCGTGCTGACCACGCTGAGCACCAGCCCTGCGGTGCGGAACTGCGGCACAAGGTACAGCCCAGCGATGACGAGCACGACGACGGCGGCGAGCTTGCGCAACCGGGGCGATGCCAGCCGCGCCTCGGCGAAATCCGGCACGGTCAACGCGCCCGACCGGCGCATCGGCGCAGCGACAAGCACGAGCATCGCGATGTAGCCCGCCGCGAACCCGACCGGGTACCACAGCGCGCCGACGCCGTCCTTGAGCACGAGGCCGGCGACGCCGAGGAACGATGCCGCCGACAGGTACTCGCCGGACACCGCCGCCGCATTGAGCAGCGGCGTCACCCGGCGGGACGCCACAAGGAAGTCCGACGTGGTGCGCATCGCCGCGATCCCGCGCACGCCGATGACCAGCGTGATCAGCACGACCGACGCGGCGGCGAGCCCAGCTGCCATCAGCGGTCGGCTCCAGCGGCATCTGCCCGGCCGATACCGCCCTCCGCGCGGCCGGTGCGGTGATCGGCGGGATCGTCCTCGGCGGCCTCGGCCCGGCGCAGCTGCCACCATGCGAGGCAGACCATGATCGGGTACGGCAGCACAGCGAGCAGCAGCCACGACACCCGCACGCCGAACAGCCGCAACTCGGTCAGCGCTGGCGCGAGCGCGAACAGCACAGCGAGCCCGAGCAGCATCGTCGCGGTCGCGGCGAGCGCGACGGCGCCACGACGTCGTTGCCGCCGGTAGGCGCGCAGCGCGCGGTCGGTGTCACCCGGATCGAGCCGAGGCATCCGCCACGGGCCGCGCAGCCTGCGCCGGGAGCGGGCGAGCCTGGTCTGTGGGCTCATCACCGCGACGCGCTTGGTTGACATCAGCCGCGACGTTCCTGCCTGCTCAGCTCGCTGTTGCGCGCCGCGTGCAGCAGCCGTTCCCGCAGCTCGCGGGCGTGCCGCCTGCTGACGGGGACGTCGCCGAGCTCGGTGTGGGCGAGCAGCCCGCCGACCGAGTCGCTGCGCAGCTCGGTGACGGCGTCGATCGCGACGAGGAACCCACGGTGGGTACGCACGAAGCCGGTGCCCTCCCAGTACTCCTCCAGCCGGGAGATCGGCATTCGCACCGTGTGCACGCCGTCGCGGGTGTAGAGCTTGACGTAGTCACCCTGCGCCTCGACGTACTGCACGTCGCTGCGCCGGACGTACTGCGTCCTGCCAGCGGACTCGACGGGCAGCACAGCCATTGCGTCCGGCCCAGCCGCGTCGGGGGCGGACGCCGGCAGCATCTTGACCACCTTGGCCAGCGCTGCGGCGAGCCGTTCCGCCCTGACCGGTTTGAGCAGGTAGTCGACGGCGCCGATGCCGTACGCGGTGAGCGCGTGTCCGTCGTAGGCTGTGACGAACACGATCACCGGCGGCTCGCTGAGCTTGGCGAGCAGCGACGCCAGTTCGAGGCCGTCGAGCCCTGGCATGGAGATGTCGAGGAACACGGCGTCGAACCGCTCGCTCTGCAACGTCTTCAGCGCGCCGAGCGGGTCGGCCGCCGATGCGACGTCTGCGACATGCTCGTCATCGCGCAGCAGTTGGCACAGGTCGGCGAGGGCTGCGGGGACGTCGTCCACCGCGAGCACCCGCAGCCCCGATCGTGTCGATGTCACCGTGGCATCACTCCCGGCTGGAACTGCGGCACCCGCACGATCACCCGGGTGCCTTCTCCTGGCGCCGTCTCGATCACCAGGCCGAACCATGATCCGTATACCGTACGCAGTCTGCGGTCGACGTTGGCGATGCCGAGGCCGGTGTGGTCGCTTGAGCCGTCGAGCAGCCGCTCCGCGGTCTCCGGGTCCATCCCTGCGCCGTCGTCCTCGATGCTGATCACGCAGTCGTTGCCCTCGGCCTCGCCGTGCACCTGGACCAGCCCGCCGTCGGCGCTCGGCTCGACGCCGTGCCGGATGGCGTTCTCGACGAGCGGTTGCAGCGCCAGGTACGGCAGCGGCACCGCGAGGACGTCCGGCGCGACCCTGACCTGCACCCGCAGCCGCTCGCCGAGCACCGCCCGTTGCAGCGCGAGGTAGGTCTCGATGGCGTGGAACTCGTCCGCGACCGTGGTGTACTCGCCGTGCTTGGCGAGGCTGTAGCGGATGTAGTCGGCGAAGTCGAGCAGCAGTTCGCGCGACCTGTCCGGGTCGGGCTTGACCTGCGAGGCGATCACGGTGAGCGCGTTGTAGACGAAGTGCGGCGAGATCTCCGCCCGCAGCGCACGAAGCTCGGACTGCGCCGCCTGCTCCGCGGACGCCTCCAGCCGCGCGCGCTCCAGCGCGTCGGAGACCAGCAGCGCCACCTCGCGCACGTCGCGCAGCGGGACATCGCCGTCGACGACGACCGCGCCGACCACCTCGTCGTCGGCGTCAAGGGCGACGGCGGCGAGCGGCGGGCGGCTGCGCTGGGTCTCGGCGTGCAGGACCTCGTCGGCAAGAGCTTTCGCCGTCGCCGGGTGGTGCGGCGTGCCCGACCAGGTGAGCGAGCCGGACAGGTCGGCGAGCCCGACGGCTCTCGCGCCGAGCAGCTTGCGGATGCCGCGCGCCGAGGCACGCACGCCGGGTCCGGTGAGTCCGTCGCCGACGCCGCCCGCGATGGCTCTTGCCGCGCGCAGCATCGCGACCGGTTCGGCGCGCGCCCTTGTGAATCGGAGCCTGCGGCCCGGTTCCCGCTCGGCTGAGACCTGCTCGGTCGACACGGCACTGCTCCCGTCTGTGTTGCCGCTGGGGGCTGTCGTTCGGGCTATGGTACGGCGCGGTTGACGACGTCGACGTCACGCTCATCGACCGTTCGTCCCGGTCGCGTGACCGTCCGTCGTGAATGCAACGTCTTTGCGATGTGTCACCGCCTACCGTGACCAGCTACGCGAGTACGCGACGTCCAGCCACGGAGGTGTACATGAGCAGCGAGGCTCTGGATAACTTGCTGACCGAGGAGCGCACGTTCGCGCCGAGCGAGGATTTCGCGGCGCGGGCGAACGCGACCGCCAAGTCCTATGCGGAGGCGGACGAGGATCGGGACGCCTTCTGGGCGCGGCAGGCGGAGCGGCTCGACTGGGACACCCCGTGGGACCAGGTCGTCGACTGGTCGGACGCGCCGTTCGCGAAGTGGTTCGTCGGCGGCAGGCTGAACGTCGCCTACAACTGCGTCGACCGGCACGTCGTCGCTGGTTACGGCGACCAGATCGCGATCAACTGGGTCGGCGAGCCCGGCGACACCCGCGACATCACCTACGCCGAACTGCGGCGCGAGGTGTGCCGGGCGGCGAACGCGCTGGCATCACTTGGCGTCGGCGCAGGCGACCGCGTCGCGATCCAGCTGCCGATGATCCCGGAGGCGATCGTGGCGATGCTGGCGTGCGCGCGGCTCGGCGCGCTGCACAGCGTCGTCTTCGGCGGGTTCTCGCCTGCCGCGCTGCGGTCCAGGGTGGACGACGCGCAGGCGAAGGTCGTCATCACCTCCGACGGTCAGTACCGCAGGGGTGAGGCCGCACCGATGAAGGCGAACGTCGATGAGGCGCTGGACGGCGCCGAGTCCGTCGAGACGGTGCTGGTCGTACGGCGCACCGAGCGGGAAGTCGGCTGGGTCGACGGTCGTGACGTCTGGTGGCACGAGCTGGTGGACACGGCCTCGCCGGAGCACACCCCGGAGGCGTTCGACTCCGAGCACCCGCTGTTCATCCTCTACACATCGGGCACCACCGGGAAGCCGAAGGGCATCCTGCACACCTCGGGCGGCTACCTGACGCAGGCCGCCTACACCCACCACGCGGTGTTCGACCTCAAGCCAGAGTCCGATGTGTACTGGTGCACCGCCGACATCGGCTGGGTGACCGGGCACTCGTACATCGTCTACGGGCCACTGGCCAACCGTGCCACCCAGGTCGTCTACGAGGGCACGCCGAACACGCCGCACGAGGGACGCCACTGGGAGATCGTCGAGCGGTACGGCGTGACGATCTATTACACCGCGCCGACGTTGATCCGGACGTTCATGAAGTGGGGTGAGGACATCCCAGCTCGGTACGACCTGTCGTCGTTGCGGCTGCTTGGGTCGGTCGGTGAGCCGATCAACCCGGAGGCGTGGATGTGGTACCGCACCCACGTCGGAGCCGGGAGCGCTCCGATCGTGGACACCTGGTGGCAGACCGAGACCGGCGCGATCATGCTGTCGCCGTTGCCGGGCGTCACCGCGACGAAGCCGGGGTCGGCGCAGCGACCGCTACCGGGGATCTCCGCCAAGGTCGTCGACGACGAGGGCACCGAGGTCCCGCACGGCGGTGGCGGCTACCTGGTGCTTGACAAGCTGTGGCCGTCGATGTTGCGTGGCATTTGGGGCGACGACGAGCGCTACCGCGAGACGTACTGGTCCCGTTTCGCCCAGCAAGGCAGCGCTGATGGTTCGACCCTGCAAGCAGGTCTCACGGCTGATGGTTCGACCCTGCAAGCAGGTCTCACGTATTTCGCCGGGGATGGCGCGAAGTACGACGACGACGGCGACGTCTGGCTGCTCGGCCGGGTGGACGACGTCATGAACGTCTCAGGACACCGGATCTCCGCAACGGAGGTGGAGTCGGCGCTGGTGTCGCACCCGAACGTGGCCGAGGCGGCGGTGGTCGGCGCCAGCGACGCCACCACCGGTCAGGGCATCGTGGCGTTCGTGATCCTGCGTGGCGCGGCCGACGGCGAGGGCTCGACGGCCGCGCTGCGCGACCACGTCGCGGTGGAGATCGGTCCGATCGCGAAGCCGAAGCGGGTGCTCGTCGTTCCCGAGCTGCCGAAAACCCGGTCCGGGAAGATCATGCGCCGCCTGCTGCGCGACATCGCGGAAGGTCGCGCCACCGGCGACACGTCGACGCTCGCCGACGCCTCCGTCATGGAGCAGATCTCGGCCGGACTCCGCGACGGCGCCGACGGCTGATTCCGACGGCCGGGGGTGGCCGAAGGTGGCCTTGGGTACATATCTCGTACCCAAGGCCACCTTCGGCCCGCCAAGCCACGCCGTCGACGTCGTCACGCTCGGGTGGCGACGGCGATGAGGTACTCCCAGTCGCAGACAACGGTGCCGTCCGTTGCCTTGTTGTGGGACGTGGCCAGGGCGGCGAGGTCGGCACGGAACTGCAGCTGTCGCTCCGCGTCGAGCGTCTGTGCCGCCATGTAGGTCGGCCCGTAGTGCGTCAGGAAGTGCTCGGCGAAATGCTCCGGTGACCGGAACCGCTGGGTGACCGTGTGTATGGTGCATGTCAGCGAGGAGATCCGGTCGCCGAACAGCTCACGCACGACGTCCTCGCTACCCCAGCGCGGCGGCGGGAGCGCGCCGGGTGGTGGCGCTGCGTGGCGCGCCACGGTCTTGAGCATCTGGCCGATGAAACCGGTCGGCGTCCAGCTCGCGACGCCGATGCGGCCGCCTGCGCGGCACACCCTGGCCAGTTCGTCGGCCGCGCGCTGGTGGTCAGCGGTGAACATGACGCCGATGGCGGAGAGCACGTAGTCGAACGCGCCGTCCTGATACGGCAAGTTCTCCGCGTCTGCCTGGCGGAAAGTGATGTCGAGCCCTTCCGCAGCCGCCCGCTGCTGCGCGATCTCCACCAGCTCGGGCACGTAGTCGATGCCGGTGACGTCGCAGAACCGGCGGGCGGCGGCCAGCGCGACGTGGCCGGTTCCAGTGGCGACGTCGAGCACCGTCGAACCGGAACGGAGGTCGACGGCGTCGCACAGCTCGTCCGCGAGCGGCACGGTGAGCCACGCGATCTTGCCGTAGTCTCCGCTGCTCCAGGTCTTGTGCTGCTTCTGCTTGATCTGCTCGAAGGTCAGTGTGGCGGTCATGGGAGCTCCTCGTGGTTGTGGTTGTGTGGGGTTGGGTCAGTGGCAGGGTCCGTGCCACACGGCCTGCTCGAACCCGGACTCGGCGGCGGCGCGGTGCAGGCCGCGCGCTTCCGCATGGCTTGTCTCCGTTCCTGCTGTTCGACTGGTCGTCGCTCGGATCGATCCTGCGCTGCGGCAGGCGTGGCAACATGCGTCGTCTTGCCGTGTTCCTGGCGGGCGGTTGCCGTACTTTCCGGCTCTCGCCTACGGCGGGGCGACGTCCAGCAGGCCGAGCTCAGCGGCGCGGCTCACAGCAGCGGTGCGCGTCGAGCTGTCGAGCTTGGTCAGCAGGTTGCGCACGTGCATGTCGACGGTCCTTGTGCTGAGAACCAGCTCGTGCGCGATCTGCCGGTTGGTGCGGCCACCGGCGAGCAGCCGGACGACTTCCCTCTCCCTGCGGGTCAGGCCTGCGGGCTCGAGCGTCCGCGCGGCGAGCCTGCCGAGCCTGCGGTCGACCGGCTCGCCCATCCCCGCCAGCTCGCTGGCGCAGCTGCGGGCCAGCGGTTTGGCGCCGAGCTGGCGGGCGGTGCGGTATGCGGTGGTCACCGTGTCGACCGCCGCCGTGCGGTCGTCACAGCCCGCGAGCGCGGTGCCCCAGCGCAGCTGGCTGAGCGCGTGCTCATACGGCGCGGTGATGCCGCCGAGTAGCTCGACCGACCTGCCGAACTGGGCGGCGGACAGCTCGGTGTCGCCATCGGCCAGCGCCAGCTCGCCACCCGCGTGCGCGAGAGCGGAGAGCATCTTCGGCGAGCTGTTCCTTGTGGTCGCCGCTGCGATCATCCGGTGGCAGCGGGCAAGGTCGTCGTGGGCGCCGTGCATGGCGAGGAAGGTGGCGACCCACCGCAGCGCGGGCAGGGCGAACACCCAGTCCTCCACCTCATGACACCGGTCGAGCAGCACGGACACGGTGCGCCGCGCGCCCGCGCTGTCGTCGGCGAGATCGGCCGCGACCGCGACGCCCCATGTGGCGCCGACCTCGATTCCGAAGACGCCGCTGGTACGGCCGAAGTCGGCTGCCTGTCGCAGCGTGTTCCTGACGCCCCGCCGGTCACCGCGCAACACCGTGATCAGGCCGCGCTCCTCCTCGGCGACCATGCGCAGCAGCTCCGGCGTGCGGGTGTCGTCGAGGACCTGGCGCGCGATGGCGAGGGCCTGGTCCCAGTCGCCGAGCAGCCGCACCGCAACGGTCATGCAGGCGACGCACGCCTGTTGCGTGTGGTCGATTCCGTGCGTGCGGCACAGCTCGACGCCGGACTCGAACGCGTCGGCCGACGCCGTGTAGTCAGCTGCCCTGAGCAGCGCGACGGCCAGGTCGTAGTAGCCGCGCCCCGCCGTTTCATGGTGCCGCTCGGCCAGCGCCATCCGCAGGCCGGACCGTGCTATCGCGACGCCGCGCTCGGTCTCGCCCATCGCGGCGCGCACCGATCCCTGCAAGGCGAGCGCGAGTGCCTTGAGGTCGACCCGGTTCGCGGCGTCGGCGTCCTTGTCAGCGGCGACGACGACCTCGAGCGCCTCGGTGACGTGTCCTGCCGACTCCAGCTGTTCGGCGAGCGCCAGCCGTTCCGTCGCAGCCTCGGCCCTGTCGCCAGCGACGGCGAACGCGTCGACCGCCGCCTCGCGGGCTGCCCGCGCGCCCGCCCAGTCGCCGAGCATGCCAGCGGCGGTCGCGATCCGCCGGTGCGCCGCCGCGGCCGCCGCGACGTCGCCGCGTGCCTGGCGTGCCTCGGCGACCTGTGCCCACGTGGCCGCTGCGGCGTCGTACTCGCCGCACATCTCCGCGCAGTCGGCGAGCCGTTGCAGCGCCTCGGTCCGGCCGTCGGGGTCGGTGTCTTCCGGCCAGATCGCGAGCGCGCGCCTGCCGAGTGCAGCGGCGTCCCGGTAGGCGTGCACGGTGCAGTAGCGGTTGGCGGCGGCGAGCAGCAGCGGTCGCGCCCGTTCTGGCTCGTGGGCGGCGATCCAGTGCTCTGCGATCGTCTCCGGCACCGCGTCGCGTGCGGTGAGGTGCTCGGCGACCAGCCGATGATGGGCACGACGTCGTGCCCAGGGGATCGCCCGGTACAGCGCGTCTCGTGCGAGGGCGTGCCGGAACACGGCGGTGTCCGCTGTCTGCTCGGTGAGCAGTCCGGCTTCGATGAGCAGATCGACGTCGGCCGCGTCGACGAGGCTTGCCAGCGTGGGGAGGTCGACCCGCACACCGAGCACGGCGGCCATCTCCACCGCGGTCTCGCACTGGCGACGCAGCCCAGCGGTGTGGAGCAGCACCGCGTCGAGCACGCTCTCTGGCAGCGGCAGCTCGGTCCCCTTGGCCATGGCGAGGACGCCGTCGTTGCGCAGCGTCGTTGTCTCGATGAGCGCCCCGGCGAGCTCCTCGATGTAGAACGGCAGGCCCCCTGACTTCTCCCGTACCGTGCGAGCGAGGCCGGGCGAAGGCATCGCGCCGAGGCAATCGGTGAGCAGGTCCGTGGTCTCGGCATCGCCGAGTGGCCGAAGCGGGACCTCGACGAGACGTCCCGCTCGGCGCAGCTCGGACCGCATGGCACGCACCGGATGCGCCCGTGGCAGCTCCTCGCCTCGGTAGGTGGCGATCAGCAGCAGCGGCTCATCTGCGAGAGACGTCGTCAGCGCGGGCAGCATGTCGACGGTGGCTGCCTGCGCCCAGTGCAGGTCCTCCAGCACAACGACGGTTGGCGCCTGCCGCGCGACGTCACGGAGGGTGCGGCGAACGGCGGCGACAAGCTCGGGAGCGTCGGTGGCAGGGCCGGGCTCGCCCAGCTCCGGCAGCAGGATCCGGGCGTGCGGGTGCAGCATGTCGGCGCCGAACCGATCGACGGCGTCCCTGAGGACGTCCGCGATGGGCGCGTAGGCGCCGGTGCCCGTCGTCGCGGTGCCGCGCAGCAGGTATCCGGCCCAGTCGGCAAGCGCCTCGGTGACCAGCCTGGTCTTGCCCGCACCCGCGTCGCCGCTGACCAGCAGGACTCCGCCCTCGCCACGGCGGCATCGCGCCAGTGCGGCGGCCAGCCCGTCGCACTCAACGGACCGGCCAACTAGCGGGGACTGTCGCACCACATGCGAAGTTTAAACCTTTAGTCTGGTTTTTGCCGCAGTACGCGGTAGGACAGCAGGGCGACAAGGGCGACGGCCGCGCCGCCGGTGAGCCAGACCGCCATCGGCGTCCCGCTGTCATCGATGTCGCTCGTCGGCTCGTACTGCGCCGCCTGGCCGCTGCCCGCAGGCGGGCGGCCATCGCCGAGCGCGGCTGGCGGCTGCTCCGGCATCTCGCGGGTGCCGCCACACAGCGACGCGGTCAGCCCGCCGTTGTCGTCGAACTCGGTGAACACCAGGAACGGGCCTTCGCCCTCGATCTCAAGCCCGCAGCTCGCACCGGAGTTCGCGGTGCGCACCTGTGCCATCCTGCCGACCTGACCCTTGTAGACGTCGGACACCTCGAAGGTCAGCGTCGCGGGGTCCATGCTCGACGTCAGTGGGACCGGCTCCTTCCGGTCGATCAGCTTGCCCGAGAAGATGACATCGGCACTTTCGACGTACTCCTCGTCAGTCATCGGCGCGCACGAACACGCCAGCGCAGGCGCCGCGCCGAGGACGGCGACCAACTGCAGCATCCCCGCGAGGGCAACGGTCGCCAGCACCGCGCCGGTCGCTCTCGTCAGCCTCATCCCAACCAACCCACCCCGTCGTTCCCGCTCATCCGCCTCGTAGTGAGGTCGTGTCGTATACCTGACGGCGTTACGGCCACGAAGGTTGCATCACGCGGTTGACTCATACCCCCGGCGGGTATAGTGTCGGCTGCGGATGATACCCACGAGGGGTATATTGGGCCCGGGCACACAGGAGGAGAACGTCATGGCTACTGCTACCTACACCGTCACCGGCATGACCTGCGGACACTGCGTCCAGTCGGTCACAGAGGAGGTCAGCGATGTTCCTGGCGTGACGGACGTCGCCGTGGATCTGCCGACCGGCGCGGTCACCGTCACCTGCGACGCGCCCGTGTCCGAGGACCAGATTCGTGCCGCCGTGACCGAGGCCGGCTACGAGCTGGTCAGTCAGGGGTAGCGGGGTGAGTACGACGCAGCAGGAACCGGCTACGGCGGACGTCGAACTCGCCATCCAAGGCATGACCTGTGCGTCCTGCGCGAACCGAATCGAGCGCAAGCTCAACAAGCTCGACGGAGTGCGGGCCACGGTCAACTACGCCACCGAGACGGCGGCCGTCAGTTACCCGACGGAACTCGACCCCGCCGCGCTGCTGGACACGGTGTCGGCTGCGGGCTACTCGGCCACGCTGCCGGAGCCGAAGGGCGCGGACGACGTCGAGGGCGCCGAGGGCTGGCACGACGACAGGGCCGCTACCGAGACGCGCGCGGCGCGCGACCGGCTGCTGGTCTCGGCAGTGCTGTCGGTGCCGGTGATCCTGCTGGCGATGGTGCCCACGCTGCAGTTCACCTACTGGCAGTGGATCTCGCTGACGCTGGCGAGTCCGGTCGTCGTCTGGGGCGGGTTCCCGTTCCATCGCGCGGCGCTGAAGAACCTGCGCCACGGCACCGCCACGATGGACACCCTCATCTCGATGGGCACCATCGCGGCCTACCTGTGGTCGCTGTATGCGTTGCTATGGGGCGGCGCCGGGATGCCAGGCATGACGCACCCGTTCGAACTGACCATCCAGCGCGGCAACGGCCCGGCGGCCATCTACCTCGAGGTCGCGGCGGGTGTCACGACGTTCATCCTGGCGGGGCGCTACTTCGAGTCCCGCGCCAAGCGGCGGGCCGGTGCGGCGCTCCGGGCGCTGCTCGAGCTGGGTGCCAAAGAGGTCTCGGTGCTGCGTGCCGAAGACCCGCTTGCGGGGTCGAGCATCGGAACCGAAGACCCGCTTGCGGGGTCGAGCATCGGACACCGCGTGGAGCAGCGGATTCCGGTCGAGCAGCTCGCGGTCAGCGATGAGTTCGTGGTGCGGCCTGGTGAGAAGATCGCCACCGATGGCGTCGTCGTCGAGGGCAGTTCCGCGGTCGACGAGAGCATGCTGACCGGCGAGTCGGTGCCGGTGGAGGTCGTCGCGGGCGACAGCGTCACCGGCGGCACGGTCAACGCGGCGGGTCGGCTCGTCGTCCGAGCGGCGCGAGTCGGCTCGGACACCCAGCTCGCGCAGATGGCGAAGCTGGTCGCTGACGCGCAGAGCGGCAAGGCGGCGGTGCAGCGACTGGCCGACCGGATCTCGGCGGTATTCGTGCCGATCGTGATGCTGCTCGCGGCTGGCACGCTGACGTACTGGCTGGTCACCGGAGCCGGGACGCAGGCGGCGTTCACTGCGGCCGTCGCGGTGTTGATCATCGCATGCCCGTGTGCGCTCGGCCTCGCCACGCCGACGGCGCTGCTTGTCGGCACCGGACGTGGCGCGCAGTTCGGCATCCTGATCAAGGGGCCGGAGGTGCTCGAGTCCACCCGGCGGGTCGACACGGTTGTGCTGGACAAGACCGGCACCGTGACCACAGGCCGGATGGAGTTGGTCGACGTCCACGCTGCCGACGGCGTCGACGTGACCGACGTGCTGCGGCTGGCTGGTGCGGTGGAGAACGCCTCCGAACACCCGATCGCGCAGGCCATCGCCAGGGGTTCACACGAGAGGGTCGGCGAGCTTGGCGCCGTGGCGGACTTCGTCAACCTGGAGGGCCTCGGTGTGCAAGGCGTCGTCGACGGGCACGCGGTGCTTGTCGGGCGGCAGTCGCTGCTCGACGACTGGAGCCAGCCGTTGCCAGCGAAGCTGTTGTCCGCTAAGCGGGCCGCAGAGGCTGATGGCGGCACGGCGGTCGCGGTGGCCTGGGACGGCGAGGCGCGCGGGCTGCTGGTCGTGGCCGACACGGTGAAGGAGACGTCTGCCGAGGCGATCGGGATGCTGCGGGGGCTCGGCCTGACGCCGGTGCTGCTGACCGGGGACAACGAGACGGTCGCGCGGTCGGTTGCTGCGCAGGTGGGCATCGACCAGGTGATCGCGGAGGTGCTGCCGAAGGACAAGGCCGACGTCGTCAGCCGGTTGCAGGCCGAGGGCAAGGTGGTCGCGATGGTCGGCGACGGCGTCAACGACGCGGCCGCGCTGGCCACCGCCGACCTCGGGCTCGCCATGGGCACCGGCACTGATGTCGCGATCGAGGCGGGCGACCTGACGCTGGTGCGGGGCGACCTGCGGGCGGCGGCCGATGCGATCCGGTTGTCGCGGCGCACGCTCGGCACCATCAAGGGGAACCTGTTCTGGGCGTTCGCCTACAACGTCGCGACGCTGCCCGTCGCGGCCGCCGGGCTGCTCAACCCGATGCTTGCCGGTGCGGTGATGGCGTTCTCCTCGGTGTTCGTCGTCTCGAACTCGCTCCGGCTGCGCCGGTTCCGCGCCGCTGTGCGGTGAGGGCTCGGTGGAGGCCGCGCCGAAGCGGCCTTCACCACACCTCACAACCTTGAGGAGTAGACGTCGACGGCCTCGGCGCGTACGTTGATCGGGACGACAACTCCATAACGGGCCGCACGAGCCGGAGCGGGAGAGCCCTCGCACAGCGAGGCGCCGAAGGAGCAAGCTCCCCGCCAAACTCTCAGGTACCCATACCGCTTCAGGCAAGGCCACTCTGAAAAGCA
The DNA here is from genome assembly GCA_009377385.1 of Actinophytocola sp. Taxonomy (GTDB): domain Bacteria; phylum Actinomycetota; class Actinomycetes; order Mycobacteriales; family Pseudonocardiaceae; genus Haloechinothrix_A. The sequence continues at coordinate 48,050 of WHUD01000001.1, forward strand.
GGCGCTGAGCGCCTCACCCACGGTGCAAGCCGACCGCGCACGAAGCGGGGCCGGTGAAGCTCTCAGGTTCATGACAGAGGGGGAGTTCCGACCCGTTAACCGAGGAGCTCCCAGATGTCCGTTATCCCACCACGCCATCCGGTACCGCCGCGCGCTTCCGAGGAGTACCCGGCATGAGCACGCCTTCTCCCCTGCACGAGGTGCACGCCGAGCTCGGCGCGTCGTTCACCGACTTCGCTGGCTGGAACATGCCCGTCCGCTACAGCAGTGAGCTGGCCGAACACCGCGCGGTGCGGGAGGCGGCTGGCTTGTTCGACCTCTCGCACATGGGCGAGATCGAGATCACCGGACCCGAGGCCGCGCAGGTCCTCGACTACGCGCTGATCGGCAAGCTGTCCGCCGTCAAGGTGGGTCGCGCCCGCTACAGCATGTTGTGCGCCGAGGACGGCGGCGTGCTTGACGACCTGGTCACCTACCGGCTCGGTGAGGAGCGCTACCTCGTCGTCGCCAACGCCGCCAACGTCGGTGTGGTCGCGTCCGCGCTGGTCGAGCGCGCGGAGAAGTTCGACGCCGTTGTCACCGACCGCTCCACCGAGTACGCGCTGATCGCGGTGCAGGGGCCGAAGTCGGCGGACATCGTGCGCGCCGTCAGCGACGCCGACCTTGAGTCGTTGCGCTACTACGCCAGCATGCCCGCGACCGTCAACGGGATCGACCTGCTGCTGGCCCGCACCGGCTACACCGGGGAGGACGGCTTCGAGCTGTACTGCGCCCCCGACCAGGCGCAACAGGTGTGGCGGACGCTGGAAGCGGCCGGTGAGCCGCACGGCCTGCTGCCCGCAGGGCTCGCCTGCCGCGACACGCTCCGGCTGGAGGCAGGAATGCCGCTCTACGGGCACGAGCTGTCCGCGCAGCTCACGCCGTTCGACGCCGGGTTCGACCGGCTGGTGAAGTTCGAGAAGGAAGGCGACTTCGTCGGTCGCGCCGCGCTCGCCGAGCGCGCCAAACAGCAGCCGAGCAGGGTGCTCGTTGGCCTGACCGGCACTGGACGTCGTGCGCCGCGTGCCGGTTACGCTGTGCTGGGCCCCGACGGCACCACCGAGATCGGCGAAATCACCAGCGGCGCGCTGTCGCCGACGCTGGGTTATCCGATCGCGATGGCTTATGTTTCCGCCGAGTGCCGTGAGCCGGGCACGAGCCTGTACGTCGATGTGCGGGGCAAGGCACTGCCGGTCGAGGTAGTCGCACTGCCCTTCTACCAGCGATCCTGATCCCTGCCGAAAGGACGAATTGCGAGACATGGACATCCCAGAACACCTCAAATACACCGAAGAGCACGAGTGGCTGGCGCTGGACGGCGACGTCGCGACCGTCGGCGTGACCGACTTCGCGCAGGACTCGCTCGGCGACATCGTGTTCGTGGAACTGCCGGACCAGGGCGACGATGTCACCGCTGGAGAGCCGTGCGGCGAGCTGGAGTCGACCAAGTCGGTCAGCGAGCTCTACGCCCCTGTCACCGGCGAGGTCGTTGCGGTCAACGAAGCCATCAGGGACACGCCGGAGCTGGTCAGCAGCGACCCGTACGGCGAAGGCTGGCTGTTCCGGGTGCGGGTCGGCGAGCTGCCAGACCTGCTCGACGCAGCGGAGTACGCGGAAACCATTAAGGAGTGAGCTGGGTTGTCCACATTCGATGCCGAGTTGTCCACAGTCGATCCGGAGATCGCGGCAGCGGTCGACGCCGAACTGCGCCGTCAGCAGTCCACCCTTGAGATGATCGCGTCGGAGAATTTCGCGCCGGTGGGTGTGCTTGAGGCGCAGGGTTCGGTGTTGACGAACAAGTATGCGGAGGGGTATCCGGGTAGGCGTTATTACGGTGGCTGTGAGCATGTCGACGTCGTCGAGGACCTGGCGATCGAGCGGGTGAGGGCGCTGTTCGGGGCCGAGCACGCGAACGTGCAGCCGCACTCGGGGGCGCAGGCGAATGCGGCGGCGATGGCGGCGTTGTTGCAGCCCGGGGACACGATCATGGGTCTGAGCCTGGCGCACGGTGGGCACCTGACTCACGGCATGAAGATTAACTTTTCGGGTCGGTTGTACAACGTCGTCGCCTATGAGGTCGACAAGGAGTCGGGCCGGGTCGATATGGGTGAGGTGGAGCGCCTGGCGAAGGAGACCGAGCCCAAGGTGATCATCGCGGGCTGGTCGGCGTACCCGCGGCAGCTGGACTTCGGGGAGTTCCGCCGGATCGCCGACGAGGTCG
>WHUD01000001.1:50319-89931 GCA_009377385.1 Actinophytocola sp.
GGGCGAAGCTGATGGTGGACATGGCGCACTTCGCCGGCCTGGTGGCGGCGGGGTTGCACCCGAATCCGGTGCCGTATGCCGACGTGGTGACCACGACGACGCACAAGACGTTGGGTGGTCCGCGTGGTGGGGTGATCCTGTGCCGGTCCGAGTTGGCGAAGAAGATCAATTCGACGGTGTTCCCGGGTCAGCAGGGTGGCCCGCTGGAGCATGTGATCGCGGCGAAGGCGGTCGGGTTCAAGATCGCGGCGGGTGCGGAGTTCGCCGAGCGCCAACAGCGGGTGCTCGACGGTGCCCGGATCCTGGCGGAGCGGCTCTCGGCGCCCGACTGCGCCGACAACGGCGTGAAGGTGCTCACCGGGGGCACCGATGTGCACCTGGTGCTGGTGGATCTGGTCAACTCGGAGCTGGATGGCCGTCAGGCCGAGGACCGGCTGCACGAGATCGGCATCACGGTGAACCGTAACGCCGTGCCGTTCGACCCGCGCCCGCCGATGGTGACCTCCGGGCTGCGGATCGGCACCCCCGCCCTCGCCACGCGCGGATTCGACAACGCCGACTTCACCGAGGTCGCCGACATCATCGCCACCGCACTCCGGCCAGAGCCCGACCTGGCCGCACTCCGCTCCCGCTGTGCCGCGCTCGCGGCGAAGCACCCGCTCTACCCCTCGCTCTAGCTACCCAAAACGTTCAAGAAAGGAAATCGTTCAGTGGCCCAGAAAGTTCAAGGCGTGGTCGCAGGCGTGGCCGGTGCGAAGGTCACCGTGGAGACGATCACGGTGCCGGACCCAGGTCCCGGTGAGGCGCTGGTCGCGGTGCAGGCCTGCGGTGTCTGCCACACCGACCTGCACTACCGCGAGGGCGGGATCAGCGACGAGTTCCCGTTTCTCCTCGGACACGAGGCCGCAGGTGTCGTCGAGGCGGTTGGCGACGGCGTGACCGACCTGGCCCCCGGTGACTTCGTCGTGCTGAACTGGCGCGCGGTGTGCGGGACCTGCCGTGCCTGCCGTCGTGGCGAACCGTGGTACTGCTTCGACACGCACAACGCGGCGCAGCCGATGACGCTCGCCGACGGCACCCCGCTGAGCCCCGCGCTCGGCATCGGCGCGTTCGCCGAGAAGACCTTGGTCCACAGCGGACAGTGCACGAAGGTGGACCCCAGGGCCGGTGCCGAGGTCGCCGGGCTGCTGGGGTGTGGCGTGATGGCGGGCATCGGCGCCGCGATCAACACCGGGCAGGTAGGCCGAGGCGACAGCGTGGCCGTGCTCGGCTGCGGCGGCGTCGGCGATGCGGCGATCGTCGGTGCGAAGCTCGCTGGTGCCACCACCATCATCGCGGTCGACGTCGACACCAGGAAGCTGGAGTGGGCGCAGAGCATGGGCGCGACCCACGTGGTGAATGCCCGCACCGGCGACGCGGTCGAGTCGATTCGCGAGCTCACCGGCGGTAACGGGGCCGATGTCGTGATCGACGCGGTCGGCATCCCTGAGACGTTCCGGCAGGCGTTCTACGCTCGGGACCTCGCGGGCACCGCGGTGCTCGTCGGCGTTCCCACCCCGGACCTCACCGTCGAGCTGCCGCTGATAGACGTGTTCGCCCGAGGCGGGGCGGTCAAGTCCTCCTGGTACGGCGACTGCCTGCCGAGCAGGGACTTCCCGATGCTGATCGACCTCTACCTGCAGGGCAGGCTGGACCTGTCGTCGTTCGTCACCGAGACCATCGGGCTGGACGACGTCGAAGAGGCCTTCGACAAGATGCACGACGGCAGCGTGTTGCGTTCGGTGGTAGTCCTGTGAGGGGCATGCACAATCCAGCCGATGGGGGCCGGCCGGAGCGCGCGGAGGGCGGCTCGCGGTGGCTGGATGCGAAGGACGACAACGGCGACCGTGCCCAGGACGTGCATGCACCGAGCATCGGGTCAGACACTGTGAGCGCGCGGATCGAGCGGGTCGTCACATCGGGCACGTTCTGTCTCGACGGCGGCAGCTGGGAGGTCGACAACAACGTCTGGCTGATCGGTGACGACGACGAGGTGGTCGTCATCGACCCCGCCCACGACGCCGCCGCCGTACTGAACGCCATCGGCGATCGCGCGGTGGCCGCGGTGCTGTGCACCCACGGCCACAACGACCACATCAACGCGGTTGGCGACGTCGCGGCCAAGACAGCTGCCCCGGTGCTGATCCATCCGGACGACGATGCGTTCTGGAGCACGGTCTACCCGGACCGGCAGCCCGACGGCTGGCTCGCGGACGGCCAGGAGATCACGGTCGCGGGCACCACCCTGCGGGTGTTGTGCACCCCGGGACACACCTGGGGCTCGGTGTCGCTCTACGCGCCTGACCTGGCGGCGGTGTTCGGCGGCGACACCCTGTTCCAGGGCGGACCCGGCGCGACAGGCAGGTCCGGGTCGGACTTCCCGACGATCATCGAGTCCATCCGCGACCGCCTGCTCACCCTTCCGGCCGACACGACCGTCCACACCGGACACGGTCCGACCACGACGATTGGCGCGGAAGCTCCGCACATCGACGACTGGATCTGCCGGGGCCAGTGACCGGCGCCGTTCGAGAACCCAGAAGTAAGACCAGGAGGCCTGTTCACAAGTCGGTGGGCGGGGGCCGCCCGAAGGGTGGCTCGCGACGGCCGACTGCAAGTGACGGCCGAGAACGAAGCGTCTGATCGAAGTGAATAGGCCGAGTTAGAAGTAAGACCAGGAGGACCTCCATGGCAAGACTGCCACGCGTCGTCATCATCGGTGCCGGCATCGTTGGGTGTGCCTTGGCCGATGAGCTCAGTGCACGCGGCTGGACCGATATCACCGTCCTTGAGCAGGGACCGCTGTTCGCCACCGGTGGTTCCAGCTCGCATGCGCCCGGCCTGGTGTACCAGACCGTCGGTTGCAAGACGATGACCCAGCTCGCCAAGTACACGGTCGAGAAGTACACCGAGCTGACGCTCGACGGGAAGTGGTGCTTCCAGCAGCTCGGCGGGCTCGAGATCGCCACGACCCAGGAGCGCTGGGCCGACTTGCACCGCAAGCACGGCTGGGCGACGTCGTGGGGTGTCGAGACGTCGCTGGTCACGCCGGAGGAGTGTGCGGCGCTGCACCCGCTGCTCGACCCGGACAAGGTGCTCGGCGGCATCCACATCCCCAGCGACGGGCTGGCCAAGCCGCTGCGCGCGGCCGAGGCACAGGCACGCAGGGCCATCGACCGTGGCGCCCGGTTCCTCGCTCACCACACGGTGACCGGCATCGAACGCCACGCGGGCCGCGTCCGCGCTGTGACGACCGACCAGGGCGAGTTCCGCGCCGACGTCGTCGTCTCCTGCGTCGGCATGTGGGGTCCCCGGATCGGTGCGATGGTCGACCTCGATGTCCCGCTCGTCCCGATGGCCCACCAGTACGCCAAGACCACCCCGCTGTCGATCCTCGACGGCGTCAACGACGAGCTGAACGAGATGAGCAAGCCGCTGCTCCGTCACCAGGACGCCGACCTGTACTTCCGCGAGCACGTCGACCGCATCGGCATCGGCGCCTACGGGCACCGGCCCATGCCGATCGACGTCGACGAGATACTCGATCCCGGCGTCGCGCCGACCATGCCGTCGGAGATGGCGTTCACCGAGGAGGACTTCGAGCAGTCCTGGGACGACGCCGTCGACCTGCTGCCGTGCCTCGGTGACGCGAAGGTCGAGGAGGGTGTCAACGGGCTGTTCTCCTTTACCCCGGACGGCAACCCGCTGCTCGGCGAGCACCCCGACGTCGACGGGTTCTGGGTCGCCGAGGCCGTGTGGATCACCCACTCCGCCGGGGTGGCGAAGGCGATGGCCGAATGGCTCGTCGACGGGCAGCCAGCCATCGACCTGCACGGCTGCGACCTGAACCGGTTCGAGGAGGCGCAGCTGTCGCCCGGCTACGTGCATCAGCGCAGCTGCCAGAGCTTCACCGAGGTGTACGACGTGCTGCACCCGTTGCAGCCCGCCGAGGAGCCGCGCCCGGTGCGCACCAGCCCGTTCTACGACCGCCAGGTCGAGCTCGGGGCGTACTTCCTTGAGGCATCCGGCTGGGAGCGGCCGCACTGGTACACGGCCAACGCGAACCTGCCCGAGGTCGACCTCATCCCCGACCGCAACGAGTGGGCATCGCGGTACTGGTCGCGGATCGCCGGCGCCGAGGCCCTTGTCGCCCGCGAGCGGGTGGCGATGTTCGACATGACCCCGCTGAAGCGGCTCGAGGTCACCGGCCCCGAGGCGCTCAACTTCCTGCAGACGTTGACCACCAACCAGCTCAACCGCAAGCCGGGCGCCGTCGTCTACACCCTGCTGCTCGGCGAGGACGGCGGTGTGCGCAGCGACCTCACCGTCGCCAGGCTCGCCGATGACCGGTTCCAGATCGGCGCCAACAGCAACATCGACCTTGAGTGGCTGCGGAGCCACCTGCCGCCGACTGGCACCGTGCAGGTACGTGACATCACGGCGGGCACGTGCTGCATCGGGCTGTGGGGTCCTCGGGCGCGCGACCTGCTGCAGCCGCTGACCAATCAGGACTTCTCGCACAAGGCGCTCGGCTACTTCAAGGCCAAGCACGCCTACATCGGTGACGTCCCTGTCACCGCGATGCGACTGTCCTATGTGGGCGAACTCGGCTGGGAACTCTACACCACCGCCGACATGGGGCTCCGACTGTGGGACACGCTGTGGGAAGCGGGTCAGCAACACGGCGTCATCGCGGCCGGGCGGAGCGCGTTCAACAGCATGCGGCTTGAAAAGGGCTACCGGGCCTGGGGCAGCGACATGACGACCGAGCACGACCCGTTCGAGGCGGGCGTCGGCTTCGCCGTCCGCATGGACAAGGGCTACTTCCTCGGCCGCGACGCCCTCGAAGACAGGTCCGAGTCAGGCCGCGAGCTGGCCTGCCTGACCATCGACGACGACTACCAGGTCGTCATGGGCTCCGAGCCGGTCTACGCCAACGGCTCGCCGGTCGGTTACGTCACCAGCGCCGCTCGCGGCTACACCATCGGCAAGAACATCGCCTACGCCTGGCTGCCCGCCGAGCTGGCCGTGCCGGGCACCGAGGTGGAGATCGAGTACTTCGGCGAACGGGTGGCCGCGGTCGTGGCGGCCGAGCCCCTGTTCGACCCGGACATGACCCGGATTCGTTCCTGACATCTTTCACGGAGAAACGATGACCGACACCTTCAGCGCCGAAAGCCCCGCCGAGGCGGGCAGCCTCATCCGTACCCTGCCCGGCAACACCTATGTCGACCCGGCGATCTTCGAGCTCGAGCAGATCAAGATCTTCGAGTCGATGTGGTTCTGTGCGGTCCGCAGCGCCGACCTGCCCAACCCAGGAGACTTCCGGACCGTCCAGATCGGACGGGAGAGCGTGCTCGTGACGCGATCACGGGACGGATCACTGCGGGCGTTCCTCAACATCTGCCGGCACCGAGGCGCACGGCTGTGCGTCGAGGAGACCGGCTCGGTGAAGCGGTCCTTCCAGTGCCCCTACCACGCCTGGACCTACGGGCTCGACGGGAAGCTGATCGCCGCACCCAACCTGCAGTCGATGCCCGACGTCGACCGCACCGAGTACGGCCTCAAGCCGGTGCACCTGCGGGAATGGCTCGGCTACGCCTGGCTGTGTCTCGCCGACGAGCCGCCGTCGTTCGTCGACACCGTGCACTCCGATGTCACCGACAGGCTTGGCGGCGTCGAAGCGATCGAGAACTACGAGATCGACGAGCTGACGCTCGGCAGAAGGATCACCTACGACGTCAAGGCCAACTGGAAGCTGATCATCGAGAACTTCATGGAGTGCTACCACTGCGCGACCATCCACCCCGAGCTTACCGAGGTCCTGCCGGAGTTCGCCGACGGCTACGCCGCGCAGTACTACGTCGGTCACGGCGCCGCCTTCGGCGAGGACGTCGATGGGTTCACGGTGGACGGCTCCGAGGGCTTCGAGCGGCTGTCCGGCGTCACCGTCGAGCAGGACCGCAGCTACTACGCGATCACCGTCCGCCCGCAGGTCTTCATCAACCTGGTGCCGGACCACGTGATCTTCCACCGGATGTTCCCGCTGGCCGCGGACCGCACCCTCGTCGAGTGCGACTGGCTCTACGCGAAGGACGTCGTGGCAAGCGGTCGGGACGTCTCCCACTCGGTCGAGCTCTTCCACCGGGTGAACCAGCAGGACTTCGACGCCTGCGAGCGGTGCCAGCCTGCCATGTCATCGCGCGCCTACGACAACGGCGGCGTGCTTGTCCCCTCCGAGCACCACATCGGGGAGTTCCATGACTGGGTGCAGGGCTTGTTGACGGAAGGCGGTGCCACCCGATGACCGCACCTGATCGCGCCACGGCTTCGGCGGCACGGCGCTCGATCGCCCCGAAGGTGTTCTGGCCGTCGGCGGCCCTTGTGGTCGCCTTCGTCGCGGCCACGGTGATCTCCCCGGGCTCGATGGCGTCCGCGATCAGCTCCGTCCAGGACTCGATCATCGGCAACTTCGGCTGGTACTACACGCTCATCGTGAGCGGGTTCGTGGTGTTCGCGCTGACCGTGGGGCTGGGCCGTTCCGGCGACATCACGCTCGGCCCGGACGACGAGGAGCCGGAGTTCCGACGCAGCTCGTGGTTCGCGATGCTGTTCGCCGCTGGTATGGGCATCGGGCTGGTGTTCTGGGGCGTCGCCGAGCCGTTGAACCACTTCGTGAGTCCGAAGCCCGGTGTTGGCGGCACGCCGGACGACCTCGCCCAGGAGTCCCTTGTGCAGAGCTTCTTGCACTGGGGCCTGCATCCGTGGGCGATCTACGTGGTCGCCGGGCTGGCGATCGCCTACGCGATCCACCGCAAGAACCGTCCGATCTCCGTCCGCTGGGTGCTGGAGCCCCTGCTCGGGAACCGGGTCAACGGCTGGGTCGGCGACGTCATCGACATCGCCGCGATCGTGGGCACCTTGTTCGGCGTCGCCACCTCGCTCGGTCTCGGCGTGCTGCAGATCGCGTCCGGGCTGAGCTTCCTCGGTCTCGTCTCCGACCCGGGCAACTGGACCTACATCATCCTGATCGGCGGCATCACGGCGCTGGCCGTGTTCTCGGTCGTCACCGGCGTGAAACGCGGCATCAAGTGGCTATCCAACATCAACATGGTGCTCGCAGGCGTGCTGCTGCTTTTCGTCCTCGTCGCGGGGCCGACCGCGTTCATCCTGTCCGAGACCGTGCAGTCCGTCGGGCTCTATCTGCAGAACCTGATCCAGGCGAGCTTCGACACCACCGCGCTGCAAGGCGCGGCAGGACAGGACTGGCAGGCGGGCTGGACCGCGTTCTACTGGGGCTGGTGGATCTCCTGGGCGCCGTTCGTCGGTGTGTTCATTGCCCGCATCTCGCGGGGCAGGACCGTCCGTGAGTTCGTGACCGGCGTGCTCGTCGTGCCCACCGTCGTCACCTTCCTCTGGTTCACCGCGTTCGGCGGCACCGCCCTGCACCGGGAGCTGTTCGGCGGCGGCGGACTCATCGAGGACGGCGCGGTCGACACCAACGGCGCCCTCTTCGGACTGCTCAGCGAGCTCCCGGCGGGAACAGCGCTTGTCGCCGGGTCGATCATTCTGATCGTGCTGTTCTTCGTGACGTCGTCGGACTCAGGCTCGCTGGTGGTCGACATGCTGGCCTCCGGCGGCGACGTCGATCCGCCCAAGTGGAGCCGGGTGTTCTGGGCCGTCCTTGAGGGGCTGGTCGCGATCGCGCTGCTGCTTGCTGGCGGGCTCACCGCGCTGCAGACGGTGTCGATCACGATCGCCATGCCATTCAGCTTCGTGATGGTGGCGATGTGCGTGGCGACCTGGCGAGAGCTCAGCGCGGAGCGCCGCGCCCAACTCCGCCTCCAACGCAAGCTGCAGCGGGACGAGCTGACCGAACAGGTGTCGCAGAACCTCATCGACGAGGGCTGGACCACCCCGAATGGCACGGAGCACGCCACACCGGTAGCCGCCGTCGAGGACAGGGTGTGATCCGTGGCCAAGCGCCCTCCTGACCGAGATGTCGATGAGGACGCGCTGCGAGTCGTTGAGCCCGGCCATGCCGCGGCCGGGCTCACCGGCGTGCAGGTATCGCTCCGGCGAGGCTGGGAGCAGATGGGGATCGGCCGGACCGCCCGGACCTTGCCGCTGCTCAACCAACGAGCGGGGTTCGATTGTCCCGGCTGCGCGTGGCCGGACCCTCTCGCCGCCGATGGCGACCGGCGCAAGGCCGCCGAGTTCTGCGAGAACGGCGCCAAGGCCGTCGCCGAGGAGGCGACCATCCGCCGGATCGGTGCCGACTTCTTCGCACGGCACTCGGTCGCCGAACTGGCCGAGCGCACCGACTACTGGCTCGGCCAGCAGGGACGGCTGACCCAGCCGATGATCCTGCGCCATGGTGATGACCACTACCGGCCGATCGGCTGGGACGCGGCGTTCGACGTCATCGCGGAGAACCTGGCCGCGCTCGGTTCCCCGGACGAGGCGGCGTTCTACACGTCGGGCCGCACCAGCAATGAAGCGGCCTTCGCCTACCAGCTGCTGGTGCGGTGTTTCGGCACCAACAACCTCCCTGACTGCTCGAACATGTGCCACGAGTCCTCCGGCGCCGCGCTCACGGAGACCATCGGAGTAGGTACCGGGTCGGTTTCACTGTCCGATGTGGAGCACGCCGACCTGGTCCTTGTGCTCGGGCAGAACCCGGGCACCAACCACCCGCGAATGCTGTCGTCGTTGGAGCGGGTCAAACATCGTGGCGGCCGGATCGTGTCGGTCAACCCGCTGCCCGAGACCGGACTGCGACGGTTCAAGAATCCGCAGAACCTGAGCGGGATCGTGGGCAGCGGCACGGCGTTGGCGGACGAGTTCGCGCAGATCCGGATCGGCGGCGACCTCGCCCTGCTGAAGGCGTTGAGCGGCTTGCTGGTGCTTGCCGACGACGAGGCGCCGGGCTGGGTACTCGACCACGAGTTCATCGAAAAGCACACGCACGCCTTCACGGAGTTCGCCGAGCAGGCACGGGACATCGACTGGGCCGCGACCGAACGGGCGACCGGGCTGGAGCGGCAGCAGATCGAGCGAATCGCGCGCATGCTCGTCGAGTCCGACCGCACCGTTGTGTGCTGGGCGATGGGTCTGACCCAGCACAAGCAGGCGGTCGCGACCATCAGGGAAGTCGTCAACCTGTTGCTGTTGCGGGGAATGATCGGCAAGCCGGGCGCCGGGGTGTGTCCGGTGCGGGGTCACTCCAATGTGCAGGGTGACCGCACCATGGGCATCTACGAGAAGATGCCCGAGTCGTTCCTGCACGCGCTGGAGCGGGAGTTCGGCGTCACGGTGCCGCGTGCGCACGGCAGGGACACTGTCGAGGTGCTGCGGGGGATGCACGAAGGCCGCATCAAGGCACTGGTCGCCATGGGCGGGAACTTCGCCGCCGCCACCCCGGACACCGAGGTCACTGAGCGGGCGCTGCGCGGCTGCGCGCTGACGGTGCACGTCTCGACGAAGCTCAACCGATCGCACGTCGTGCCGGGCAATACCGCGCTGATCCTGCCGACTCTCGGCCGCACCGAGCGGGACGGGCAGGAGTCGGGGGAGCAGTTCGTCACCGTCGAGGACTCGATGTCTGTGGTGCACGCCTCCCGTGGCAGGCTCCGTCCCGCGAGCGACCACCTGCTGTCCGAGGTGGCGATCGTCAGCAGGCTCGCTCGCCGGTTGCTCGGCGCGCAGCATCCCGTGCGGTGGGAGGAGTTCGAGCGCGACTACGACGTCATCCGCGACCACATCGCGCGGGTGGTGCCAGGCTGCGAGGACTACAACCAGCGGGTGCGCCAGCCGGACGGGTTCGTCATGCCCCATCCGCCGAGGGACTCCCGCACCTTTCCTACGGAGTCGGGGAGGGCGAACTTCACGGTCAACGTGCCGGAACCGGTCGAGGTCCCGGATGGCAGGTTGCTGTTGCAGACGCTGCGCAGCCACGACCAGTACAACACCACGATCTACGGCCTGTCCGATCGGTACCGGGGCATCGAGGACGCCCGCCGCGTCGTGCTGGTCAACGCCGACGACATCGCCGCGCTCGGCTTCGCCGACGGGGACCTGGTCGACGTGGTCTCCGAATGGATGGCCGCGCACGGCGGCGTCGAGGAACGCCGCGCCAGCCGGTTCCGAATCGTGGCCTACCCGACGGCGCGGGGCTGCGCCGCCGCCTACTACCCGGAGGCGAACCCGCTTGTGCCGCTCGGTGCGGTGGCGGAGAAGTCCAACACCCCGGTGTCGAAGGCGGTCGTCGTGCGGCTGGAACCCCAGAGCCAGTCTCGGCTCAGATCAGCGCGCGTATCGCCCGCTCGAAGCCGGTGACGTGTTGCAGCGCCAGGTCCGCCGCCTTCTCCGCGTCGCCGTCGACGATTGCGGTGAGCAACGGGCCGTGCTCGCCGACGTGTCCGGCCATTCCGGACAGCCGTGGCGCGAACACGCACCAGATGCGCGTCGCCAGGTTGTCGTAGCCGACGAGGGTGTCCTCAAGGAACGGGTTGTAGACGCAGTGGTAGATCGACCGGTGCACGTCGAGGTCCATCCGCAGCAGCGCGTCGTTGTCCTCGGCGCCCTCGGTGCCGTGGGTGGCGTCCAGCCGGTCCCGCAGCTCGGCGAGCGTGGCCCGGTCGGCGGCCGTCGCCCGCTCCGCTGCGGCCGACGCCGCCGGGGGCTCCAGCGCACGCCGCACCTCGGAGATGTGCGCGAGGTCGGCGATGTTGACGTCGGTGGCGAAGGTTCCTCGCCGGGGGAACGCGGCGACCAGCCGGTCGCTCGTCAGCCGCTTGAGCGCCTCCCTGATCGGCGTGCGGCCGCAGCCCAGCTCGCTGCTGAGCTGGTCCTCGTTGATCGGCTCGCCCGGCTTGATGTCGAGCATCACCAGGCGGTCCCGAAGGACGCGGTACGCCTGCTCCGCCAACGAAATACCGGTCGCTGACAGCTCGGTGTTGACCTGGGTTCTCACCTGACCTACTCTACCTGACAGACTGATATATCAGTAGTTGACCAAAGGGATGCCAGCAGAAGGAGTGCCGCGATGACCACTGGAAACCCGCCCGCCAGGCCCGGCGCCGACCTGCCGGACCACCCCTCGTTCCTCTGGCGGAACCCCGACCCGGCGACGTCCTACGACGTCGTAGTTGTGGGTGGCGGCGGCCACGGCCTCGCGACCGCCTACTACCTCGCCATGGTGCACGGCATCACGAACGTGGCCGTGCTTGAGAAGGGCTGGCTCGCCGGCGGCAACATGGCGCGCAACACTACGATCATCCGCTCCAACTACCTCTGGGACGAGAGCTCGGGCATCTACGAGCACGCCCTCAAGCTTTGGGAAGGGCTGGAGGATGAGCTGGGCTACCCGATCCTGTTCGACCAGCGCGGGGTGCTCAACCTCGCGCACAGCCTGCAGGACGTCCGCGACAGCGTTCGTCGGGTCAACGCCAACCGTCTTAACGGGATCGACGCCGAATGGCTCGACGCGGACGGCGTCAAGGAGGTCTGCCCGATCATCAACGTCTCGCCCGACGTCCGGTACCCGGTGCTCGGCGCGACCTACCAGCCACGGGCAGGCATCGCCAAGCACGACTACGTCGCGTGGGGCTTCGCCAGCGTGGCGGACCGGCTCGGCGTCGACCTCATCCAGAACTGCGAGGTGACCGGCATCGAGACCGCGGGCGGCCGGGTCACCGGGGTGAACACCACAAGGGGCCGCATCGCGGCGGGCAAGGTGGCGCTGTGCGCGTCCGGTCACTCCTCCGAGCTGGCGGCCATGGCCGGGATCGAGCTGCCCGTCCAGTCGCACCCGCTGCAGGCGCTCGTCTCCGAGCTGCTCGAACCCGTGCATCCGACGGTCGTGATGTCGAACGCGGTGCACGTCTACGTCTCGCAGGCGCACAAGGGCGAGCTCGTGATGGGCGCCGGCATCGACAGCTACAACGGCTACGGCCAGCGCGGGTCGTTCCACATCATCGAGCGGCAGATGTCAGCTTCTCTCGAGCTGTTCCCGATCTTCGCTCGTGCTCACGTGCTCCGGACCTGGGCGGGCATCGTCGACGTCAGCCCGGACGCATCGCCGATCATCGGGCTGACCCCGGTGGACGGGCTGTACCTCAACTGCGGCTGGGGGACAGGCGGTTTCAAGGCGACGCCGGGTGTCGGCGACTGCTTCGCGCACACCATCGCCAACGACAAGCCGCACCCGTACAACGAGCCGTTCACGCTCGAACGGTTCACCACCGGCGCCCTCGTCGACGAGCACGGCGCAGCCGCCGTCGCCCACTGACCCCACCGTCCAGATAAGACCTCAGGAGCACCGATGCAACTCATACCCTGCCCGTGGTGCGGGCCTCGCGAGGAGGTCGAGTTCCACTACGGCGGCCAGGCGCACGTCGCCTACCCGGCGGAGTCCGCCGCGCTGTCCGACGAGGAGTGGGCGAAGTTCGTCTTCTTCCGGGACAACCCCCGAGGCCCGTTCGCGGAGCGCTGGAGCCACGCCGCTGGTTGCCGCCGGTGGTTCAACGCCGTCCGGGACACCCGCAGCTACGAGCTGCTCGCGGTGTACCGGCCTGACCAGGAAAGGCCGGTGACGACATGACCGCGGACTTCCGGCTTCCCCGTGGTGGCCGCATCGACCGGGACAGCGCGCTGCGCTTCACCTTCAACGGACTGTCGCTGACCGGCCGTCAGGGCGACACGCTCGCCTCCGCGCTGCTGGCCAACGGGGTGCACCAGGTGACGACCAGCATCAAGTACGGCCGCCCGCGCGGCATCATGGCTGCGGGCGTCGAGGAGCCCAACGCCCTGGTGCAGGTCGCCGAACCCTTCGCAGAGCCGATGCTGACCGCGACGACGGTTGAGCTCTATGACGGCCTGGTCGCCGACGGCCTTGTCGGGCACGGCAGGCTCACCGACGAACCGGACCCGGCGCGCTACGACAGCAAGCACGCGCACTGCGACGTGGTGGTGGTCGGCGCGGGTCCTGCCGGGCTAGCGGCGGCGCTCACCGCCGCCCGCTCGGGTGCCCGCGTCGTACTCGTCGACGACCAGAACGAGGCGGGCGGCTCGCTGCTCGGCACCGACGACTACCTCGACGACCGGCCGTCGGACGCCTGGGTGCGCGACGTCGTCGCCGAGCTCGACGCGACGCCCGACGTGCTGCTGCTCAACCGCACCGCGGCGTTCGGCGCCTACCAGGACGGGTTCGTGCTCGCGCTGCAACGCCGCACCGATCACCTCGGGTTCGACGCGCCGCGCCACATCGCCCGGCACCGGATCTGGCGGATCAGGGCGAAACAAACCGTGATCGCCACCGGCGCGCACGAGCGTCCCATCGTGTTCGGCGACAACGACCGGCCGGGCATCATGCTCGCCGGAGCAGCCCGCACCTACCTGCACCGCTACGGCGTCCAGGTCGGCAGGCGCGTTGGCGTGTTCACCACCAACGACAGCGCCTACGTCGCCGCGATCGAGCTGGCCGAGGCGGGCGTCGACGTCCCTGTGCTGATCGACGCACGCCACGACGTGCCGCCGAAGCTCGGCGCGGAGTGCGCCGCGCGCGGCATCGACGTGTACGCGGGCCACGTCGTCACTGGCACCGAGGGCCGGGACCACCTCACCGACGTCCACATCGGATCACTCACGGGTTGGCACGCCGACACCGTCGTGTGCGACACGCTGCTCGTCTCTGGTGGCTGGAACCCGGCCGTGCACCTGTTCAGCCAGCTCGGCGGGGCACTGCGGTACGCGCCCGGGCTCGGCGCCTATGTGCCTGGCGAGCGCCTTCCCACCGCGCGGGCGGCTGGCTCGGCCGCAGGGGCGTTCGAGGTAACGACGTGCATCGAGCAGGGCGCGGGGGCCGGTCGCGACGCCGCCCGCGCGGCCGGGTTCTCGCCAGGGGTCGAGGTGGCGGTGCCGGTCGCCGACGCGCGTGCCGAGGAGACGCCGTCCGCTGTGCTGTGGTCGGTGCCGGGCGAGCCGAACGGGGTGTTCGGTGCCGAATACGTGCCGAACGCCCCGTTCGGCTCGGTTCCCGACGACGCCCGGTTCGTCGACCTGCAGCGGGACGCCACCGTCTCCGACGTGCTGCGGGCCACCGGTGCCGGGTTGTCCTCGCTGGAACACGTCAAGCGCTACACCACCATCGGCACCGCGCATGACCAGGGCAAGACGTCCGGGCTGCTCGCGGCGGGCATCGTCGCGGACGCGCTGGGAGAAGACCTCGCCGACCGGCGTCCGACCACGTTCCGCCCGCCGTACACGTCCGTGCCGTTCGCCGCGCTCGGCGGACGCGACCGGGGCGAGCTGTACGACCCGGTGCGGGTGACGGCGCTGCACGACTGGCATGTGGCGCACGGCGCGGAGTTCGAGGACGTCGGCCAGTGGAAGCGCTCCCGCCACTACCCAAGGCAGGGCGAGGACATGCACGCCGCCGTGCTGCGCGAGTGCCGCGCGGCACGCGAGGGGGTCGCGCTGATGGACGCCTCGACGCTGGGCAAGATCGACGTGCAAGGCCCGGACGCGGCAGAGCTGCTCGACATGCTCTACACGAACATGATGAGCACGCTCAAGGTTGGCCGTATCCGGTACGGCGTCATGTGCGGCATCGACGGCATGGTCATCGACGACGGCACGGTGATCCGTCTGACCGAGGACCGCTTCCTGCTGACGACCACCACCGGCAACGCGGCGATGGTCCTCGACTGGGTCGAGGAGTGGCTGCAGACCGAATGGCCGCACCTGCGGGTGTTCGCCACCTCGGTCACCGAGCACTGGGTCACCGTCCCGCTTGTCGGGCCTCGATCGCGGGAGGTGCTGGCAACGCTGGCGCCAGACCTCGACGTGAGCAACGACGCCTTCGGGTTCATGACCTGGCAGGACGGAACCGTGGCCGGTATCCCGGCGCGGGTGTGCCGGATCAGCTTCTCCGGCGAGCTGGCATACGAGATCAACGTCAACGCCTGGCACGGGCTCGCGCTGTGGGAGGCGCTGATCGAGGCGGGGGAGCCGTATGGCATCACCCCGTACGGCACCGAGACGATGCACGTGCTGCGCGCCGAGAAGGGCTACCCGATCGTCGGCCAGGACACCGACGGCACGGTCACCCCGCAGGACCTCGGGATGTCGTGGGCGGTGTCGAAGAAGAAGGCCGACTTCATCGGCAAGCGTTCCTTCGCAAGGCCGGAGAACCTGCGGCCGGACCGCAAGCACCTGGTCGGCCTGCTGCCCGCCGATCCCACGGTGCTGCTGCCCGAGGGCGGACAGATCATCGAGTCCGACCACCTGCCTGAACCGCCGGTGCAGTGTTTGTCGCCTCACTCGCCGGCGGGGCTGAACCGCGCTCATCGCGTGGTTGCTCAACCGCCGGTGCGGATGCTCGGGCACGTCACGTCCAGCTACGACAGCGCCGCGCTCGGCAGGACGTTCGCCCTCGCCGTGCTCCGGTCCGGACGCGAGCGCATCGGCGAGAAGCTCTACGTCCCCATCGGCGACCAGCTCGCTGCGGTCACCGTGACCGAAACCGTGCTGTACGACAAGGAAGGAGCCCGCCGTGACGGCTGACATCGCAACCCGCCGCAGCCCGCTGGACGGCTGGACGTCGCGGTTTACCGAGCTCGCCCCGGCCGTGCGACTGGCCGAGCGGCCCTTCCTCGCTCAGCTGACGCTGCGGCTGACCGACACGAGCAGGGCGGCCGCGGTGAGCAGGGTCCTCGGCGTCGAGCTGCCGGAGACGCCGTGCACCTTCAGCAGCGGCACCGGCCCGCACGGCCCGGTCGAGGTGGCCTGGCTCGGTCCGGACGAGTACCTCGTGCTGGCCCAGCCGGGCCTGCAACGGACGCTGGAGAGCGCGCTGCGCGAAGCCATCGGCGACACGCATGGCGCGGTGGTCGACGTCTCGGCGCAGCGCACCACGCTGACGCTGTCCGGGCCGAGGGCACGCGACCTGCTGGCACACGGCTGCGCCATCGACCTGCACCCCTCGGCGTCTCCCATCGGAACCTGCGTGCAGACGCTGCTCGCGCAGGCCGGGATCATCCTGCTGGTCCGCGACGCCGACGCCGGTGAGTTCGTGGTGCTGGTGCGGGCGTCGTTCGCGACCTACCTGGCCGCGTGGCTGGTCGACGCGGGCATGGAATACCGCGAGTACCGGGAGCAGCCGGTATGAGCCTGAGCGTGTTCGACCTGTTCAAGGTGGGCATCGGGCCGTCGAGCTCGCACACCGTCGGCCCGATGCGCGCCGCCAAGACCTACGTCGAGTCGCTGGCAGCCGAGGGGCTGCTGGGCAGGGTGGCGTCGGTGCGGGTCGAGCTGTTCGGATCGCTCGGCGCCACCGGGCACGGGCACGGCAGTGTCAAGGCCGTCGTCCTCGGACTCGCCGGGTACGCCCCGGACGAGGTCGACCCGGTGGCTGCACAACCCATGGTGGACCGGGTCGCCGAAACCGGCTCGCTTGACCTCGATGGCGGCGTCCGCATCGGATTCTCCGTGGCCGACGACGTCGTGCTGCATCGGCGCAAGCGGCTGGAGTTCCACAGCAACGGGATGATGTTCCACGCATTCGACCGGGCGGGCACCGTGCTGTCGGTGCGGACGTACTACTCGGTCGGCGGCGGGTTCGTGCTCGGCGAGGACGAGGCGGGCGCGAAAGCGATCGTCGAGGACCCCACGCCCGTGCCGTTCCCGTTCTCGACGGCGGAGGAACTGCTGGTCCACACGTCCCGCACCGGGCGGTCGATCAGCTCGCTGATGATGGCGAACGAGACGGTTCGCCGCAGCGAGGACGAGGTTCGCGACGGGCTGCTGCACATCTGGTCGGTGATGGCCGAGTGTGTCGAGCGTGGGACGTCGACCACCGGCGTGCTGCCTGGCGGACTGAAGGTGCGGCGGCGGGCGGCGAACCTCAAGGAGCACCTCGCCGTCGCGGACAACGTCGAGGATCCGCTATACGCGATGGAATGGGTGACGCTGTTCGCCCTCGCCGTGAACGAGGAGAACGCCGCGGGCGGGCGCATCGTCACCGCGCCGACCAACGGCGCCGCCGGGATCATTCCCGCCGTGCTGCACTACTACCGGCAGTTCGTGCCGGACGCGTCGGACGACGGCGTGGTGGACTTCCTGCTCACCGCGGGTGCGATCGGGATGCTGTTCAAGCAGAACGCCTCGATCTCCGGCGCCGAGGTCGGCTGCCAGGGCGAGGTTGGTTCGGCGTGCTCGATGGCCGCCGCCGGGCTCGCCGAGGTGCTCGGCGCCAGTCCCGAGCAGGTGGAGAACGCCGCGGAGATCGGGATCGAGCACAACCTCGGGCTCACCTGCGACCCGGTGGGCGGGCTGGTGCAGATCCCGTGCATCGAGCGAAACGCGGTCGGCTCGATCAAGGCGATCATGGCGGCGCGGATGTCGATCAGGGGCGACGGCCTGCACTTCGTCAGCCTGGACAAGGCGATCAAGACGATGCGCGACACCGGCGCCGACATGAAGGACAAGTACAAGGAAACATCCCGTGGCGGTCTCGCCCTCAACGTCGTGGAGTGCTGACGACCTGTAGCCGGAACCGGTCAGCCCACGTCGCGGGCGCAGCGAAACCCGGTGTTGCCCATGGACGAGTCCGGGGTGAGGCCCTGCCGCGCGCTGACGCGGTAGCGCCTGCAGTACGACTCGTGGCACAGGTAGGAGCCGCCGCGCGCGCTGCGGCGGCTACCGTCCACGGGGCCGTGCGGGTCGCGTCCGCTGTTCGACGTCGTGGCGGCGGTGTGGAACCAGTCGTGGCACCACTCGCACACGTTGCCGGTCACGTTGTACAGCCCGAAGCCGTTAGGTCGAGCCCATCCGCTGTGGACTGCGGTCCGGCGGGATGGCGCCAGTCGGCGTCGTGCACCTGACGCCACCACGGCGCTTTCGCCACGCCTCGCGTCGGTGGGAAGTCGTCAGGCAGCAGTCCACCGAAGACGAAGGACCAGCCGAAGCGTTCGACCTCGGTGCGGTACCCGGTCGCGTCGACGAACGCGGCGAACGACGCGTTGCTCACTGCGGTCGGACTGATCCAGAACGGGCTCAGCTCGACGCGGCGGACCGGCCCCTCGCCGTCACCGGGATACGCAAGCGCGCCTTCGCTGCCCATCAAGAACTCACCGCCGTCGAGCAGCACGAGACCGTCCGTGCTGCCGCTCACGCCAGCGGCGTGCTGTTCGGGTGCGTGCTGCGTCCCGCCACGGGACGGGGCGCAGCACGCACCACGAGTCACGTTGTCAGTCATGGGCCGCCCGGAAGTGCTCGCGCGCGGTCTCGCTCGCCGAGTCGCTGCAGAGGTCGTCACCGAGGTCGACCCGGACCTGGCGCAACGTGCCGGTGAAGGCGTTGTCCACCGTGGCGTAGTCGTCGGTCACCGGCGACGCGCGGTCGCACCCGAGGTCGAAGGTCTCGTCGAACGCGAAGTAGTACGGAATCGTCGCGTCCACCCGCGTCTCGGCCGCCTTCTCGCCGTCCACGAGCAATACCGCGGTACCGCCACGCCCGACGCCGCCGCCGTCGTAGCCGAACTCCATCGTGATCTCGTGCCTCCCTGCTGGCAATGGGTCGGGTGCGGCGGCTTTGTGCACCCGCAGCCCGAAGTAGTTGTAGGCGTAGCACGGCCTGCCTTGCCACACATACAACGACCAGCCGCCGAAACGGCCACCCTGGGCGACGAGCACGCCCTCCGCGCCGTCCGGGCTGACGTCCACCTGCGCGGTGATGGTGTGCGACCGGTTCTTCACGTTCGGCGCGGTCTCCTCGGTCAGCCGCAGACCGGGGCCGTGGAAAGTGATGCTGCGGCGCTCACCGAGCAGGTCGAGGCGACCCGCCTCCTTGGGGTTCTCCCGCTCGGTCATCCGGTCATCGAGCGGGAACACGTTGTACTTCGCCGCCTCGATGAGGAACAGTTGCTGGAGTTCGCGCAGCTTCCCGGGGTGCTCGGCGGAGACGTCGCGGGCCTGGGTCCAGTCGACGTTCGTGTCGTAGAGCTCCCAGACGTCGTCATCGAAGTACCGACGCTCGTCCTGCACCATCTCCCACGGGGTGCCGTGCCGGGTCACCGCCATCCAGCCGTCATGGTAGATCCCTCGGTTGCCGACCATCTCGAAGTACTGCAGCGTGTGGCGGTCCGGCGCGTCGGCGTCGTTGAAGCTGTAGAGCATGCTGGCGCCCTCGATCGGCTGCTGTGCGATTCCATCCACAGTGGACGGTTCTGGCAGTCCGGCCGCTTCCAGGATCGTCGGCATGACGTCGATGACGTGGTGGAACTGGTGCCGGATGCCGCCGCGTTCCGCGATCCGGTTCGGCCAGTGGACCACGAGCCCGTCGCGGGTGCCGCCGAAATGGGACGCGACCTGCTTGGTCCATTGGTACGGCGTGTTCATCGCCAGCGCCCACCCGACAGGGTAGTGAGCGTGTGTCGTCGGGTCGCCCAGCGCCTCGTCGTTGGCGTTGATGTACTCGGCGGTGTCCGGGATGCCGCTGGCGTAGCGGTGCTCGTTGAGCGTGCCGCCGATCCCGCCTTCGGCCGAGGCGCCGTTGTCGCCGAGGATGTAGATGAACAACGTATTGTCCAGCTCGCCCATCTCGTCGATGGCGTCGACGAGGCGTCCGACCTGAACGTCGGTGTGCTCGGCGAACCCGGCGTAGAGCTCCATCAGCGATGCGGCAGACCGGCGTTCGGCATCGGTGAGCTCGCCCCAGCGCGGCACACCGTCTGCCCACGGCGCCAGTTCGGCGTCCGCCGGCACAACTCCGAGCTCCTGCTGCCGCCGTAGGGTGATCTCGCGCTGCTCGTCCCAGCCATGGTCGAACCTGCCCCGGTATTTCTCCCGGTACTCCCGTGGCACGTGGTATGGCGCGTGGGTGGCGCCGAACGGCAGGTAGGCGAAGAACGGCGAGTCGGGATTGAGGGTCTGCTGCGTGCGGACCCAGTCGATGGCCTGGTCGACCTGGTCCTCGGAGAGGTGATAGCCGTCCTCCGGCTTCCGTGTCGGCTCGATCGGCGTTGTGCCGTCGAACAGCACCGGGTACCAGTGGTTCATCTCCGCGCACAGGAAGCCGTAGAACTTCTCGAAGCCCTCACCCGTCGGCCACCGGTCGAACGGCCCTGCCGGGCTCACGTCGCGGGCTGGAGTCTGATGCCACTTGCCGAAGGCTCCGGTGTTGTAGCCGTTGCCGCGCAGCACCTGCGCCAACGTCGCCGCGCTACGCGGACGGATGCCGCTGTAGCCGGGGGCCGCGCTCGCCATCTCGGTCGTCACGCCCATGCCAACCGAATGGTGGTTGCGCCCAGTCAGTAGCGACTGCCGGGTGGGGAGCAGATCGCGGTCACGTGGAAGCGGGTGTAGCGCAGGCCGTTCTCGGCAAGGCGGTCCGCGGTCGGCATGTGGCACTGGCCGCCGAAGGTGGACGGCGCGCCGAAGCCCATGTCGTCGATGAGAACCACCACCACGTTGGGGGCACCCTCCGGCGGCCGGAGCGGCTGGGTCGGTTCGTGTGGCGGCTGCTGCTCGCGCACGTCGATCGCGGTCGCCGGTTGGTCCGGCGCGTCGGGGATAGGGAGGTGCTGTCTGCTCGCGCGGTGGTCGGCCATCGACGCTTCCTTTCTCGTTCACGGGGTTTCCGCACGTCGGTTTGCCCGCCGGTGGTGTGCCGAAGGGCGCCTTGGGCACGTCTGGTGTGCCCAAGGGGCCCTTCGGCACACCAGACGCCGGTGCCCAGCGGACAGGGGAGTACCGACGTCAGACGGTGGCTGGTTGTGGTGCCCGCTCCTCGGGTTGCGGCTGGGGGCTCGGCTGCGGGCGGCTGGGCCTGAGCCGGGGCAGCCGGAACCGCTGCTTGCGCCTCGTGCCGAGGGAGCCGGTGACGCGGTCGAGGAAGATCGCGAGGATGACGACCGCGATGCCGCCCTCGAACGCGGTGCCGATGTTCAGCTGCATGACTCCCTGCACGACGACGCCGCCGAGACCTTCCGCTCCGACGAGTCCCGCGACGACGACCATGGACAACGCGAGCATGATGACCTGGTTGACACCGGCCATGATGGACGGCACGGCGAGGGGGAGTTGCACATCGCGCAGCACCTGCTTCCTCCGGGCGCCGAACGCGTGCGCCGCCTCGACCATCTCCGTGTCGACCTGCCGGATGCCGAGCTCGGTGAGGCGGACGGCGGGCGGCACGGCGAAGACGGTGGTGGCGACGATGCCGGGCACGACGCCGATGCCGAAGAAGAACACCGCGGGAACCAGGTACACGAAGACCGGCAGCGTCTGCATGAAGTCGAGCACTGGCCGCACGGCACGGCTCGTTCGGGCGCTGCTCGCGGCGAGCACGCCGATCGGGACGCCGACGGCGATGGCGATGGCGGCGGCGATGACGACAACGGCGAGCGTCTGCACGGTCTGCGACCACAGCTGCATGCCGTCGACGAGCAAGAACGCGGCCACGGTGAACGCGGCCATCCCCACACCGCGCAGCACGACGCCCGCGAGCGCGGCGAAGATCCCGATCAGCACAAGTGGCGGAGGCGCCGCGAGCACCTCGTATGCGGAGTTCACGCAAAACAGCAACATCGCCGAGACGACGTCGAACAGCGGGCCTGCGTTGTCGATCAGCCACTGCAGGGCCGACTCGATGACGGACCCGACCGGAATATCAGGCATGTTCGGGCACCTCCTCGGCCGCGGTCGCGATGGCTTGCAAGACGTGCGCTCTCGGCACGACACCGATCAGATGTTTGTCGCTGTCCACCACCGCGAGCGGCACGACGTGCCCGCCGGTGAGGTGACAGAACTCGGCGATCGGGGTCTCGTCGGACACGGCGGTGTAGTCGTCGACAACGCAGTCCCGCACGGTGGTGATGCCGTCGCGGGCCGCGGTGGCGAGCCTCTCGCCGGTGGCGACGCCGATGATGCCGCCGTCGGCGTCGATGACATAGACGCCGACGCCGCGAGCCTTTCGCATCCTGGCGAGCACCGCTGCGGGCTCCTCATCGGCCGTGGCGGTGAACCATGGCGACTGCATCACCGCGCTCGCGGTGAGGCCCCTTGTCCGGTCGACGTCGGAGACGAAGTCCTGGACGTAGTCGTTGGCGGGGTTGGAGATGATCTCCGGTCCGGTGCCGAGCTGAATGACCTCGCCGTCCTTCATCACCATGATCCGGTCGCCGATGCGCATGGCCTCGTTGAGGTCGTGGGTGACGAACAGGATCGTCTTGCCAAGCTCGCGCTGGAGCTGGAGCAACTGCTCTTGCATCGCCCTGCGGATGAGCGGGTCGAGCGCGCTGAACGGCTCGTCCATGATCAGCACGTCGGGGTCGGTCGCGAGCGCCCTGGCAAGGTCGACCCGCTGGCGCATGCCCCCGCTGAACTCGCTCGGGTAGGCGTCACCGCGATCGGCGAGGCCCACCTGCTTCAGGGCCGCGTCGGCGCGGCTGAGTCGCTCCCGTCGCGACATGCCCCGCGTCTTCAGCCCATACGCCGCGTTCTCCCGCACCGTCCGATGCGGGAACAACGCGAAGTGCTGAAAGACCATGCTGACCCGCTTGTTGCGCAGGTCCCGCAGTTGTTCCGCGCTCATTCCGCCGACGTCGGCGCCGGCGTAGCTCACGGTGCCCGCGGTGGGTTCGACGAGCCGGTTGATCATGCGGATGACCGTGGACTTGCCGGACCCTGACAGGCCCATGATGACGAAAACCTCGCCGCGCTCGACCGAGAACGACACGTCGTTGACGGCGAGCACCCCGCCTGCCTCGCGCACCGAGGTGGCTCGGTCCGCGCCCGCGTCCATGGCCCGTCGCGCCTGGCTGTCCGGCAGTCCGAAAACCTTGGTGAGTTCGCGTACCTTGATCACGAGATATCCTCCGTGGGTTTGCCGGCCGCGGTTTTCACACCACGCAGCCATTCACTGACCACGTCGGGGTTCTCGCTGATCCAGTTTCGAGCGATTTTCGCGGCGGAAACCTTTTTCTTACTGAGTTGGAAAATCCCTCAGACGCGGTGTCACGATCAATTTTCAGCTGGGAGAGGAATCGCGCCACATTCGGGTTGTCGGATGCGAAATCCTTCCGTGTGGCGACCCTGATCTCGCCGGCGCCTGGCCACACCTGCTGTGGGTCGTCCAGATATACCAGTTCCCAGTCCACATTCATCCAATGTGGCTCCCACCCAAGAAAGACCACCGGCTTCTCTTGGCTGACATGGTGTTCCACTTCGGCGAGCATGGCTGGCGTACTCGACTGCACGAGTTGCCAGCCGCCGAGGCCATACGCGTTCTGCTTGATCGCGTCGAGGATGTACTGGTTCCCTGGCGTTCCCGGCTCGATGCCGAGGAACTTCCCGCTGAACAGGTCCGCATTGGACTCAAGGTCGGCCAGCGAGCGGATGCCGTGTTCGTCCGCGACGTACTTCGGCACCGCTGGCGCGTACGTCGTCCCTGTGACGAGCGTGCCGAGGACGTCGACGTCCCCGCTCTTCAGGTGCTTGGCGAAGACGGACCGCTGGCTCGGCCACCAGTTGCCGAGGTAGGCGTCGGCGTCACCGGTGGCGAGTGCCTGGGCGCCAAGACCCTGCGACTCACCGCAGGCACTCGCGAGAATCGCGGTGACCGCCATGCACCGGGATACAACGGCGCGACGTCGTCGGATACGCATCGGTCAAAACCCTTTCCACTGCGGTGATCCGACGAATTACGGATCACCTGACTCTCATTCGGAGAGTATGAGAATGGGGTGATTCACATCGCCTAACCGTGGCACAGCGGAATAGCCGTATCAACACATTCTCACGGCGGAGCTAGACGGATTTTGAGCCACTCTGATAGAGACGTTCTATGGCAGCCCGTCAGTGTCGGTGGGCCAGTGCGTCACGAGATCCACGAACGCCTTCGCCGCGGGGGAGAGCGTGTTGGCGGACCAGACGAGGACCCCGCGGCGGGTCAACGGCGGCTCCAGTTTCAGCACGACGGCGCCGAGCGCGGCCGCGTCGCGGGCGAGGGTGCGGGGCAGCAACGTGGCTCCGGCGCCCGCAAGGACCAGGGGCACGATGGCGGCGCGATGGGTGATCTCGACCGCGATGCGCGGCGGCGCCCCTGCCACGGCGAGCAGCCCTTCGAGCACGTCCCTCGTTGTGGTGCCACGCGGTGTGGTGACGATGTCGAGACGTGCGAACTCCCTGGCCGACAGTACGCCGGATGCGGGCCGGTCGGCCTCGGGTGGCAGCACCGCGAGCACCTCTTGCTCCGGCAGGTCGAGCACGTTGAGGCTGTCGGTGGCGATCCCGTGCTCGGTCAGCCCCAGCTCGCAGTGCCCCCTGCGGACGACGTCGACGACCGCAGCCGCGTTCTCCGGATCGACCACGCTGAGCTCCACGCCGGGATACCGTTTCCGGAACTCCCCGGCGAAGACCGCGAGCGGATCGACGGCAAGGGTGGTCACCGCGACGATGTCCAACATCCCGGACACCAGGCCCACGATCTGCTGCGCGGCCGCATGCACCTGAGTGAAGTCCCTGAGCACCTGCCGAGCCGGCTGGACAAGCGCTTCGCCGACTGGCGTCAGCGCGACACCGCGGCCAAGACGCCGGAACAGCGGCGCGCCGATCTCCCTTTCCAACGACCGGATGGAGTAGGACAGCGACGGCTGCGCGACACGCAGCGAGTTCGCGGCACTGGTGAAGCTGCCGTGGCTGGCGATGGAGAGGAAGTATTCGAGCTGCTTTCGTTCCACGCCGTGCGCCCTCCGTCGGTGAGGCTCCAGCCTATAGCGGCTGATCGGGCCGAGCGGTTGACACGCACGCCCGCGCCTCGTAGCCTACATCTGATATATCAGTTGTAGGCCAAGCTCCTACGGCGAGGAGGACTCGTGACGCGGTTGTTCACCCTGACCCTGAAATGCCCTGAGAGAGCGGGCATCGTGCACGCGGTGACGTCGTTTCTCGTCGACCGAGCGTGCGACATCGTCGAGCACCAGCAGTTCGACGACCGGGGCCGGGGCGCGTTGTTCCTGCGGACGTCGTTCACGTGTCCGAGACCCGGCGCGACGGTTGCCGACCTCACCAGGGAGTTCGGCCCGGTGGCGCGCGAGTTCGAGATGGAGTTCGAGCTGTTCGACGACCGTACGGCGCGGATCATGGTGATGGTGTCCAAGGCAGGGCACTGCCTCAACGACCTCATCTTCCGCTGGCGGGCAGGCAGCCTCGGCGCCGACATCGCAGTGGTGGTGTCCAATCACGAGGACCTGCGACCGATGGCCGAGGCAGCCGGCTTGGAGTTCGTCCACGTGCCCGTCACGCCGGACACCAAACCGGAGGCGGAGGCGAGGCTGCTTGAGCTTGTCGACGAGTACCGGGCGGACCTTGTGGTGCTCGCCCGCTACATGCAGGTGCTCTCCGACGACCTCTGCGCCAAACTGGCGGGCAGGGCGATCAACATTCATCACTCGTTTCTGCCGGGCTTCAAGGGAGCCAGGCCGTATCAGCAGGCCTACGATCGTGGCGTCAAGTACGTGGGTGCGACCGCGCATTATGTGACACCGGCGCTTGACGAGGGTCCGATCATCGAGCAGGAGGTGCTGCGGGTGGACCACGGCTTCGACCCACGGGCGCTGGCGACCGCCGGACGCGATGCGGAAGCGCTGGCACTCGCTCGCGCGGTGCGCTGGCACAGCGAGGGCCGGGTGCTGCTCAACGGCAACAGCACGGTGGTGTTCCGGTGATGCGTGATCAGACGGTCAACGACTTCCTGACCGGCCTCGCGGCTCGTGTCCCCGCTCCCGGCGGTGGCGCGACCGCCGCCCTGCACCTGGCCCAAGCCGCGGCGCTGGTCGGCATGGTCGCTCGCTACAGCGACGGTCCGAGGTACGCCGAGCACGCGGAGACCATCGGTGTCATCGTGTCCGAATCGGACAGCCTGCGCGCGAACGCCCTGCGGCTGGCCGAGGAGGACGCCTCGGCGTTCTCCCATGTGGCTGAGGCGTACGCGTTGCCAAAGGACGGTGCCGACGACCGGACCGCGCGCTCGCGGGCCATCGCCACCGCCCTGCTCGCCGCGTGCCAGCCACCCGCCGACGGGATCGACCTGGCCGACCGCGTCGTCACGCTCGCTGAGCGGCTGCTTCCGATCGGCAACCGCAACGTCATCACCGACGTCGCGGCGGCAGCGGAGGCAGCACGCGCCGGGGCGGCCACCGCTCGGGTCAACATCGAGGTGAACCTCGGCGGCGTCACCGACGACGCCGAACGACAGGACCTTGCCGCGTCACTGCGCCGGGTCGAGGCGATCTGCGACCGCTCGGACAAGGTCACCTCGGCCGTTCGCACCAGGATCGGCGCATGACCGCCGCGCCACAGGTCGCGACCCGCCTCTCCGGCACCGACCTTGCCACCGCCCTGCGTCAACGCAGCGCCGAGGCCGCGGCGGAGCTGGCCGCTGCTGGCACGCCGCCGATGCTCGCGGTCGTCGTCGCCACCGACGACGAGTCCAGCCACTGGTACGTCCGGTCGATCGCCAAGGCCGCGCACAAAGTCGGGCTCGGTTGCGACATCGTCGACCTCGGAGCCGGCGCATCGGTGCGGCAGATCCGGGAGACGGTGACAGCGCTGAGCGACGACGTCACCGTGCACGGCATCATCGTGCAGACCCCGCTGCCGGCAGGGGTGGTGACGCGCGACGTCGTCTCGGCCATCGACCCGGCCAAGGACGTCGACGGTGCCAATCCCACCAGCCTCGGGCGCGCCCGCGTTCGCGCCCGCGACCGCCGAGGCCGTGGTCGCGCTGCTCGACCACCACGGTGTCGAGCTGGCGGGGCGTGACGTGGTTGTCGTGGGCCGGTCAACGGTCGTCGGCGTCCCGGTGGCCCATCTGCTGCTCGCGCGGGACGCATCCGTGACCGTGTGCCATTCCCGGACGAGGGACCTCGCAGCGCACACCCGGCAGGCGGACATCGTCATCGTCGCGGTAGGCAGAGCGGGCTTGGTCACCGGTGAACACATCGCCGCCGGCACCGTGGTAGTGGACGTCGGCACCAATCCGACCGACGAAGGGAAGCTGGTCGGGGACGTGGACGCAGAGCAGGTCGGGCGAACGGCAGGAGCCCTCACTCCGGTGCCGGGCGGCGTCGGCCCCGTCACCACCGCATTGCTGCTGTGGCACACCGTGGCGGCCGCGCGAAACCAGTAAGCAGCCTTCGACCCGCAGTGCGCAACGGGCGGGTGCCACAATCCCGACGGCTTATGAAGCGGTGGATGTTCGGCCCGACTGCCTGGTGAGGGTGACCGAGTCGACGAGTTGGTCGGTGGCGGCGTCGACGGAGCGGATCCGCATGCTGGTCGTGCCGGTGGCGTCTGGCGGGGTGGCTTCGACGCGGATCACGACCGGCGCGAGCTCGTCCACCACGGCCGACCACGGCGTCGTCTCCGGGATCCTGAGTCCGAAGTCGGTGCCGGTGTAGTGGGTGACGCCCGCGACAGGGCCGGTGGAGCGGTCGGGCAGCGACTCGTCCTCCTCGGCCAGCCCGGACACCAGGTAGGTGGTGCCGTACTCGGCGGGGCTGATGGTTGCGCCCTTCGGGGCCTCGGTGGTGACCTGCCCAGCGCGGATGGGGTGGGTGCGCTCGTACATGTGGTTGTGGCCGTTGATCACGACGTCGACGGCGTACCGATCGAACAGCGGTGACCACCGGTCGCGGACTCCGGCGTCGGAGCCGTGCCGCACCGAGGAACAGAACGCGCAGTGGTGGAAGCCCACCACGATCCAGTCGACGTCGCGGTCGGTACGCAACTCGGCCAGCGTCGCGTCGAGCCAGCGTTCCTGGTCGCCGCCGAGGTAGTCGTGGTTGCGGGGGATCTCGGCGCTGGCGTCGTTGCCGTCCAGCGCGACGAATCCGACGTTGCCGATCCGCATGGACCAGGTCGTCGCCCCTGCCTCGTGCGCGAGGCCAGTGTCCGGCGGGGTGAACCGGGCGAAGTAGGACTCGTAGCCCCAGTCGCTTCCGGTGGGTTCCATCTCGTGGTTACCGAGCACCGGCATCCACGGGACCCGCGCCGCGACGCGCTCGATGTCGGCCAGCCACGTCTCCCACAGTGACGGCTGGTACAGCGAGTCCACCTGCTCGGAAACCCGCAGGCCACCCGACAGCGAGGCGTAGGACAGGTCACCGACGTGCAGGTGCAGGTCGGGGTCGAACCGCTCGATGACATCGAGCACCTGGCCGACCTTGCCGTCGCTGGTGCCCTGGTCACCGAACGCGGTGAACCGCACCGGGCGCCCGCGGTGAGCGGTGGTGAACCCGAACCGCTCGCTGGCAGCGCCGTCGTGGACCGCCTGGTAGGAGTACCGAGTGTCCGGGTCCAAATCGGACAGCCGGGCGTGATGCTGTACCGTCGCCAGACCCGGCGACGGCCGTGACTCGACCGGCACCACCTCGCTCATGTCGCCTGCGGTGTCGCCGAGCAGCAGCCGAGGCCGCGACACCGACTCCGGCGTGCTCCACGACACCACCATCTCCTGGCCAGGGTCGGCGCCGTAGGTCAGGTGCAGGCCACTCGGCGGGGTCGCCGCGTAACCGGGCTGGCGCCACAGCAGCGGACTGGCAGTCATCGCACCACCGAGCGCGACCGCGCCCCGCAACACCGACCGGCGACTCAACGGATGTGCCACGCGAATGTCCTCTCTATCCGGTGGCCGAATCCTCGCCCGTTCAGGTGAACAGCCCCTGACGAATGGCCCAACACCGCGCGGACGTTGCGAGGGCTTCGTCACGGATCAACGCCTTGAAGGACAGCCCGCGCACGAATAGGCGATGGCGTTTCGCCGTTGTTCATCCGTTCGTTGGTGAAACCGGTCAAGGCGCGACATAGCGTGCTGATAGAGGCGAGCCGATCCAACGATCGGGTGGTCTCGTTCCCGTTATGACTGCCTTGGAGGTGCCGTGCGCGACCGTTCCCGTGAACCCCGCCCGATGTGGCGACTGCCGTTGCTGACTCCACGCCATGGTGGGCGGTCCGCGATGACGTGCGTGTATCGCTGTGGCAATGCCTGCGACCACCCCGCGCCGAACACGTCGGACAACCCATACCTTGGCGAGGTCATCGATGGTGCGATTTCGCGCCGGTCGGCGTTGCGCGCCGGCGCGCTGTTCTCGCTGACCGTGGGCGCGGGCGGTGCGCTGGCCGCCGCCGACACGGGCGCGCGGGCGGGCGCCGCGGCGCGCGGGCGGACGCCACGCGGCCTCGACTACCAGCCGGTCGCACCGAACACCAAGGACGCGGTGATCGTGCCCGACGGCTACCGGCAGCAGGTGGTGGTCCGGTGGGGTGACCCGATCCTGCATGGCGCGCCCGCGTTCCAGCAGGACGCGCAGAGCCCTGAGGCGCAGTCGGGGCAGTTCGGCTACAACTGCGACTACCTGGCGCTGCTCGGTGCCCAGGGCGAGCGGGGCAGGGTGCTGGTGGCCAACCACGAGTACACCGACGAGGAGCTGATGTTCGCCGGCTACGACGGCGACAACCCGACTCGCGAGCAGGTCGAGATCGCGTGGGCCGCGCACGGCCTTTCGGTCGTCGCGCTGAACGAGAACCCTCGCTCCGGCGAGCTGACGCCGGTTGTCGGCCACCGGCTGAACCGTCGGGTCACCGCGACCACGCCGTTCGAGGTGACCGGTCCCGCCGCGGGCAGTGGTCTGCTGATGACGTCGGCCGATCCGACCGGCAGGACGGTGCTTGGCACGCTGAACAACTGCGGTGGCGGCACGACGCCGTGGGGGACGGTGCTGTCCGGCGAGGAGAACTTCAACCAGTACTTCGCCAACGCCGGGGCCGTCAGCGACCCGGTCGCGCGGGAGCGGCTGAGCCGCTACGGGCTGCCGACCGGCGCTAGCGAGCGCAAGTGGGAGCGGTTCGACTCGCGCTTCGACCTGGGGCAGGAACCGAACGAGGCCAACCGGTTCGGCTGGGTCGTTGAGATCGACCCGCAGGACCCGAGTGCGCCGCCGCGCAAGCTCACCGCGCTGGGCCGGTTCAAGCACGAGGCCGCCGAGCCCCGGCTGACAAGCGACGGCAGGGTGGTCGTCTACATGGGAGACGACGAGCGGTTCGACTACTTCTACAAGTACGTCTCCAAGGGCAGCGTGATGCGGGGCGGCGGCGATGTGGCGCGGCAGCACAACCGTGGCCTGCTCGAGGATGGCACGCTCTACGTCGCTCGGTTCACCGGCGACAGCCCGGAAAGCGAGATCGACGGCTCCGGCGCGCTGCCGTCGGACGGCGCGTTCGACGGCACCGGCGAGTGGCTTCCGCTTGCGAGCGGGACGACGTCCTATGTGGACGGCATGTCCGCCGAGGAGGTCTACGTCTTCACTCGACTGGCTGCGGACAAGGTCGGCGCAACCAAGATGGACCGGCCGGAAGACGTCGAGCCCAACCCGCGCACGGGTTCGGTGTATCTCGCACTGACCAACAACTCCCGCCGAGGCGCGGAAGGACAGCCGGGGCCCGACGAGGCCAACCCCCGCAACGGCAACAAGCACGGTCAGGTCATGGAGATCGTCGAGCAGGGCAATGACCCGACCGCGACGAGCTTCACCTGGCTGTTGCTCCTGGTGTGCGGGGACCCGGACGACCCGAACACCTACTTCGCCGGGTTCCCGAAGGACCAGGTGAGCCCGATCTCCTGCCCAGACAACGTCGCATTCGACCCGCACGGCAACCTGTGGATCGCCACCGACGGCAACGAGCTCGGGTCCAACGACGGTCTGTTCGGGGTGGCGCTGGACGGCTCGCAGCGGGGGCGGGTGACGCAGTTCCTCACCGTCCCGGTCGGCGCCGAGACGTGCGGGCCGATCGTGGAAGAGCGGCGGGTCATGGTCGCGGTGCAGCATCCGGGCGAGGTCGACGGCGCAAGCGTTGAGGACCCGGCATCGGTGTGGCCGGACGGACCGGGCAACCTGCCGCGCCCGTCTGTGGTCAGCGTCACCAAGCGCGGGTACGGGCGCATTGGATCCTGACCCGTTACGGCCGGGCCCTGCGGCGGGCCCGGCCTCGTGGTCGCCAGGCCGTCCACGGCATGTTGCGTCAGAGCTACCGGGCGTTCGTTTCGCTCAAGGACCGTGCCGATGACAGTCCCCTACGCATCGGGAGAGGCCACGTGCATCCCACCATCGCCGTCATCGGTACCGGCTACCTCGGCACAACCCATGCCGCGGGCATGGCGGAACTCGGGTTCGACGTCATCGGCGTCGACGTCGATCCAGACAGGGTCGCGCGACTCCAGCGTGGTGACGCGCCGTTCTTCGAACCGCGCCTTGAGGCGTTGCTGCGTCAGCACACGGCCGCAGGACGATTACGGTTCACAACGGAGTTGGCCGATGCCGCCGACGTCGCCAGCGTGTTCTTCCTGTGCGTGGGAACCCCGCAGCAGGAAGACGGCCTTGCCGCTGACATGCGGCAAGTCCTCGGGGCGGTGCGTGATCTCGCGCCCCTGCTGCGGCGGCCCGCCCTGCTGGTCGGCAAGTCGACGGTGCCGGTGGGTACCGCGCACGCCCTTGCCCAGCTCGCGCAACAGCACGCACCGGACGGCGTTCCGGTCGACGTCGCCTGGAACCCCGAGTTCCTCAGGGAGGGCCACGGCGTGCAGGACACATTGCGCCCTGACCGGCTGGTGCTCGGTGTGTCGTCGGCTGAGGCTGAGCAGACGTTGCGGGAGATCTACGCGCGACCGTTGCAGCGCGGCGTGCCGCTCGTCGTCACCGACACGACAACCGCCGAGCTGGTGAAATGCGCAGCCAACGCCTTCCTGGCAACGAAGATCTCGTTCATCAACATGGTGGCAGAGCTCTCAGAAGCCGCGAGTGCCGATGTCCTGGCCGTTTCGGAAGCCTTGGGCCATGACGCCCGGATCGGCCGCGCGTTCCTGCATCCCGGGCTCGGCTTCGGCGGCGGATGCCTACCCAAGGACGTCCGCGCGCTGATAGCGCAAGCGGACGATCTGGGGGTCGATCAGCCGATGGCACTGCTGCGCGCGGTTGACCAGATCAACCTGCGGTGTCGCAGCCGCATGGCGAAGGCCGCGGTCGACGAATGCGGTGGGAGCGTCGCGGGCCGCAGGATCGCCGTCCTCGGCGCGGCGTTCAAGCCGCTCACCGATGACGTGCGGGATTCTCCCGCGCTCGACGTCGCTCGTGAGTTGCGCCGGGCAGGCGCCGACGTCCAGGTATACGACCCGATGGCCAACAGCAATGCCAAGGAAGTGGCCCCCGAGCTGCAGTTCGTCGAGACGGCGGAGGACGCGGTCCGGGCAGCGCACCTTGTCCTGCATCTGACCGAGTGGGCGGAGTTCCGACTGCTTGACCCGGCACGTCTTCTTGAGCTGGTCGATCAGCCGTGTCTTCTCGATGGACGCAACTCACTGGACGCGGCGGAGTGGCGCGCCGCTGGCTAGACCGTGCGAGCGCTGGGCGTGGCAGAGTTCGCCTCGGGTTCAGCGACACGTCACGGTGCGGTGGATCGGGGGCCGGACGTCGGTATGAGCCTAACGATGTGACGATCGAGCGCCCTCTGTGTTTCGTTGCGCTGGGAGACAGTACGACGGTCGGGATCGGCGATCCCATCACGGGATCCGGCTGGCGTGGGTGGGCACGGCTGTTGGCCGCCGAGCTCGCCCGCACCCATCAGCTGACCTACGCCAACCTGTCGGTGTCCGGCGCTACCTGTGAGTCGCTGCGAGCCGACCAATTGCACGCCGCCCTGCGAGCGCGGCCACACATCGCGTCGGTGATCGTCGGCGTGAACGACACGATGCGCTCGACGTGGGATCCGGCCAGGGTGCACGACGACATCCTCAGTTCGGTCGGTGCGCTCACCGACGCAGGTGCCCTGGTGATGACGCTGCGGTTCCACGACCACGGGCGGGTGCTCAGGCTGCCCGCGTTGCTGCGGCGACCACTACTGCGGCGGATCGAGGCGATCAATGCGGCCTACGACGCCGCGTACGCGTCGCACGGCGGGATCCGGATCGACCTGACGGACGAGCGTGTCGTCCACCAGCGGGAGTTCTGGAGCGTGGACCGGCTGCATCCCAGTGAGCTCGGTCATCGGTGGCTCGCATGCGAGTTCGCTGTCGGGTTGCGGGCTCGCGGGTTTCGGGTGGGCTGCCCGGACATCGGGACGTACACGACGCCACTGCCGTGGCAGAACGCGTGGTGGATGGTGAGCGAGGGCATTCCCTGGCTTGGCCGCCGTGCGAACGACGTCCTGCCGTGGGCGATGCGCATGGCAGCGACGGAGGTGGCGAGCAGGGTACGTGGCGGCCGGGCCGAACGGGGCGTTCGGCCCGCATTGCGCACCGAACGCCCCGTTCGGCTCGCTCGGACGGGCACACCGCCCGCCGTCCCCACACACCAGACAGCAGACACACACGCGCAGGTCATGTCGGAATCACCCTAGATTCACCCGGAACGGCCATAGTGCACACGTGCGTATAGCGATCGTGGCCGAGTCGTTCCTCCCGCAAGTGAACGGGGTCTCGAACACCGTGCGGCACCTCGCGGAGCAGCTGTCCGCCGCTGGGCACAGCATCGTGATCGTCGCGCCGGGCCCTGGCGACGCTCGACACGAAGGCATCCCCGTCGTGCGTGTGCGCAGCGTGCCGCTGCCGTTCTATCGGGAGTTCCCGGTCGGCCTCCCGGACAAGGTTATGACCAGTGCCCTTGCTCGCTTCGCGCCGGACGTCGTACACCTGGCGTCGCCCGCGGTCCTCGGGGCAGCAGGACTGCGCGCCGCGAGGCGTCTCGGCGTGCCGACGGTCGCCGTCTTCCAGACCGACCTGGCGGGGTTCGCCCGCCAGTACCACCTGCGTGCTGAAGCCGTCATGTGGAAATGGATGCGGCACGTGCATCGCCGTGCCGACCGCACGCTCGCGCCGTCGTCGTCCACAGTAGAAAACCTGCGAGCACTGGGGATCCCGCAGGTCCACCTGTGGGGGCGGGGAGTCAACCTTGAGCTGTTCGACCCGGCACGACGCGATGACGCCTTCCGGCAACAGATCGCGCCGGACGGCGACGTTGTTGTGGGGTATGTCGGGCGGCTCGCGGCGGAGAAGGGTCTGTGGCGGCTCGCTGAACTGGCGGACATCCCTGGGATCAGGATGGTGATCGTCGGCGACGGACCCGAGCGGGCGGAGCTGGAAAGCATCCTGCCGGAAGCGCATTTCACCGGCATGCTGCAAGGCGAAAGCCTGGCACGCGTCTTCTCCTCGCTGGACGTCTTCGTGCACCCCGGTGAGCACGAGACCTTCTGCCAAACGGTGCAGGAAGCCCAGGCCAGCGGTGTGGCGGCGATCGCGCCCGCCGCCGGCGGTCCTGTCGATCTCATCGAGCACGGTCGCAACGGCCTGCTGTACGACCCAGCCGATCCGGCGGCGCTGCGACATAGCGTGATGACGGCCGTGCGCGACGCTGGGCTGCGCAAGCGGCTGTCGGCGGCGGCCAGGGAACGGGTGCGGGATCGCACGTGGGCGCGCACGGTGGATGACCTGGTCACGCACCATTACACGGCCGTGCTCGATCCCGTTGACCGGGCGGCCTGATGGCGCCTCGCATCGCGCAGGTGGCGAACTTCGTTGGGCCACACTCCGGCGGGATGCGCACCGCCGTTGACGCGCTCGGTGCGCGATACGCCGCGTCGGGGGCCCAGCGACTCCTCGTCACGCCGGGCGTCAGGGACGCGACTGTCGAGACGCCGTCCGGGGTGCATGTGCGGCTCAGGGCGCCGGAAGTCTCCGGCGGCTACCGGGTGATCCTCGAGCCGTGGCGGGTGCTCACCGTACTTGCGGACTTCGCGCCGACGTCCATCGAGGTCTCGGACAAGACCACCATGCTTCCGGTGGCCCGATGGGCCCGCCGGGCTGGCGCGGGGTGCGTGCTGTTCTCGCACGAACGGCTTGACGCGATGCTGGCCTTGCGGATCGGCATCCGGAGCGCGCGGAATATCGGCATCAGCGCGGCGATCAGCGCGTACCACCGGATGCTGACGCGAGCGTTCGACGCCATCGTGGTCACGTCCCGCTACGCTGCCGGCGAATTTCCCGCCACGGCGCGGAACCGGCTGCGGCACATCTCGCTCGGTGTGGACCTGGACACCTTCCACCCTCGGCGCGGCATCCCCGCGTCCGACGGCGTACTGCGGCTGGTGCATGCGGGCAGGCTCTCGCGCGAGAAGAGCCCCGACCTCGCGGTCGCGACCGCGGTCGAGTTGCACCGGCGCGGCGTCCCGGTCCAGATGGACGTCTACGGGCGGGGGCCGATGCTCAGCAGACTGCGTGAGCTGGCGTTCGGAGCGCCGGTCACGTTTCACGGCCATGTCGCTGACCGGCATGCGTTGGCCGCCGGGCTGGCAAGCGCCGACGTGGCGCTGTCCGTGTGCCCTGGCGAGACGTTCGGGCTGTCGATCCTGGAGGCGCTGGCGTCCGGCACGCCGGTGGTGACCGCGGATCGCGGCGGCGGACGCGAGCTGCTCACTGCGGCATCGGGCGCGTGGGCGTCGCCAGAACCACACGCTCTCGCCGACGCTGTTTTGCGAGTGGCGGAGCGAGACGCCTGCACTGCCCGGATCGCCGCCCGGCGCCAAGCCGAGCGGTTCGACTGGTCGGGGACGGCCGCGTCGATGCTGGATCTGCATAGCGAGGTGTCGTCCGCTATCTCGGCTCGCGCATTGGCTTGATGCTCGTGCCGAGCTGCTGGCAGGTGACGGCGTCACACCTCTCCGCGTAACCGTGCGACGCATCTTCACCGGTCGGATGGCGCGCCAGTCGTTGCATCTACCGGGATGCTTGGGGGCCCTGACCCGCAAACCGGGGACCAAGCTCCCGGTCGTGTCGCCACACCCTTACCGACGACAACAGCAACAAGGCGACCAAGAGCGGGATCAACACGGCGTCGGGCACGATCCCGAGCAGCAGCCCGCCCAGCAGCCGGTACAGGACGGCCCCGAATCCGGAGTGCATGCTGGTGGGCGCCCCACCGCGATGATGTGGGGCCACACGGTGCCGATGCAGGTCGATACAAACGAATTGCTCGCTCGCGTACGCTTCCACCCACTGATCTCCTTCGGTGAACAGGCAGGTGGATGGTGCCCAGTTCGAGGCGGGTGCGGTGGTTGGTGCCGGTTGTTCTGGTCATGGTGCTCGCGGCCGACCGGGGTGGTTCCGAGGTTTCGCGGCCGCCGGTTAAGGCATTGCCCACGTCCGGGGAGTGGGCAGGGTCGGTTAGCGTGTATCCGCTGCCGGGGACGCTGACCGCATCACCGCAGACCGAGGTCAGCTTCCGAGGCGTGAGTGGCGGCCGGCACGGCAAGGTCAGCGTCGTCGGAGAGAAGAGCGGCAAGCACAAGGGCAGGATCGCTCTGCACCGCGATGGCCGTGGTTTCTCGTTCGTGCCGGAGAGGAGCTTCCGGCCTGGGGAGGAGGTTCGGGTCAGGACGGGCTTGGCGTTGCGGGGGGCCGAGGATGGCGATTACGCCTTCACCGTCGCCCGTCCGTTCCACCTTCCTGACCCGAACGTGCCCGAGCAGCCGCCTGCGATGGGCCCCGGTCTGGCGTCGAAGTTCCATGACTTCGTGACCCGCCCGGACCTGCGGCCACCGAAGGTCACCGTGGCGCGACCGGCCGGGTCGACGGCAGGGAATGGTCACATTTTCCACACCCCGAAGAACCGGGCGTCGTGGGCGGACCAGGAAGGCCCCGTGATCGTCGACGAGCACGGGGAGGCGGTGTGGTTCCGTCCGCTCGACGGTGCCCGGGCCGCCGATTTCAAGGTGGACCGTTACCGGGGTGAGAAGGTGCTGCTGTGGTGGCAGGGCCACGTCCGGCATTCCTATGGCGAAGACCGCCTGGTCATCCTCAACGACCGGTACGAGACGGTCGCCCGCGTGAAGTCGCGGGGGTATGCCGACATCGACGGCCATGAAGTGCGCCTCACCCCGAACGGTACGGCGCTGTTTTTCGTCAAGAATCCGGTGTTGTGGGACGTGCCCGGTGATGGGATGGGCCAGCGCCCGGTGAAGGACGAGGTCATCCAGGAGGTTGATGTTGCTACCGGCCGGGTGCTGTTCGAGTGGCACAGCCTCGGCAACATTGGCGTGCTCGAGACCTACGCCGCGGCGCCTGGTTCCGGAGAGCCCTGGGACTGGTTGCACGCGAACTCCATCGAACTGGCACCCGACGGTGACGTCGTCATCTCGGGGCGGCACACCTCCGCGGTCTACAAGATCGACCGCGAAACCGGGCGGGTCGTGTGGCGGTTGGGTGGGAAGCGCAGTGACTTCACCATGGGGCCGGGGACGACGTTCTCCTACCAGCACGACGCCCGAATCCGCCCGGACGGCAGCATCACCATCCTCGACAACGCCAACGGCGTACCCAACCCCCAGGGCACCGACGTGTCCCGAGGCATCGTCCTCAAACTGGACCGGGAGCCGGCGGCCACCGCCACCCTGGCACGCGAGTACTCACACCCTGCCGACGACCTGTCCGTCGCGGAAGCCAACATGCAGACCCTGCCTAACGGCAACCTGTTCATCGGCTGGGGACATGTGCCCGGCTACACCGAATACACCCAGGACGGCGAGGTCGTCTACGACGTCCGTCTCCCGGACGGCATCGAGTCCTACCGCTCCTACCGCTTCGACTGGCACGGGCACCCGACCACCAAGCCCGCGATCGCCCTGCGACCCGCCGACGGCGACCGCACCCGGGTGTACGCGAGCTGGAACGGCGCCACCGAGGTCACGCGCTGGCAGGTCATGGCAGGACCCTCCCCCCAGCAACTACGGCCGATAGCGTCCGCGCCCAAACGCGGCTTCGAAACCCGCATCACCGTCAGCACGAACGCCGACCACATCGCCGTCCGTGCCCTAGACACCAACGGCGACCCACTGCGCACGTCACCCACCAGAAAGCGCCCATGACCGCAGCGGTCGGTGTGTCCATGGCCGCGCGAACGCGAGATGCAACCTTGCGCTGAAGGGTTGTGCCGCCGCAGGATGGGTTGCCACGGTGTGCCTCGGCTGTCTGTCCGAGGGGGTTGTGGTGATCATCGGCACGTGGAACCTGGAGAACCTGTTCCGTCCCGGCGGCGAGGCCGGGCCGCGCACCGACGAGGCGTACGAGGCGAAGCTGGTGGCGCTTGCGGACACGATCGGCGAGGTGGCGCCGGACGTGCTCGCGGTGCAGGAGGTCGGTGACCCGGGGGCGCTGGACGATCTCGTTTCCCGGCTCGACGGTCGCTGGCACACCCGGCTGGCCGAGCCGGACGACCGCGGGATCCGGGTCGGGTTCCTCTCCCGGTTCGAGCTGACCGGCGTGGAGCAGGTCACGCGGTTCGCGGACGGGCTTCCCCCGGTGGTGGTCGACGACGACGGCGAGACCGTCGACAGGATGGGGCGGGCCGCGCTGCGGGTGCGGGTCGCCGCCGAGGGGCTGGACGTCACGCTGGTGTGCTGTCATCTGAAGTCCAAGCTGCTGACCTACCCCGGTGGTCGGTTCACCCCGCGCGACGAGGGCGAGCGCGCCCGGTACGGGGTGTACGCGCTCAATCGGCGCGCCGCGGAGGCGGCGACCGTGCGCGCCGACGCCAGCGGCGTGCTCGGCGGGCAGGGTGAGCGGACGGCGTTGGTGGTGCTGGGCGATCTCAACGACGGCAGCCACGCCGCGACCACGACGCTGCTGTATGGCCCGCCGGGCTCAGAGATCGGCACACCGGGTTTCGAGCGGCCGGACAGGGGCGACGGCGACCGGTTGTGGAACCTCGCGCCGCTGATTCCCGCCGAGGACCGCTACTCCCGCACCTACCAGAGCCGCCGCGAGTTGATCGATCACATCCTGGTCAGCCACGTGCTGCTGGACCGGGTCGAGGACGTCCGCGCCGGCGACACCGGGGCCGGCTCCGTCGGCGACAACCCTGCCGAACGCCGCGACGCCACCGCCTCCGACCACCGGCCGGTGCTCGCCACGCTCACCACGGACTGAGCCGCGTGCGTGCCGATGATCGGAGGTGAGTCGTGTCCGAGCTGAACTTCAGTCGAGATGGAGTTGATCACTTACTGTGACATGAGTCCGAACCGGACCCCGGAGTGCTGGTGGTGTCCGCATCGGACGGTACGCACAGCAGGGAAAGTCTGTCGGCCAGGCGGTTAGCGCTCACGTGGGGATTTTCGCCGGGGCTGTCCGCCGCGTAATCACGGGTCATCGCTACCAGGCCTTTCGTGCCTGAGCAGTCGAGGTCGGGGAGGTCGGGCAGCAGCGGCAGATCGCCGCTGACGTCGTTGTCGATACTTGCGTCCGTCGGCGCCTTCGCTGGTGTCGCCGCGAGCGTGAGAACACCGAGGAGCACGGCGGTGGCTGCGACGATCACCACGGCGCTCACCGTCCGGCCCGTTCTCGTGGCGCTGACAAGTCGACGCCAGTCCATTCTTCGTAGCGTAGAAGCGCGGTTTTCTACCGTCACCAACGTAATTTCGGAAAGGGCATATCCATATCGATGCAGTACCTTCGCCAGGACCGGTGCCCGTG
>WHUD01000200.1 GCA_009377385.1 Actinophytocola sp.
TGTAGAGCTGGGCCTTGGTCGGCCCACCTGGCCCCTGACCTCTGCCTGAACGCCTTCCGCCGCGCTGCTGCGGTGCGACGTCCCTGGTCGACACCTTGCTCTTCTGCTCGCTCTCACCCGTACGGGCCCGGCTCTTGTTCACCGTGCGCGCGGCGATCTCCTCAGCCCGGTCCTCACCGGTGCCACGCTTCTTCTGTGACTCCTTGATGTGCTCGTACTGGCGTTCGCGTTTCTTCCCCCATGCCTGCTGAGGCATCGTCTACCTCCTGCTGCTCTTTGAGAGACCGAGCACCCCGGCACCGCGGGCTAAAGTGTCAGCCACGAGGTGAAAACGGATCGGACTCGTACCTCGACTCGTGCTCGATCTCACCGTTTCGGCGGTCAGCTCCGCCTTGGCGTCACGCTTCACCCGCCACTGGTTCCCCAGCGGGGTCACCCGAAACACGGTGCGTGTGCCATCGCGCCCCGTCTCGGTCGTCACGAATCGTGCCCTACCCAGGTCGCGGTCGCCCAACCATCCGCGGGCCGGCGTACGGTCCGTTTGGCCTCGCGCGCGGAAGGGTAGTCGTGGGTCACGTGGACGAAGGGAGACCACGTCATGGACCGTACCGACATAGCGTTCGTGATCACCGGTGTGGTGATCGTGCTCATCGTGGGGCAGCTGCTCTCGTTCGTCGGCAAGCGTTATGTCGCGGGCGCGGGCGGGGCAGGCAGCAACGTCGGCACCGTGGCGACGCTGCTCTCCATGGTCTTCTACCTCGTGACACTCGGGTTGACCGCCTTGATCTCCGTGCTGCCGGTCGGGACGGGTGCATCGAGCTTCATGCTGCGCCTCGGCGTCCTGCTCCTCGTGCTCGGCGCCGCGTTCGGGGTGTTCGTCGGCGCCCTCGCCCGGCGTCGTGAGGTGGCGATCACCGAGGCGGCGGTCACCGACTCACACGAGCATGACCCGGACGCCAACCCGAGCGTGCCGTCGCACTCGCCCAGCTACCTGCCGCCGAGCGGCCTGCCGGGAACCGGTGACGGCACCTAGCGAGCCTTGGTCGTTGATCGCGGACAGGGTGCGAAAACGAACCTTGACTCACGTCGGGCTGACCTCCAGCGGCATGGGCCCCGACTCGTCGAGCGGCGCCAGCTCGTCGACGGCGCGCCTCAGGTCCACGAGCAGTACAGCGGCTCCCGACACGTAGTCCGCCCGCATCGTCCGCGACTCGACCTGCCCAGCGAGTTCGGTGACCAGCTGCTCGGTACGACCGAGGCACTCCCGCATGCGATCGGGCTCGCCGCTGATCCGCAGCACCGCCGCAAGCTCCGACAGGCAGTTCGCCACCGGCTGCTGGAGATCCTCGTGCAGCGCGAGCACCCGCCCGGCCCCGTCCGGCTCGTCGCGGAGCACCCAGCTGAGGTCCTGGATCAGGATCACCACACGCTCGAGCGGACGCAGCGCCCAGTACTGCGCATCCAGGCTGCGGCGATGCCATCTGGCCCGGACGTTGGCTCGCCGCGCTTCGTCGGCCTGTGCCACGGCCGTGCGCACCTCGGCC
The DNA here is from genome assembly GCA_009377385.1 of Actinophytocola sp. Classification (GTDB taxonomy): domain Bacteria; phylum Actinomycetota; class Actinomycetes; order Mycobacteriales; family Pseudonocardiaceae; genus Haloechinothrix_A. Next base: position 1,545 of record WHUD01000200.1, read on the forward strand.
ATCAGCGGCTCCAGCCTCCGCTCGCGGCTGGCCCACTCATCCGAGACACGGTGCCTGTCCGCCGCGACGAGGTCGGCGAAGTGCTCCAGCTCGTCGGCCAGCGTCTCCCTCAGGTCGTCCAGCCGCCGCGCGGACAGCCCGAGATGCAGCGGAGGCAGGATCGCCAGGTTCACGGCGACGCCGATGGCCAGACCGATCGCGACCTGGCCGAGATAGCCGACGACATAACCCACGGGCTGGTCTCCACCGATCAGCAGCACGAACAACGCCGACACGGGGATCCAGGCGGCCTGCTCGCCGACCAGGCGCCAGACGCCGATCAGGACTCCCACGCCGACCACCGACGCGACGAGCACCCGTCCCGGATCCGACACCGCGACCGCTCCCACGGCCAGCGCCGCACCGAGGCACATCGCGAGCAGGCTCTGTGTTGCCTGGCGAATCGAGCTCGCGACCGTCGGGTACATGGCCAGGACGGCGCCCAGCGGAGCATAGTACTGGTATTGGTCGGTCGGCGAGGGCAGCAGCACGCCGACCTGCCAGGCCGCCGCGGCGGCGAGAGCAGCCTTCCACGCCTGGTGCGGCCGGGGGTGTCGGAGAATCCCTGCATGACGTCTCCGCATCAGGGACAACAGTCTGTTCACGGCAGGACGCACGTGGAAGCTCATCGGCAATCGCCAACTCGGGTTCGTCGGGCACCTCACACGACCGGAGCCGGCGTCGGGCCATGATCTCGCGGCGGACCTACGACCTCGCCCATCCAGTCACCGACGACGCCCCTACCCTGCCCAGGCGCGGCCACACGGGCGTATTCGCCGAACCAGGCACGGAGTCGGCGGCGTTACGTCGTCGGCCGCTCGGGTAGCGGGCTCGGTTGGTGCGACGCAACCTGCCGCGCCGGTGCACATCCTGTCGAGTCCGCGAAGGGATGATCGAGATGGCACGCTCGATGTGGACAGGCTCGCTGTCCTTCGGGCTGGTCAGTATCCCCGTAGGACTGTACGCGGGCACCGTCGACAGGCGGCCGCGGTTCCACCAGTTCGAACGGGGCACGGCGGATCGGGTGCGCAACAAGCGGGTCAACGAGCGCACCGGGGAGGAAGTCGCCTACGAGGACATGGTGAAGGGCACAGAGGTGGCCGACGGGTACGTGATCATCGAACCCGAGGAGCTCGAGGCGATCGCCCCTGGGCGTTCGCGCCTGATCGAGATCCACCAGTTCGTGGACGGCGGCGAGATCGACCCCACCTACTACCGGAGGACCTATTTCCTCGCGCCGAACAGCGACGAGGCGGTGAAGTCGTACGGCCTGCTACGTGACGCGCTGGCCGAGGCCGGGCGCGTTGCCATCGCCTCGTTCGTCATGCGCGGCCAGCAGTACCTCGGCGCGATCCGGGCCACCGCCGACGCGCTCGTCCTGGAGACGCTGTACTACGCCGACGAGGTGCGGGTCGCCAGCGACGAGGTGCCGCGGCTGCCGGAACGCGGTGTCGCCACCAAGAAGGAGCGGAACACCGCGATCCAGCTCATCGACTCGATGACCGACACCTGGCAACCAGCCGACTACACCGACTCGTACAGGGAGCGCGTCGACGAGCTCGTCGGCGCCAAGCGCAGCGGCGAAGAGGTCGTCGCAGAAGGCGAGCCGCCGACGTCGACGAACGTCGTGGACCTGATGGATGCGCTGCAGCGCAGCGTCTCCCGCGCACGCGGTGAGAAGGCCGCGGCGGCGGAGGCCGACCGCCAGGATGACCTGGCCGGCATGCGGAAGAACGACCTCGACGACCTCGCCCGCGAGCTCGAAGTGAGCGGCAGGTCGCGGATGAAGCGCGACGAACTGGAACGCGCCGTCCGCGACGCCCGCGCCGCAGCCTGAGCCGGTCCTGCCACCGCATCAGGGTGGTCAGCAGACGGGTCGCTACGAGGCGGCTTCTGGTCGTCCGTCACCGGTCAGCTTCAGCCGCCGGTCCAACAGCTCGTCGATCTGTTCCAGCGTGGCCGCCTCCGCGGCGTACTCGCCCTTGACCTGGCGCATGTCACGCGCCAACTGGGCCAGGTTGTTGTCGACCGAGGCGATCCGGGTCCTCATCGCGACGTCTAGGACGCTCATCTCACCATTCCCCAGGAGTCTTCCGCGTCGCCGTTGGGTGGTTCGCGAAACCGGAGACTCGGGTACCCGAAGGCCGGTCGCGGAAACCTGGGAACAGGAACCGGCGCGACTACGAGCCGTCTCGCCAGGGTAGGAGCACGGCATGAGCACCAGCGTCCGCCACGGCGGCAGGGGCGGCGGAGGAGCCGGTCCCGGATGGGCACGGGCGGCGGTCGGCTGTGCCCAGCGCGGGTGGCGCCGCGACCGCGACGGCCCGGGTGTGGCGGACCTGGTCGCGGCGACGTCGGCGACGTCCGCGGGCGGGGACGCGGGTCCTGACGTCGTGATCGTCCCGGGTCTCGCGGTCTCCGACTACCTGCGGGAGGCACAGGATCGGATCGCCGCCAGCACGCGCGTCCACCTGCTCGACCTGCCCGGCGTCGGTGCCGCCGCGGACGTCGACCGGCCGCCCACCCTCCGCGACGACGCGGCCGCCGTGACCGGGTGGCTGCGCGCGCGCATGGCCGGCGCGGTGATCCTCGTCGGGCACTCGTACGGAACGCAGGTGGCGGTCCGCGCCGCGGCGGCGGACGGGCGGCTCGTCCGGGGTCTGGTGCTCGCCAGTCCGACCGTCGACCCCGCGTACCGCTCCGCCGCGCGGCTCTTGCCGCGCTGGCTGCGCGACCTGTCGCGTCAGCCCGAGGGCCCCCTCCGCCTCAACCGGCCGCAGCAGCGGCGCGCCGGCCGGCGCAGGCTCTTCGCCATGGTCGCGTCGATGCTCGCGGACGACCCTGAGCACTGGCTGGTGCAGGTGGACGCTCCGGTGAGCGTCCTCTTGGGCAACCGCGACGTGTTCGTCACCGGCCGGTGGGTGCGCCGGCTCGCCGACCGCCCTGACGCGGCTCTCACTAGGGTTCCCGGGGGTACGCACACGTTCCCCTTCGACCATCCCGAGGCACTCGTCAGCGCCGTCCGGGCGATCGCGGAGAGGACGGAACGCGGATGAGACGACTCGCGCCCGACCACGCCGTCGCCAGCTTCGACTCGGCGAGCGCGATGCTGCGGGCGACCGCGCGCGGGATCAGGGGCGAGAGCTTCGATCACCTCGGCCGCGGACCCGTCCGGGCGCTGCCGGTGAAGCTGTCGGCCGCGCTGCCCGGCCTCGCGCGGCGCCGCGGCTTCGCCGTCGCCGGCGGCACGGAAGGAGTGCCGCCGCGGCGCCTCGGCGCCGTCGACATGGAAGACGTCGCCGCCTGGGTGGTGCGGCACTACGACCGCGACCAGTATCCTGGCGTGCTGATCGGTCCGCCCAACGGCGCGGCCGTGCACCTGTGCGCGGCCACCGGCATGCCGTTCCTCGCACAGACCTTTCTGGTGCCCGTGCAGTGGAGCGACAACGACCCCGACCACCCGGCCGACGCGATGGAGTTCGGCGGCCGGGTGGCCGGACCGCTGCTCGACCGCAACCCCGACGTGATGCTGCACCACATGCACGACGGCAACCAGGACCGCCTCATGGTGAGCCGCATGACGTATTTTAGGCTTAAGTGGACGGCCCTGCCGCACGCGTACCAGCGGTTCCTCGCCGAGCGGCTGGCACCCGACGCGCCGGTCGTGCTGCTCGCCGACGAGTCCGCCTGGCCGACCACCAGGGTGGGCGACCGGCACGTCTTCCAGACCGGGGCGCGCGGCGGGCTCAGCCCCGAGGAGTACGTGCACGGCTCCGCCAGGCTCGCGGAGTTCCTGCACGCGCAGGGCTCCCGCCACCGGCGGTTCCAGGCGCCGTCGCCCGACGGCGTGAGCCCCGAGGCGGAGTGGGGGTACGACGCCAGGATCGGCGCCGACGTCAGGTCAGTCGCGACGGAGACCTCGCATCCGGTGGTGACCGTGCGCATCCAGTCGCCGGAGTCGCTCTCCGAGCCGACGGCGCGGCTGATCCGGCAGCGGGCGCGGGACGCCGGCGGCGACGGTGACCGGCTGGTGGTCGAGTCGTTCATCATGCTCGACGCCGCGCGAGCAGAACGCTCCGGTTCCGTGCCGTACTGGAGCTTCTTCCCCGTCCAGGACTCGCTGCGAGGATGTACGTCGTTCGTGGAGCGCGCCGCAGCGGCCGGGGACCCCTACAGGGACGTCGACGTGCTGCTGTTCCCGCACGGGGTCGCGTCCGTCGGTGCCACGCCACCGCGGTCGTGGGCGCAGCGGCTGCGCGACCACGTCAGCGGCACGGTCAGGTTCGTCTCCGGCACCGCGGAACGCTGGCCCGCGCACATCGACACGCTTGGCAGGTATGGCAGGGCACTGCGCCAGCTCCCGAGCCAGCCGCGGCCGAGCTCCCCACTGCCCGTCGACGAGATGCGGCGCGGCCTGTCCGGTGACGCCGTCGGCGTCCACCCGCCGGTGCTCGAGCCATAGGGCGTGCTTCT
>WHUD01000201.1:0-321 GCA_009377385.1 Actinophytocola sp.
GCGACCTCAGGCAGGCACCGGGGTGTCCTCGGCCTCGGCGATACGCTGCCCTTGGACCTCACGCTGGTAGCCAACCGCGACCTGCGATGTTGCCCGTGAGGTGCAGGATCTCCATGCCGAGTGTTGGCGTGTCCGGCGCGACCTGGCCGAGCCCGTTGGCGAGGCCCGTGCCCAGCGGCGTCATCCACGCCTCGTCGTTCGGATGCGCCACCCGGTAACCCACCTGGGCAAGGTGCTCCTGGACGTGGCCGAGTTGCCCGATGACGCCAACCCCGATGGCCCCGACCGACAGGCCGTACACCCAGGGCCGCACCGGACCCC
>WHUD01000201.1:331-5981 GCA_009377385.1 Actinophytocola sp.
GCCAGGGCAGCAGCCGCCGGAGCAGCGGCCAGGCCAGGATGACCGCGATGATGGCGTACACCGTGACGGAGAACGGCGTGTTCACCAGCCCGCCGAGGTCGCCGTCGGTGATCTGCAACGCCCGCCGCATCTGCAGCTCCGCGCTCGGCCCGAGGATCACGCCGATCACCGCAGGCAGCACCGGCAGCCCGAACCGTCGCATCAGGAACCCGATCACGCCGATCACCAGCAGCACCACCAGGTCGGCCACGCTGCCGCTGACCGCGTACGCCCCGATGCTGGCGAAGAAGAGGATCCCCGCGTACAGGTACGGCCGGGGAATACGCAGCAGCTTCGCCCACAACGGCGCGAGCGGCAGGTTCAAAACCAGCAGCAGCACGGTGCCGAGGAACAGGCTCGCGATCAGCGTCCACACCAGCTCGGGCTCCGTGCTGAACAGCAGCGGTCCCGGCTGGATGCCGTACTGCTGGAACGCCGCCAGCATCACCGCGGCCGTCGCCGTCGTCGGCAGGCCGAGCGTGAGCATCGACGTCAGCGTGCCGGCCGCCGACGCGCTCGCCGTCGACTCCGGACCCGCGACGCCCTCGATCGCGCCGCGCTCGAATTCGTCCCGGTGCTTCGACAGCCGCTTCTCCGTGACGTACGACAGGAACGTCGGAATCTCCGCACCCCCGGCGGGCACCGCGCCGAACGGGTAGCCGATCACCGGACCGCGCAGCCACGGCTTCCACGACCGCTTGATGTCGCTCCTGGTCAGCCACGGCCTGCCAACCGGGATGGCCTGCGCCGCCGTGCGCCGCAGGTGCGCGGCCACCCACAGCGCCTCGCCGACCGCGAACAGCCCGACCGCGACTACGACGACATCGATGCCGTCGGACAGGTGTAGCAGGCCGAACGTCAGCCGTTGCTGGCCGGTCATCATGTCGAGGCCGACCAGCCCGAGTGTCAGCCCGATCGCCAGCGAGGCGTAGCCGCGCACCCGTGATCTGCCGAGCACCGACGTCACCGCGATGAACGCCAGCAGCATGATCGCGAGAAAGTCGGGCGCGCCGATGGTCACCGCGAAGTCGGCCACCACAGGCGCCAGCAGCACCAGCAGCATGGTGCCGCTCATGGCGCCGATGAAGTTGCCGATCGCGGCGGCGGCCAGCGCCTGCGAGCCCCTGCCGCGTTTGGCCATCGGATGGCCTTCGATCGCCGTGACCACCGACGCCGACTCCCCGGGTGTGTTGAGCAGGATCGACGTCGTCGAGCCGCCGAACATGCCGCCGTAGTAGATACCGGCGAACATGATGAACGCGCCGGTCGGCTCGACGCTGTACGTGACCGGCAGCAGCAGCGCCACCGCCATCGCGGGCCCGATGCCCGGCAGCACGCCGATCGCGGTGCCGAGAAGCACGCCGATCGCGGCGAACGCCAGGTGGGCGGGGGTGATCGCGGTGGCGAAGCCGTCGAGCAGGTTGCCGAAGGTGTCCACGTCAGACCACCCCCTCGAGCGGCCCGCCCGGCAGCGGCACGCCAAGCGCCGTGACGAACAGGAGGTACGTCAGCACCGATAGCGCCACCGCGATCAGCGGGTCGCGGACCCAGTGCCTGCTGCCAAGCGCGTAGGCCGCGCCCCAGAACAGGATCGCGCCCGAGATCGGCAACCCGACGACGTTGATCAGCATGATGTTGGCGCAGAACACGCCGATCAGCAGCAGCACGGTTCGCCAGTCCGGCGGAGTGGAGAGGTCGATGTCCTCCCCCTCCTCCGAATCGCCCTTGCCGCCACGCGCGACGTCTACGGCGAGGACGACCGCGATGACCAGCAGCAACCCGCCGACAAGCAGCGGCACCGTCTTCGGCCCCACCGGGCCGCGCTGGGTGAAGTCTTCCGCCATGTTGACGGCGTCGACGATCACCAGCGCGCCCAGTGCCGCGAGGAAGGCCACCATGCCGAACTCGGAGTGCCGCCGCAGCCAGCGTGTCGCGGGCCGCGCCGCCGTACCGGTGTCTGATGGTTCGGACCTGCGAGCAGTCCACGTGTCCGATGATTCGGACCCGCGAGCGGTCCTCATGTCTGATGGTTCGGACCTGCGAGCAGTCCTCACGCCAGCCCCAGCTCCTTGAGCAGCCGCTCAACCTCGTCGGTCTGCTGCTGGATGTACTTGCCGAACTTGTCACCGGTGAGGAAAACGTCGTTCCACTTGTTCTCCTGGAGCGCTTCCTTCCACTCCGGCGAGTCGTGCATCTTGGTCATGACGTCGATGAGCGCCTTGCGGTCGGCGTCGCTGATACCGGGCGGGGCGACGATGCCACGCCAGTTGGTGAACTCGACGTCGATGCCCGCCTCGTTCAATGTCGGGGCGTCAATGCCGTCCACCCGCTGCTGCCCGGTCACCGCGAGCACCCGCAGCTCACCGGCCTCGATCTGGTCCAGGTACTCGCTGACACCTGAGACGCCGAACGCGACCTTGCCACCGAGGATCGAGGCGAGCAGCTCGCCACCACCGTCGTACGGGATGTAGTTGACGTCCTTGGGGTCGATGCCGACCGCCTCAGCGGTGAGCATCGGCGCCAGGTGGTCGGGACCGCCAGGCGATGAGCCGCCACCGACCGGCACCGCGCCGGGGTCGGCCTTCCAGTCCGCGATGAGCTGGTCGATGCTGGTGTACTTCGAGTCCTTCGGCACCACGATGATCTCGGGCTCCTCCACCGTCCGCGCGATCGGCGTGGTGTCGGCGAGCGACGACGGCGACTTGTTGGTGTAGACGCTGCCGACGATGCCGAGGCCCATCTGCATCGCCAGCTTGCCGTTGCCCTTCTCGCTGACCGTCCTGCCGAGGCCGACCGTGCCACCCGCGCCGTCGAGGTTGAACACCTCGACCGTGCTCGTGAGCCTGGTTTCCTCCATGGTCTTGGCGATGGTGCGGGCGGTGGTGTCGTACCCGCCGCCCGGCGAGTTCGGCACCATGATCCGCAGACCTTCCATCTGCTCCGTGTCGCTGGCGCCACCGGCCGCGTTGCACGCCGTCAGTGTCACCGCAGCCGTTGCGGCCGCCGCGACGGCGAGCAGCTTGCGCATCCTCACTGTGATCCCTGCCTCTCGTCGTTGAGTGCCCCGAATGGTGAGGTGCGGCGACCCGGTTCGTCTGCCTTGCGGCCGCTGCGTTCGTTGTGGTCATTGTGTTCACGGGCATCACGGCTGTCGTCCCGTCACACTAAGAGCGCACACCGCAAGGAGGCGATCGACGTGGGCAGCAAGGGCTCGCTGGCACGGCAGCTACTTGTCTTGCAGCTGCTGATCGTGCTGGTGCTGCTCGCGGCCGTCGCCGCCGTCAGCGTCGCGCAGGCGCGCGACGACTTCCGCGACGCCGAGGGACGCCGGATGCTCGGCATTGCCGAGAGCGTCGCGGCGAACCCGACCACCCGTAAGCTGATCGCCAACCCGCAGCTACACAGGACGCTCGCACCGGTCGCCGAGTCCGCGCGGGTGCTCTCCGGCGCCGAGTACGTCGCCATCGCCCGCCGCGATCACACCGTGCTGGCCTCGCAGGACCCCGACCAGGTCGGCCGCCCGCTCCCGCTCGGCGAGTCCACCGTGACGCAGGGCCGGTTCTGGGTTGGCGTCATCGACGAAACCGTCGTCGCGCACGTCCCCGTCATGCACGTCAAGCGCCACACCGTCATGGGTTATGTCGCGGCAGGCCAGTTAATGCCGAACTGGTGGGCGCTGGTCGCCGACTCGCCGGGAAACCTGGTGCTACTGCTCGGCATGGCGACGGCGTTGGGCGTCGCTGGCTCGCTGTGGCTGGCGTGGTGGGTCAAACGGCAGACGCTCGGGCTTGAGCCGAGCGAGATCACCGGACTGGTTGAACACCGGGAGGCGATGCTGCACGGCATCAAGGAGGGCGTCATCGGCATGGACCAGCAGCAGCGCGTGACGCTCGCGAACGACAAGGCGAAGGAGCTGCTCTCGTTGCCAGCCGACGTCATCGGCCGCAGCGTGCACGACCTCGGCCTCAACGACCGCGTGGTCGACGTCCTTACCGGACAGGCGCACGGCACCGACCAGATCGTGCTGCGCAAGGGAAAGGTGCTGATCGTGAACCGGATGCCGATCCGGCTCGGCGACAAGGACCCGGGTTCGGTCGCCACGCTGCGCGACCGCACCGAGCTGGTCCAGCTACGCGATCAGCTCGACGCCAACCGCAACACCACGGAGACGCTCCGGGCGCAGGCGCACGAGTTCAGCAACCGGCTGCACACCATCGCCGGACTCATCGGGTTGGGTGAGTACGACGAGGTCAGCCGCTACATCGACCGGGTAAGCGCGTCGCGCGACCGGTGGCAGGCCGAGGTGACAGAGCGGATCGACGACTCCGCCGTCGCCGCGCTGCTCGTCGCGAAAGCGAGCCTCGCGGCTGAACAGGGCATCGGGCTGCGGCTGTCCGAGCGCAGCGAGCTGGACGCGGTGGACGAGAAGCTGTCGGCGGATCTGGTGACGGTGTTGGGCAACCTGGTGGACAACGCCCTCGACGCACTACGCGGGCATGCCGACGGCGACCGGCCTGGCTGGATCGAGGTGGACCTGCGACGGGCCGACGACGCGGTGCGCGTTGAGGTACGCGACTCCGGGCCGGGCATCGCGCCTGAGATCGCCGAAGAAGTGTTCCGCCACGGCTTCACGACCAAGGCCGCCGAGGAGGGCGGGCAGCGCGGGCTCGGGCTGGCGTTGACCAGGCAGACCTGCGTGCGCCGGGGCGGCACGATCGAGGTGCACAACGCGCAGGGCGCGGTGTTCACCGCGACGCTGCCACTGATACCGGAGGTGCGGGCATGATCCGGGTGCTTGTCGTTGACGACGACTTCATGGTGGCAAAGGTGCACAGCGGGTACGTCGCCAAGACGCCTGGTTTCGAGGTCGCCGGCGTGGCGCACACGGGCGCGGACGCGCTGCGCCTCGTCCGCGACCTGCGGCCCGACCTGGTGCTGCTGGACATCTATCTGCCCGATGTGGACGGTCTCAGCGTGCTCCGCAGGATCCGAGGCACCGCCGATGGACCGGACGTGATCGTGATCAGCGCTGCCAACGACGTCGAGACGGTGCGTGGCGCGATGCACGGCGGGGTGCTGCACTACCTGATCAAGCCGTTCACCTATGGCGCGCTGTACGACCAGCTCCAGCACTTCGCAGGCCTGCACGAGAAGCTCTCCGGGATGTCGGCGGCCGCGCAGTCCGATGTGGACCAGGTGTTCGGCGGCAGGCCGAGCGGCGCGTCGCCGTTGCCGAAGGGCCTCACCGCTGAGACGGCCGAGCTGGTCGAGCGCGTGCTGCGCGCGGCGGACGGCGATCTGTCCGCCGCCGAGTGTGCTGCCGAGGCGCGGCTGGCGCGGGTCAGTGCCCGGCGCTACCTGGAGCACTTCGCGGGTACCGGCCGCGCCGAGGTCCGGCTGCGCTACGGCGGCACCGGCCGCCCGGAGCGCCGCTACCGCTGGACCGCGCCGTAACGGCGCTGCGGCCAGAAAGGTGAACCAGCTTCACAGAAGTTTCACATCCCTCTAGAGTGTTGCCACATTCACCCAAAGGGGGACATATGCGCATAACGCTTATCATGCTTATCCGGTTTACTCCGCTAGGATCGGCGGATGCCACGTCGGAGCTTTC
>WHUD01000202.1 GCA_009377385.1 Actinophytocola sp.
CGTCCTGGACACCATCCGCAGCGACATCCAAGCAGTCATCGACACCGGCAGTACCGAAGCCCTCCGCGGCATCATGCACACCTTCGTCCACCGGGTCGACATCACCGGCCGCCACAAGGCCGAACCCACATTCATGATCCCCGGCGACGGCGCAGCCATCCCTACCCAACGAACCGCCACCACCCCCCAAGGAACGGTTACGGACCGAAAGGTTCGTACATTGCCTGGATCGGTGCCCCCGGAAGGATTCGAACCTTCGACACCCGCTTTAGGAGAGCGGTGCTCTATCCCCTGAGCTACGAGGGCTTACGCTCCCAGCGTAGCGGGTCCGTCTGACGCCTCGGTCACGGGCACTCCGAAGCCGTCTTCGCTTCGTCCGTAATTACGGGCCACCAGCGACGTCTCTCTAGGTAACCTCTCATCACACTATCGAGGGACGTCGCATGACGAGGTCGGAGGAGTGCAATGATCAGGGTGATGTTCGCGGACGACGAGGAGCTCGTTCGCGCGAGTCTGCGCACGATGCTGTCGGGCGCCGAGGGCATCGACGTCGTGGCGGAAGCTGCGGACGGCGCTGCGGCGGCCGAATCGGCGCGGCTGCATCACCCGGACGTCGTGCTGCTGGACATCAAGATGCGCGCGGACGACGACGGCCTGCAGGCGCTGCGCTCGATCATGATGCTGCCGAACCCACCCGCCGCTGCGATGCTGACGACGTTCGACATCGACGACTACGTCTCTCGCGCGCTGAGCATTGGCGCGCGGGGGTTCCTGCTCAAGGACATCCGGCCCGGCCCGCTGGTACAGGCGGTGCGGGACCTGGCACGCGGCGGCGCGGTGCTTGACCCTGGCGTCGCGGCGCGGATGGTCCGGGCGCACCGCGACGAGCAGCGCATCGCGGAACCCGCGCGGGAGCTGCTCGACTCGCTGTCCGAGCGCGAACGCGAGGTCGTCACCCTGATCGCGCAGGGACTGTCCAACTCGGAGATCGGGGCGACGCTGTTCCTGTCCGAAGCCACCGTCAAGGGGTACGTCTCCTCGGTGCTTGCCAAGATCGGCGCCGCGAACCGGGTGCAGGCCGCGCTACTGGCCTACCGGGGTGGTTTACTCGAACGCTGATGCTGGTCGCGCTGGAGATCCTTGGCCTTGTCGCGTTCGCCGCCTCGGGTGCGCTCGCCGCGGTGCGCGCGCGGCTCGACGTCTTCGGCGTCATCGTCCTCGGCCTCACCACCGCGCTTGGCGGCGGCGTCATCCGGGACGTCCTGCTCGGCGTCCACCCGCCGACCACGCTGCGTACCTGGCCGTACCTCACGGCCGGCGCGCTGACAGCCATCGTGGTGTTCGTCTTTCACCCGCAGGTGGCACGGCTACGACGTCCGATGCTGGTGGCCGACGCCCTCGGGCTCGGGCTGTTTGCCACATCGGGCACCGGCGTCGCGCTCGCCCTCGACGCCCCCGTCTACACCGCCTGCCTCATCGGCATGACCACCGGCATTGGCGGCGGCGCGATCCGGGACCTGCTTGTCGGCGAGATCCCGCTGGTGCTGCGCCGCGAGATCTACGCCCTTGCCGCGCTGCTCGGCGCCGTGCTCGTCGGCGTAGGGCACATGATCGACCTGCCCGCGACGCCGGTGCTCGCGGTGGCGTCCGGCGTCGTCGTCGCTGTGCGGCTGCTCGCGCTGTGGCGGCAGTGGCACGCCCCGGTCGCGCGCGAAGCGTGACCGGCCCTCTCAGGCGCAGCTCAGCCAGCCGGGTAACACTGGGTGCATGCGCATCCTGATAGTGGACGATGACCGGGCGGTCAGGGAGTCCTTGCGCCGCTCACTCGAGTTCAACGGCTACACCGTCAACCTGGCCAGCGACGGCCAGCAGGCCCTCGCCGCCGTCGCCAACGACCGGCCGGACGCGATGGTGCTTGACGTCATGATGCCTCGCCTCGACGGTCTCGAGGTGGCGCGCAGGCTGCGCGGCGACGGCGACGACCTGCCGATCCTGGTGCTCACCGCGCGGGACACCGTCTCCGACCGGGTCTCCGGCCTCGACGCGGGCGCCGACGACTACCTGCCCAAGCCGTTCGCCCTTGAGGAACTGCTCGCCAGGCTCCGTGCGCTGCTGCGCCGCTCGGCCGCCGAGACCGACGCCACCCAGGACGTCAAACCGCTCAGCTACGCCGACCTCACCCTCGACCCCCTCACCCGCGAGGTGCGGAGGGGAGATCGCGCCATCAGCCTTACCCGCACCGAGTTCACGCTGCTTGAGCTACTGCTCACCTATCCGAAGCACGTGCTCACCCGCAGCAGGATCCTCGAGGAGGTCTGGGGCTACGACTTCCCGACGTCGGGCAACGCGCTTGAGGTCTACATCGGTTATCTGCGCCGCAAGACCGAGTCGGACGGCGAGCCGCGCCTGATCCACACCGTGCGCGGGGTCGGTTACGTGCTCAGGGACACGCCGTAAGTGACTGCTGGCGTTCCCCAGATAAGGCGGCGGTTTTCGCTGCGCGCCAGGGTCACGTTACTCGCGGCGGCCTGCGTCGCGGGCGCGGTCGCGCTTGTCTCGCTCGCCGCGTACCTGACCATGCAGGACAACATGTACGAGCAGGTCGACCAGCGGCTGGTGCAGCGCGCGCAGGACGCGGTGCGCACCCCGCCGGTGCGCGACCGGCTGGTGCAGATCCCCGGCGCGTTCCTGACCAGCGCCGACCTCCAGATCGGGGTACTCAACGCCAAGGGGGGCCTCGTCCATCCGCGTGATGGCCAGCCGCCGCCGATCGGGAAGGCGGAGGTGGACGTCGCAAGGGGTGACGTCGGTGCATCGCTGCGCACCGATCCCGCGAGCGGTATGCGCGTTGTGGCGCTGCCGTCCGGGCCTGGCCAGGCGATGGTGCTCGCCCAGTCGCTCGCGCCGACCGAGGAGGCGCTTCGCAAGCTCGCCGTGGTGCTGTTCGTCGTCAGCGGCGCGGGCGTGGTGGTCGCGGCGCTGGCTGGCACCGCCGTCGCTCGCGGCGGGTTGCGGCCGGTGGAGCAGCTCACGGCGGCCACAGAGCGGGTGGCGCGCACCGGCGACCTGCGCCCGATCCCCGTGTCCGGTGACGACGAGCTCGCTCGGCTCACCTACAGCTTCAACACCATGTTGGCCACCGTCGCCGCCGCGCAGGAGCAGCAGCGCCAGCTCGTCGCCGACGCGGGCCACGAGCTGCGCACTCCGCTGACGTCGTTGCGCACCAACCTGGAGCTGCTGCTCGCCGCGGAGAAGGCCGACGCGCCCAGTCTGTCCGACCAGGACAGAGCCGAGATCGAGTCCGACATCAAGGCGCAGCTTGACGAGGTCACCCAGCTGATCGGAGACCTGGTGCTGCTGGCACGGGCCGACCAGCCGCGCGCCGAGTTGGAGCGGGTCGACCTGGTCGAGCTGGTCGAGCGTGCGCTTGACCGGGCGCGGAGGCGTGCCACCGGCGTCGAGTTCGACGTCTCATTGCAGCCGTGGCAGCTCGTCGGCGACTCGAACGCGCTGGAACGCGCGGTGCTGAACCTGCTGGACAACGCGGTGAAGTTCTCGCCTGTCGATGGCATGGTGCGGGTGGTGCTGCGCCCGCTCGGCGACGGTACCGCCGTGGTCGAGGTGTCCGACCAGGGGCCAGGCATCGCCGAGGAAGACCTGCCCAGGGTGTTCGACCGGTTCTATCGCTCGTTGCAGGCCCGTACGCTGCCTGGCTCGGGGCTCGGCCTCGCGATCGTGAAACAGGCGGTGGAGCGCCACGGTGGCGCGGTGTATGCGGGCACAGCGGCAGAAGGCGGGGCATTGTTCACGATTCGTCTCCCCGGTCAGCCTGCTGAACCCGGCGGGCATCCCGGCTAGGTCGGCCCCAGCCGCCGCCAACGGTGCCACACTGAGAGCGTGGGCCGTGATTCACGGCTGAGGCCACAGCTTCGTTTCAGGCGACTCTCAGGACCATGCCGCATGGTGGTGACATGACAGACAACGACCAAGGCACGCCGAACCCGTGGTCAAGGGAGGGCAGCTCCGAACCCCAGGGTGAGCAGCCGGAGCAGTCCGGGCAGGACGCCGAGGCGCCGCAGCAGGAGCAGCCGGCCGAGCCCGCGCAGCCCTCGCAGGCCGAGCAGGCCGAGCCGGGCGCAGAGGGCTACCGGTCGACCGCTGAGTACCCCAAGCCCGAATACGGTGCTGGTTACCAGCCGCCGGCCGAGTACCCGGCCGCGTATGGCGGATTCGGGCCGCCCTCGGCGGGCACGCCATCGTATGGCGCCGCACCGTACGGCATGCCGCCGTATGGTGCTGGTCCGCAGAGCACGGCGCCGTCGAGCGTCTACCCGCAGCCGCCGCACCGTCCCGGCCATCGCTCCGGTACCGGCAAGGCCGTGGTCATCGCGGCCGTTGTCGCTCTGCTCGCGGGCGGCGCGGCGGGTGGCGTCGGTGGGTATCTCGTCGCGTCGGAGCAGAGTTCGTCGATCTCGATGGCGACGGAGAACGCGCTCGATGAGCCGCGTCCCGCGCGTGAGACCGGCAGTGCCCCTACCGGCAGCATCGAGTCGGTTGCCCAGAAGGTGACGCCGAGCGTCGTGCAGATCGAGGTCTCGGGCGCGGGCGGCTCCGGGGAGGGCTCCGGGTTCGTGCTCACCGACAACGGCTACATCCTGACGAACAACCACGTCATCGAGTCCGCGGCGGACGGCAACGGTCAGCTCCGCGTCGTATTCCATAACGAACGGCGCGTCGCGGCGTCGGTGGTTGGCCGCGACCCGACGAGTGATATCGCCGTCATCAAGGCCGATGGCGTTTCCGGGTTGCAGCCGGTCGAACTTGGCCGCTCGGACGACCTCAACGTCGGGGAGCAGGTCGTGGCCATCGGCTCGCCGTTCGATCTGTCCGGCACGGTGACGTCGGGCATCGTGAGCGCGATGCACCGACCGGTGCGCGCCGGTGGCAGCAGCGGCGATCTCGCCTCGGTGATGGATGCCATCCAGACCGACGCCGCGATCAACCCCGGCAACTCGGGTGGTCCGCTTGTCGACATGTCCGGGAGGGTCATCGGGATCAACTCGGCGATCTACAGCCCCGGTGGCACCCTCAGCGGGTCGAGTGCGGGCAACGTTGGGATCGGTTTCGCGATCCCGATCGACCAGGCGCGCCGGACGGCGGACGAAATCATCAAGACCGGGAAGGCCACGCAGAGCTACATCGGCGCGCTGGTCAGCGACGCGCGTGGCGGTGGTGCCGCCATCCGCGAGGTCGAGGCGAACGGTCCCGCGAATAAGGCCGGTCTGCAGAAGGGCGACGTCGTGGTGAAGGTCGCCGACCGGAGCATCGAGGACTCGGACGAACTCGTCGCGGCGATCCGCGCCAGGGCGCCAGGCGAGGACGTCACCTTCACCCTGCGGAACAACGAGACGATCACGGTCACCCTCGGCGCGAAGTCCGTCGGCGGGTAGCCGCGGGCGTCCGGTGTGGGGCGTGGGCCGGGCGGCCGGCGTCGGGCGGCCGGCGTCGGGTGTCCGGCGCCCGGTGTGGGGTCCCGGGTCTTGCGCCGTGTCCCCCACTCCGGACGCCATGTTCGTCGCTCGGGGCGCCATGTTCCCCACTCCGGACGCGTACATCGTGTCCCCCGTCCTCAACGCTGTGTTCGTCGTTCGGGACGTCGTGTTCGCCGTCCCGGGCGGCTTCGGATGCCGGTGGCGCGAGCTATAGCCGAAATGGATATCCGGATCGCCACGCCGTAGCCGGAGCGTGCTCGTGCACCACGGTCGCGCCGAGCCGGACGGCGACCTCCGGCGAGCCGTCCGTTGAGCCGTT
>WHUD01000203.1 GCA_009377385.1 Actinophytocola sp.
CGATGGCATCGGCACAACCGAACCGGCAAGCCCAAGCAGTCCTCGACGAACGCGCCCGAGCCGGTGTCCGTCCCATGAGGGAGGCACCCATTGCTGAGTCCAGGGCGGTCCAATGGGAGTGGATCGAGTACATGGGGCAGGCGGAGCCCGTCGCCCGCTGCGACAACCGGATCATTCCCACGCCAACAGCAGAGATCCTCGTGCGCGTGTACACCCCCGAGGGCCATGGTCCCTTTCCGGCTCTGGTGGTCTTCCATGGTGGATGCTGGATCGTGGGCAACATCGAGATTGCCGACCGTCCCCACCGAGCGCTGGCCAACGCCACCGGCTGCGTGGTAGTCGCGGTCAACTACCAGAAGGCGCCCGAACATCCGTTCCCAGTTCCCCTGGATGACTGCTTTGCTGCTTTCACGTGGACTCTGGAGCATGCACATGAGCTGAACGTGGACCCCGCGCGGGTCGGAGTCGGCGGCGACAGCGCCGGAGGAAACCTCGCCGCAGCCGTCTGTCTGAAGGCCCGTGACACGGGAGCGCCAATGCCCGTGGTTCAGCTCCTCATCTATCCGGCCGTGGACTCGGAGCTCGACACCCATTCAGCACATGAGCACGCAGAGGGCTACGGACTGACGACAGCAGATATGCAATGGTCCTGGAGACAGTACGCTCCCGATCCGCGCAAACGCTCCAATCCGCTCGCCAGCCCCCTGCGGGCCGCGACGTTGGCCGACCTGCCACCAGCGATCGTCGTGACCGCGGAATTCGATGTTCTTCGGGACGAAGGAAAGCGATACGCCGACCGCCTCGAAACCGCAGGCGTGCCGGTAATCCAACACCACTATGGCACCATTCACGGCTTCCTCTGGATGGCCGCCGCCGTCGACGAGTGTCGTCAGATGCTGCAGGACATCGGCCAAGATTTTCGCTCTGCCTGGGCGGGCGGCCCTTGACCTGATCAATTTCGTCGTTGAATCTGGCGCGTAGCTGTGTACGTCGCTACCTGAATCTTCGCCACCGCCCGGGACGACATGGCGTCAGTCGCTATTCGCGGAGCGTGCACCATTCGTCGGCGCGGGCGGCGACCCGCTGCCAGATCTCCTCGGCTTCGTCCATCGTCATGAACGGGACGTCGCCAGCATCCGGCAAGGGCTGGCAGTCCGCGAGCATCGTCTTGATAGCGTCAAGACTGGCCTCGATGATGGCGCGGCCCTCGGCCTCGGTGGCCTCGCCCGCGTCGTCGCCCTGGGCGAAGCGGCGCAGCTCGGTGTTGTGGCGGTCGTCGAGCCGGTCCAGCGCGACCAGCTCCGGGCGCAGGTACAGCAGCTGCGAGATCTCGTACTTCCCCGCGTGGTCGCCCTCGAACTGCCCGGCGACCAGCTCCGGGTCGCTGACAGCGACGATCGGGACCGGCCGGTTGCGGCGTAACTCCTCTGCCACGAGGCGCAGGTCGGGCTGGTTCGCGTTGTGCCCGGTCAGCACGACGATCGCACGGAAACCCGCGTTGACGAACGCCCGCAGCTGGAACACCAGCATCTTGAGCACGACGTCGGGCGGTACGCTTGCCATACGCGGATTGACGTCGCCCATCACCTCTTCCAGCCACGGCCGGTGGTACCCGGTCTCGTGCACGTGGTAGGTCTGGGTCGGCGCCACGATGCCGCCGAACCGGCGCGCGGACTCCTCACACAGGTAAACGGCCTTGTGCGTGTCGAGCCCGAACGCGGCCACGTGCCCATGCGGCTCGCACAGCCCCATCGGCAGATACACCAGCGGCAGCTGCGCCAGCCGCTGCTCGAACTCACGGGGCAGCAGGTCCTCCCAGCGGACGGTCATGCTCATCGGTACTCCCGGAAAATCTTGGTCTCGTTGAAGTTCTTGATGAAGCGGTGCTTGAACCGCAGCAAGTCGTGAATCTCGGCCGGCAGCTCCGGCTCCCCCACCGCGGCGATATTGGCCTGGCAGAACTCCCGGACGTGCATCGACGTGATCGCGGTGGTGACCCCGGCCGGCTGGGTGACGAACTTCAGCGCCAGCGCCGCCAGCGAACTCGCATACCGAGGCACGTACTCCCGCAGCGCGTCCACCTTCTCCAGGTACACCGAACGCGGCACGATGTCGTCGAAGTAGCCGTACCGGAAGTCGTCCTCGGCGAACACCGTGTCCTCGGTCAGCGTGCCGGTCAGCCCACCCTCGTCGAGCACACAGCGGGCGACGACCGCGACGCCGTTCTGCTGACACGCGGGCACCAGGTTGTCCAGCGCGATCGGGTCGAAGATGTTGATGATCGTCTGCACCGAGTCGATCAGCCCGCTCTCCACCAGCGGCAGCGCCATGTCCGAGCGGTGGTCGGGAATGGAGATCCCGATGTGGCGGACCAGACCGTCCTGCTTGAGCTGTTGCAGCTCGTCCATCCAGTGCCCGCGCACGCCCCACGTCGGCCACCAGATGTGCAGCTGGATCAGGTCGACGTAGTCCAGCCCCAGCTCGGTCAGCGAACGCTCGGCGCTGGCCCGGATGTGGCCCGGCGGATGCGCGAGCTTCGGATCAACCGGCGTGCCCCAGCCGGTCTGACCTGCGAGCTGTTCGACCTTCGTCGCCACGAACGGACGCGTGCCGGACCATTGCTGCAACGCCTTGCCGACGACCCGTTCCGAGTCACCGTAGGCGCGGGCGGTGTCCACAAACGACACTCCCTGCTCCAGCGCGTACAGCAGGCTGTCGATCCACTCCGACTCCTGCTGCTCGCCGAACCAACCCGCGAAGCCCATGGCACCGAAGCCGAGCTCGCTGACGGGTTGCCCGGAGCGCGGAAAAGGGTTGTGGCGCATCAGAATCCTCCTAGGCTGGCTGTGGGGTGGACTTCGCGGCGCGCAGCAGCGCCTTGAGCGCGGTGTCGGGGTCGGCCAGCGACGCGGGGTCGGGCATCGCGCGGGCGGCGATCAGCATCTCGGCGAGCCGGACGTCTTTGGCGACCGCGTTGCCGGTGCCGACGGCGGCCGCCGACAGCAGCGTGCCGTCCGCGCCGAGGCCGAACCGGGTCTCGACACCGTCGCTTCGCTGCCGCACCACCTCGGAGGTCGCGGCGTCCGGCAGTCCCGCGATCTGGAGGTTCAGGTCGTACTGATCGGACCAGAACCACGGCACCGCCGTGTGCGGTTCGTCGGCGTCGAGCAGGTTCCGGGCGGCGGTGACGGCATGGTCGTGCGCGTTGCGCCAGGCTTCCAGCCGGATCCGCCCGTAGAGCGGGTGCGGGAACGAACAGCAGTCGCCAGCGGCGAAGATGTCCGGATCGCTGGTGCGGAGACGATCGTCCACCCGCACACCGTTCTCGACATTGTCAATGGCGA
The DNA here is from genome assembly GCA_009377385.1 of Actinophytocola sp. GTDB lineage: Bacteria > Actinomycetota > Actinomycetes > Mycobacteriales > Pseudonocardiaceae > Haloechinothrix_A. The sequence continues at coordinate 3,345 of WHUD01000203.1, forward strand.
GCCCGGCGTTTTTGGCGAGCGCGGTCTCGGGCACAGCACCGACCCCGGCCACCACGACGTCGCAGTCCAACGTCTCGCCGGTGGTCAGCTCAAGCACGCCCCGGTCCCGGACCGCCGCGACGCCGGTCCCGCAGCGCACGTCGACACCGGCCTGCTCGTGCCGGTCGGCGACGACCGCCGCGACCTCGGCGGGCACAGCCCGGCTCAGCAACCGAGGCTCGGCCTCGACCACGGTGACCGCACAGCCCCGTGCGGTCGCGCTGGCCGCCAGTTCAAGGCCGATGAACCCGCCGCCGATGACACCGACCCGCGCGCCGGGTCGCAGCCGGTCCCGCAACGCCAGTGCGTCGGCCTGGCTGCGCAGGTAGGACACCCCGAACAGCGGCAGCCGCCGCGCGCTCGCACCGGTCGCCAGCAGCAGCCGCTCGTACGGGATGCGCCTGCCGTCGGCGAGCACCAGCTCGTTGCGGTCGCGGTCGATGTCGCTCGCCGCGACGCCCGCCACGAACTCGACGTCCGCCTCGCGCAGCGCGTCGGCGTCGCGGACGGGAACGGGCGCCGCGTCGCCGGTCAGCACCGCCTTCGACAGCGGCGGCCGCTCGTAGGGGTGGACGTCCTCCGCACCGACCAGCGTGATCGGGCCGGTCCACCCGGCGTCGCGGAGCTCGAACACCGCGCGGGCGCCGCACTCACCGGCGCCGACCACCACCATGGCGCGCTCGGTGCTCATCAGACTCCAATGTAGATAGTGTCGTTCTCGACCTTGACCGGATAGGTCCGCAGGTCGACAAGGGCGGGGGCGCCGAGCGCCTTTCCGGTGGCGTAGTCGAACCGCCCGTTGTGCTTGGGGCATTCGATGACACGGTCCATTACGAGACCGTCGCAGAGCAGCTCCCGCTCGTGGGTGCAGTGCCCGGCCGTGGCGTAGAAGGTGTCGTCCGGCGAACGGTAGATGGCGTAGTCGACCCCGTCGTGCTGGAACGGAAGCACGTCCTCCTCGTCGACGTCGTCCACACCGCACGCGGCAATCCACTGGGTCATGCGACGGCACTCCTTTCGGTGAGCACGGCACGGCCATCGGATACGGGGTGGAGCGGGGCGGCGCCTTCCGGCAGCCCGCGGCGCACGTAGTAGGTCTGGTCCTTCAGCTGCCGCAGCACCGCAGGGACGATCTCCTTGTAGGCCGCCCACAGTCCCGGATACGCGGGCGCGAGGTCGTGCTTGATCTCCTCGTGCAGCTCGGGCAGCCGGTAGTACGGCACCATCGGGAACATGTGGTGCTCGACGTGGTAGTTCATGTTCCAGTACAGGAACCGGTTGAGCCGGTTCATGTGGACGGTGCGAGTGTTGAGCCGATGGTCGAGCACGTTCTCACCCATCCCGGCGTGCTGCGTCAGCCCGTAGATCAGGTGCATGAAGGTGCCGTAGATGCGCGGCCCGCCGATGAGCACGACCGGCAGCAGCGACCCGGTGAGCACGCAGGCAGCGGCCGTCGCGAGGTACATGCCTACCCAGATCCGGGCGGTGGTGAACACCTTCCGCCGCTCACTCTCTGGCACGTAGGTCTGTTCCTCGGCGGTCAGCCGCCCGCAGGCATGGATGACCATGAGCCGCAGCGCGACCGGCACGTCGACGAGGCCGAACAAGTTGCCCAGGATCCGGGCGAGCCGGGCCGGACGCATCGCGACGATCTCCGGATCGCGCCCAACGATCAGCGTGTCGGTGTGGTGCCGGGTGTGGCTCCAGCGCCAGGTAGTCGGGTCACGCATCATCATGAACGACGCGATCTGGTACACGACGTCGTTCTTCCAGCGGGTCTTGAAGGCCGTGCCGTGGCCACATTCGTGCCACCGGGAGTCCGACGCCGACCCGTACAGCACGCCGTAGGCCAGGAAGAACGGCACCGCGAACCAGCTGCCCCAGAACGCAACACCGAATGCGCCGAAGACCAGCATGCCGCCGAGCCATAGCACGGTGTCGCGGGTCGCCGGACCGTCCGACCGGCGCATCAGCTCCTTCATCCGCCTCCGCGGTACATCACTTCGGAACCAGTCAGCCCCGCCAGCCAGCCCAGCGGCAACTGCGCGCTCAGCATCGGTGCCGACCAGGCTGTAGCGCTTGAGGCGTTCACTGCCCATCACGATGCACCCCTGCCCTCTTCTGGTCGCGGACAACCAGATTGATCACTCAGCTGGTTGGATCGCTCCAAAATTGGAGCGGTCCAACGTTCATATCGTCGCTCGGCGAACCTGTAACTGTCAACACTTTCGCCCACACGACCAAACAGTGTCTTCCAGCGTGGCGATTGCAATGACCGATGATCAGCATGAGACTTAGTATCGGAGGTACAATTGGAGCGATCTACTTCAACGGCCTTGTGGAGGCGGCGGTGACTACTGTCGGCGATGGGCATAAG
>WHUD01000204.1 GCA_009377385.1 Actinophytocola sp.
AAGCCCCGCCAGGAAGGCCTGGCGGGGCTCTTTCATCCCCAGAACATGGTCACCGCGAATGACGCCCACATGGTCACGCCGAACGCCGGTCAACAAGCGGGCTTTCTCGATCAATGCCTACCACCCGCCTGGCTCATGTGAACTCGACACCTTCCGCATTACAACCGAGCCAAAACCAGCGCGGACGATAGCCGCACGGCGGTGGTCGCTAGCCGGGATGGCTTTCGTAAGCAAGCTCTGCTGGGTCTTCGTCAGTACTTCCGCGCGAATGGCCGCGGTGTCGGCACCCAGCGCGAGCACCTGGCCGTCAGGCAACTTCCAGTTGCGACCCAACGCCGGTGGTAGCAGAGCCGGAACCGGGCCGGCGGGAGAGCCGACATCCCGCCAGCGGTCACGCTGGGCCAGCTGCGGGCGGCCGGCGAGTGCCCGGACACTGTTGAACCGAGCGTTGCCGATACCGGTCTCGTCGGCAAGCAGCTGGGTGTCGGGCCTGTGCAAAAGCTCATCCGCCAGCCGCTGCCACTCTCGATCACTGGTCGTACCCAGAAGCGTGGGCGAGCGGTTCGCCGCCTGCCTAGCCGTCGTGGTGGCTGGCGTCAGCGCGATCTGGCTGCCCCACTGGCGTCCATCGCCGTTCTCGACGCCGTCCTGGTCGCCGTCGTCATCGTCTTGCTGCGCGCCGACCGGCGGGTGGCAATCACCTCCAGATCAACGACCCCCTCTTCGCGGGCGCTGAGCCACGGCGTCGAGTTCCGCGCTCGCCCCAGCGGTGGCCGCCGACCGTTGTGACACGACAAACCCCGGCTGCATGAATCCAGAGGCCGCGGTAGTTCTCGTTGAAGATCAGGTAGGCGACGGCGACGACAGGTAAGTGAACTCTTCGCCGACGTGTAAGTGCTCTAGCAGCGGAAACTGCCCCAGAACATGCGAAACCTGGCCCACCCGCCGTCCGGAAGGCTGCCGGGTCCACTTCACCAACTTAGTAGCGATGCGCAGTCTAGGTTATCGCTGAGCCGGTCAAAATGGCACACACGCAGGCCACAGCGCTGCCACCGTGGCAAGGCACGAACCGTCCGAGGCCTCCGGGAAATCCTCGCTTTGCTCCCTTGCACCGCCCGTCGACATGATGTATACATCTTGTCTATGACAAGCCTACGAACACAGCACGGACCGGCGATAGACGGCGGGAGCGCACACGTGCTGTCCGCGCTGACGTGTTTGGGTCTTAGCCGGCCGGGACTGACTGCGACCCCGCACCAGGTGGCGTCGTTCTATGAGGAGCGGGCTTCTCTTCGCGACCGACTCGCGGCGGCTCGCGGCGAGCGCGATCGAGAGCGGGGCATGGCCGCGCTCGCCCGCAGCCATGCCCGCGAGGCAATCCGATGAACGCTGTTGCGGGGCGGCGAGACGCAGTTGTAGACAGCACGTCTATGAGTGGTCTACAAGCAGAGGGTCGCGGTGAATCGGCACAGGATGTGGCCTACCGGTGGTTGAAGCAGCACATTGCGAAGCTGCCACGGCACGATGGCACCTTCCTGACCGAGGCAGAGGTCGTCGAGGCGACGGGGAAGTCGCGCACCCCGGTGCGTGAGGCGCTGTTGCGGTTGGAGGCCGAGGGCTTCCTGCAGATCGTGCCGAAGAAGGGCGTGTTCGTGCCGCCGATCTCAGACGGCGAAGTGCGTGCGGTGATGCAGGCCCGCGAGCTGGTCGAGGACTGGTGCATCCGCCAGGTCGTGCCGGCTGGTGAGGGATTGCTGGCCGAGTTGGAGTCCCTGGTGGACGAGCAAGAGCGCGTGATCGGTGACCCCGTTGCCTTCATCGATCTGGACCGTGCCTTCCACCGCGCGATCGTGCGCCGGGCCGGAAATCCGGTCTTGGCGGAGTTCTATGAGTCGCTGCGTGACCGCCAGGTCCGGATGGGCCTGACCGCGGTGGCCAATGAGGAGGGCCGGGCGCGTGCCGTGCTGGCCGAGCATGCGGCGATCGTCGCCGCGCTGCGCGGCGGTAAGCCAGCCGATGCCGGTGGCGCGTTGGGTGCGCATCTATCCAGCACGCTGGATGCGCTGCGTCTGCCCACGGTGTCCGGGTGGGGCGAAGGGCACCAATCGATGGCGGGCCTGTCATGAGGATCGCACTGGTTCAGGTCGCGAGCCCGCAGGAGGAGTCGCCGAGTCAGCGGCGATCGCGGGTGGGCAGGATGGTGTCCTCCGCCCGTGGCGCCGACCTGGTGGTGTTGCCGGAGCTGTGGGTAGCCGGGTATTTCGCTTTCGACCGCTACGGTGAGCTGGCCGAGCGGTTGGACGGACCCACAGTCGCCGCGGGACGACTGTGGGCGCGCGAACTGGACGCTCACGTCCACCTGGGCAGCGTCATTGAGAAGGACTCCGACGGCCGTCTGTTCAACACGGCCGTGTTGCTCGCACCGGACGGGCAGATCGTGCACACCTACCGCAAGGTGCATGTCTTCGGCTACGCCTCGCGAGAGTCCGAACTGCTGACTCCCGGCGACCGAGTGACGGTCGCCGACACCGTGTTCGGCCCTATGGCCGCGACGACCTGCTATGACCTGCGCTTTCCAGAACTGTGGCGTGGGCTGGTCGACCGTGGCGCGAAGGCGGTGGTGGTGCCTGCGGCGTGGCCGGCGGCCCGCCGCGAGCACTGGCGGTTGTTCACCACATGCCGGGCAGTGGAGCAGCAGGTGCTGCTAATCGCCTGCAATGCGGTCGGTGTCCAGCAGGGCGGTACGGAGCTCGGTGGTCACAGCCGGGTGGTCGACCCATGGGGAAGCGTGCTGGCCGAAGCAGGCACCGAGGAAGGCGTCACGTTCTGTGACATCGACCCGGCAGTTGTCGACAAGGTGCGCGGCGAGTTCCCCGTACTCGCGGACCGCCGGTGGCCGCTGGAAGTCCGAACCGAAACATGAGGAGGTAGTGGTGAACGATCGTCGCACCCCGCTGACCGTCGAAGTCACCGGCAGCAAGGAACAACTGGTCATCGACGCCGACCGGCTGATTGTCGCCGGATATACCGCACGCGACCTGGCCACCGTAGAGGCGCACATCGCCGAACTGGAGGCGATCGGGGTTCCCCGACCCGCCAGCGTGCCCGCCTTCTACGACCTCGATCCCAGCCTGCTGACCACCGACCCAGTTGTCGCGGTCGACTCGGAGTCGACCTCGGGCGAGGTGGAGCCGGTGGTGATCCGCCACGGCGGTCGCTACTTCCTCGGCGTGGGTTCCGACCACACCGATCGAGTCATCGAACGCAGCGACATCGCCGCCGCGAAGGCAGCGTGCCCGAAGCCTTTGGGCGACGTCGTCGTCGAGCTGGGCAACGATCTGGACACAGTGGACTGGGACAGCCTGCTGGCCGATTCCAGCGTGGACGGCTGGCCATATCAGGAGGGCTCTGTCGCCACGCTGCGCCATCCCGCCGAGTTGCTGGAACGGATGGCCGGCGTCGTCAGCGGGACTACCGGCGACATTGTGCTGTTCTGCGGGACCTTGCCGCTGCTCGGGGGGACGTTCGTCCATGGCAGCTATTGGCGGATGCATCTCGAACTGCCAGGGCTGACCGTGCTGACCCACGCCTACGAGACCAAGCAGAGGAGCTTGTGATGCGCACCGGATCGGACTATCTGACGTCGCTGAAGGACGCGCGACGCGTCTACGTTGACGGTCAAGCCGTCGACGACGTCGCCCATCACCCGGCGTTCGCGCCCATCGCGCGCACCATCGCGGAGCTGTTCGACACCGCCGCGGACCCGGAATCCGCCATGATCACGCCGGACCCGGACACCGGCAGGGACGTGAACCGATTGTTCACCACCCCGCGCAGCAGGGAAGAGCTGACCGAGTTCCGCGAAGCCGTCAGCACCTGGGCGCGGCACACCCACGGCTGGGTAGGCCGAAGCCCCGACCACGTCGGCGCCTTCCTCGCCGCGTTCGCCGCCCACCCCGAGGCCTTCGCCGCCGGCGACCACGACTTCGCCGCGAACGTCGCCAACTACCGCAAGCGTGTCGCCGACGAAAACCTCTACGTGTCCTACGCGATCATCCCGCCACAGGTATCGCGCGCCACCACCGCACACGATTGGGACGGCGAGTTCATCCAGGTTGGCGTGACGGAGGAGCGCCAAGACGGCATCGTGGTCCGTGGCGCCCAGATGCTGGCCACCGGCGGCGCCGTAGCCGACGAGATCCTGGTCTCCTGCATCAAACCGCTGAGCCCGGAGGACACCGACTTCGCCGTCAGCTTCGCCGTGCCGGTAGCCGCCGACGGGCTCAAGCTGTACTGCCGCCGCCCCTACGCCCCCGCCGCGAGCAGCCACTACGACTACCCCCTGACCACCCGGTTCGACGAAACCGACGCGTTGCTGGTCTTCGACGACGTGTTCATCCCCTGGGACCGGGTGTTCGTCTACCGCGACGTCGCGGGGCTGCGCCGACAGTTCTTCGACACCGGCGCCCACGTGCTCGGCAACTGGCAAGCCCAGATCCGGTTCTCGATCAAGCTACAGTTCATCGCAGGCCTGGCGCGCAAGGTCGCCGCCGTCAACGGCGTCGACAAGTTCCCCGGCGTGATGGAGAAGCTCGGCGAACTCGCCAGCCTCGTCTCCCTCGTCGAATCCGCCGTGCTGGCCGCCGAGTACACTGCGGCACCCGACGAGCAGGGCATGTGGCAGCCCGGTGCCCGCGCGCTCTACGGCGCGATGGGCCTGCAGTCCGAGCTCTACCCACGGGTGCTGGCCATCCTGCGAGAGCTGGTCGGCGGCGGTGTCCTGCAAGTGCCCGCCAGCGTGGCCGACCTGACAAACCCGGACACCCGCGCCGACATCGACCGCTACGTCCACAGCCCCGGCACGCCAGCCGAGGAACGGATCAAGCTGTTCAAACTCGCCTGGGACGCCGTCGGCAGCGAGTTCGCAGGCAGGCACCACCAGTACGAGCTGTTCTACTCCGGCGCACCGTTCGTCGTGAAGGGCTACGCCTTCCGCAACTACGGCTTCGATCAGCCCGTAGCCGACGTCGACGACTTCCTCGCCGGCTACGACCTCACGACACCCTGACCCCTCACACCGGAAGCGATCGACCATGAGCAAGCCCGAGCACGAATTCTTCCCCGTCACCGACGTTCCCTTCACCGTCTGCGCCGGAGACGACCCAGCCATCACCGAGCGGATCCTCGCCAGCGACCCGGACACCGGAGTCGCCACCCGGGTCCTGCGCTACGAGCCCGGCGCCGACTCCACCCCGATGGGGGTGCAGAAGCACGACTTCTGGGAAGAGGTCTACATCCTGGACGGATCTTTCACCGACCTGAGCCTCGGCAAGACCTTCACCAAAGGCATGTACGCCTGCCGGCCACCCGGTATGCCACACGGACCCTGGCGCACCGACGAAGGCGTCCTCACCTTCGAGGTCCGCTACCGCACCTGACGACCTTGGAGCACCTCATGTCACCTTCCGCCACCGCCCCAACACCGGCCACCCACGTCGACCCGAAAACCATGCGGAACGCGATGGGCCGATTCGCGACCGGCGTCGCCGTGGTGACGACAGCCGCCGATGGCCAACCTCACGGCATGACGGTCAATTCGCTGACCTCGGTGTCACTCGAGCCGCCACTGCTGCTGGTGTGTTTGACCATCGGGGCTCGCAGCACCGATGCGATCACCGAGGCAGGGCGGTTCGCGGTGAACATCCTGTCGTCCCGCCAAGAACCCTTGGCGTTGCGGTTTGCCCGCCGCGGCGAA
>WHUD01000205.1 GCA_009377385.1 Actinophytocola sp.
CTGACCGTGCTGATGGGCGTCGGGCTGTTCGCGGTGCCGGAAGCGGCGCGGATGTTCCGCCGCTCCAGCAGGTCGCTGTCGCTGTTCTGCCTGATCCTCGGCGGCGGCCAGGCGTTCGCCGCACTGGCGTGGGGGCTCGCGCTGCTCCTGCTGCTGCCCGACGCGGTCGGCGCCGAGCTGCTCGGCTCGGTGTGGCAGACGGCGTCCGCGCTGATCCTGCCGGCGACGCTGTCCGTGATGCACGCCAGCCTCTCCACGGGTGCGACCGCGGGGCTTCGGGCACTCGGTGCGGCGAAGCGGAGCCTCGGCGCGCAGCTGTTCGCCTCCGCCGCCTACCTCACCGGCGGCGTGGGTGGCGCCTTCCTGGGTGGCGCGCTCGGGTCCAGCTGGGGGTGCGCCATCGCGACCCTGCTCGGGGCGGTCGTGTGGTGGTGGCAGCTCCGTGCCGGGCTGCGCGATGTCGCCCTGGCACGACCATCATCGCTCGACGGGGTCGCCGACCTCGACGTGACAGAGGGGATGAGGAACTCATGACCACAGGGCCTCGGCTGAGCATCGGGCTGCCCGTCTACAACGGCGCCACCTACCTGAGCGAGGCGATCGACGCGCTGCTCGGCCAGACCTACTCCGACTTCGAGCTGATCATCTCGGACAACGCGTCCACCGACGACACCGCCGATATCGGCCGCAGCTACGCCGCGGCCGACCCGCGGATCAGGTACCTCAGGCAGGTACGCAACATCGGCTGCGCGCCCAACCACAACGTGGTGGTGCACGAGGCCAGGGGCGAGCTGTTCAAGTGGGCGTCCAACGACGACCTGTACGCCCGCGACCTGCTGCAGCGGTGCGTGGAAGCACTCGACGAACACCCGCAGATCGTGCTGGCGCACTCCTGGACCGCGATGATCGACGACTCCGGCGCGGTGACCCAGGCGATCGAGTACCCGCTCGCCACCATCTCCCCGAACGCGCCGGAACGTTTCCACAGCATGCTGTTCGGCAACGGCGGCGACGACGACGGCGGCGTGATCAGGACCGAGGTGCTGCGCAGGACCCCGCTGGTGGACAGCTACCACCACGCAGACAGGACCATCGTGGCCGAGCTCGCCCTGCACGGCCCCTTCTACCAGGTGCCGGACTGGCTGTACTTCAGGCGCGACCACCCGGACCGCGCCGAGCGTGCCTGCCCCACCGTGCGCACCCGCTGCGCGAACCTCGACCCGCGCAGGGCGAACCGGCTGCGCCACCCCATCCTCCGCCTGTACGCCGAGTACGTGTGGGGGTACGCAGCCGCGGTCAGGCGTGCGCCGCTGTCCGCCGCGGACAAGGAGGAGTGCTACCGGCACCTGGCCCGGTGGCTGGCCCGCAGGGCCGGGCAGGGCCGGGCCAAGCAGCCGGCCGACCAGCCGACCGCGGCGATCGGTCTGCAGAGCCTCTCGGTCCACGCGGTCGTGCCGGGCCAACCGCGGAGTGCCTCATGAGCGCGCGGCTCCCGCGGCGTCCCCGCCGTGGCGCCGGAACCAGGGTCGGGTTGTTCGGCCTGCTGGGTTCCGGCAACATCGGCAACGACGGTTCGCTTGAGGCGGTGCTCGAGTACCTCGCGGTCGAGCACCCTGCCGCCACCGTGACGTTCTACTGTGCCGGGGCCGAGCAGGTACGCGACCAGTACGGCGTCGAGGCCACACCGCTGCACTGGTACCAGCGTCACGAGCACCGGGCGAGCGGCGTGCGCGCGATCGTGCTGAAGGTCGTCGGCAAGGGTCTCGACGCGTTTAGGACGGCGGCCTGGGTCCGTAGGCACGACGTCGTGATCGTGCCCGGCATGGGAGTGCTCGAGGCCACCCTGCCGCTGCGGCCGTGGGGCTTCCCGTACGCGCTCCTCCTGCTCACCGCATGCGGCAGGCTGTTCGGCACGAAGGTGGCCCTGGTGAGCGTCGGCGCGAACGCGATGCGCCAGCGGATGACCAGGCTGCTGTTCATTTCCGCGGCCAGGCTCGCGCACTACCGCTCCTACAGGGATGCGCAGTCGAAGGAGGCGCTGTGGCGGATGGGCGTCAACGTCTCCGCCGACGAGGTGTACCCAGACCTGGTGTTCGCGCTCCCCGCGCCGTCGAGTGCAGTCACCGGTGAGGAAGGCGGCAGCGGCAGGACGGTCGGCGTCGGCGTGATGGCCTACTACGGCGGCAACGACGACCGTGACCGTGCCGAGCAGATCCACGCGGAGTACCTCGCGAAGATGGAGCGCTTCGTCAGGTGGCTCGTCGACGAAGGGCGCACGGTCCGGCTGCTCACCGGCGACCACGTCGACGAGAGCGTGGTACAGGAGCTGCTCGCGGACCTCCGCGAGCATCGGCCGCACCTCGCACCGTCTCGGGTGCTCGCCCAGCCGGTGTCCTCGCTCACCGAGCTGATGCGGCAGATAGCGTCCGTCGACACCGTAGTGGCCACCAGGTACCACAACGTGCTGTGCGCGCTGAAGCTGGCGAAGCCGACGGTGTCGCTCGGCTACGCGAGGAAGAACGACGTGCTGATGGCGGACATGGGTCTGGCCGATTTCTGCCAAGACGTCGGTTCCTTCGACGTGGACAGGCTGATCGACCAGCTCACCGCACTCGAGGACGGGCGGGACCAGCTGGGCGCGGCGATGGCCGCACGTGCTCGCGCGAACTCGCGGCAGCTGCAGCGGCAGTTCGACGTGCTGTCCGCCGCGCTCCTCCCCACGCCGCACATGCCGGCGCCTCCCGACACGTCAGCCTCGCCCGCACCCGAACCGCTGCAGGAGGCCCGATGAGAGCGACACCCGTCCCGGCGATCGCCGGCGCGTACCTGTTCGAGCCCACCGCACACGTCGACGAGCGAGGTTTCTTCTGCCGCACCTTCGATAAGGACGTCGTCGCGTCAGCCGGCATCGACCCCGAGGCGTTCATCCAGGACAGTGTCTCCAGGTCACGCCGGGGCGTGGTGCGCGGTCTCCACCTGCGGTCGGGTGCCGGCGAGGCGAAGCTGGTCCGCTGCTCATACGGGCGCGTCTTCGACGTCGTCGTCGACCTCCGCCCGCACTCCCCCACGTACCTCGCCAAGAAGTACTTCGAGCTGTCCGGCGAGACCCAGGTCACCGTGTACGTGCCGGCGGGGTGCGCGCACGGCTTCCAGGCGCTGACCGAGCCCGCCGACGTGTCTTACCGGATCGACAGGGCGCACGACCCCGCAGAAGACGTCACGATCGCCTTCGACGACGCCGAGCTCGCGATCCCCTGGCCGCTGCCCCTCACCAGCGTGTCCGCACGGGACCGGCAGGCACCCTCACTTGCCGCCGTGATCAGCTCGACGCTGCGTCCTAGCCCGCGGTAGCCGTGGCCCCCGCGCGTGCGGACAGCGCCGCGGCGTCCACCAGCGGAACCATGTCGATGCCGGGCACCACGGCCCCGCCCCGCATGACGTCGACGTAGGCCTGCCTGAGCTCCGCGAGCAGCCCCGACCGCTCGTACCCGAAGCCGTCGATCTCCTCGACCAGGGTCAGCTCGGAGATGGTGCCGGCGACACCGCACTCAGCGGCGGACAGCAGCTCGGTGCGCTCGACAGGCCGCCGGTGGAACGGCGCACCCAGCTTCCCGCACACCTCTTCGAGGGCGTCGACGGTGATGCTGTCCAGGCATCGTTCGCTCGTCGGCGGCGTTACCACCCGGCCGCGATCGACGATCAGGATGCAGGCACCGGTGGCCTCGGCCACCCGGTTGGCGTCGTTGAGCAGAACCGCGTCGTCGTACCCGAGACGGCGCGCCTCGATCCTGGCGAGCCTGGCCCCGACGTAGTTCGCGCTGCTCTTCACCCGCGTCGGCAACGCCACATCGGGTGCCCGTCGCCAGGTGCTGACACCGAGCCGCATCGGATCGGGGTCATGCTTCTGCTGGGTGAACGCGGTCACCACGAGATCGGCGACCGTCCCGTCTCCCCAGTGGCCCTGGGTGACGAACAGCGTCGGCCGGAACCAAAGGTCGCGGTCGGGCACCAGCAACTGCTCGGCCAGCATCGCGAGTCCGTCGACGAACTCCTCGTAGCTGAACCGGATCGGGATGTGGAACAGCGCAGCGGACCGGCAGAGCCTGTCGTAGTGCCGACGTGGGTTGCGCACCGCGAACACCTCGCCCGCGGTGTCCCAGTACCCCTTGACGCCCTCGAACACGCTCAACGCCCGGGTCAGCGCCTCGGCGCCGACGTGTACCCGCACGTCCTCGTAGCGGACCAGCTCACCGTTGACCAATGCCCAAGGCGGCGACTGGAGCTGGGAGAGAGAGGCGGTATGTGCCACGATCCACCATTCCTCGTCGTCGGCGACGCGACGGCGATACCGGTGCAGGAAGTCGATTGCGATCGCATCGACTGTAGAGCGCCCTCCGCGGCGATTCGGCAGAACCGGAGAATCGGCCCGTCCGCTTTCACCCGTGTACTCGCCGTGTCAGCGCGCGGATCGCTCGCCGAGCCGGTAAGCGACCAAAGCGCCAAGCGCGGCGCCGGCGAACTGGACAACGAGGTCGGCGACCGCGGTGTGCCTGTCCGCGAAGAGGAACTTGCCGGCCGCGAGCGCCACGGCGATGCCGCACACCACCAGCATCGCCCGCACTCCGCCCAACGCCCGCGGAGGCGGGCGCTGCGCCCAGGTGGCGAGCAGCCCGAGCGGCACGAAGGAGAGGAAGTGCAACAGCAGGATCAGCCACTCCAGCCGCGATGGCGGCGGGAACGGCACGACCCGGTCGGGCAGGTAGAGGTAGCGCTGTGGCACCTCGAGCGCGCCCGGCTGCACGTAGTCGACGGCGTGCCCGGGCGTGCGCACCTCGGCGCGGCGGATCGCGCCCTGCCACGCGCGGCCGCCGCGCACCTCGTCGCCGAGCGCCAGCGTGCCCTCGGTCCACGTGCGCAGCGACCCCGCCGGCAGCGGCTCGCTGAGCCTGGTGGCGCCGTCCACCCGCACGATCAGCCGGTCATGCTGGACGATCACGTGCACGGCAGTCCAGTGTCCGGGGCGGAACGCGTCGGCGACGTAGAACGGCGGGTCGCCGTTGTCGTTCGCGCCGACCCGCCGAAGCCAGAGCATCAGGCCGGTGCCGTCCTGGACGACGGCGACGTTCGTGTTCCAGAAGTCGTCCGCCACCATCATGACGGGGGCCCGATGGTGCAGCTGCGGGAACCGTGGCTTCGCCTCCAGGTCGATCTGCAGCCGGCGGCCCTTCCTGACCTCGTCCAGCCACGCCGGCGCGCCCGCCGACCTCGCCGCGTTCCTGTCACCGAACGTCAACACGTGCGGCGCGGTGCGGTCGACCCCGTTCGTCACCGGGCGCGGCGGGTCCCACCGAAACGGCGCGTACGCGGTGACCACGAGCACGGCGACGAGGCCGGCGAGCAGCCACCCAACGAGGCGCCTGTGCCGTCGGGTGCGCGGTACGGGCACGACTGGGCGTGGCACCCAGTGACGCTAACGTGCCGGCGTGGCTGCGCGCGGGGCTTTCCGCCGCATGCTCGTGGCCGTCACCACGCCGCCACCCCGCGGCAGCGCGCCCTCTCAGTGCTTGTCGAGGCCGATCATGCCGGCGGCCACCGTGTGGTTGTTCACCTCGTCGACCAGGATGAAGCCACCGGTCTCCCTGTTGCGCCCGTAGTCGTCGCAGAACAGCGGCTGCTGCGTGCGCAGCGTGACCCGACC